>SFKX01000038.1 GCA_004553625.1 Clostridiales bacterium | reverse complement strand
ACGCGCGCAGCGGCTGCCGGTGGCACAAAAAGCCGGAGATCGTGAAAAAGAGCGGCACATGCACCTGATAGATCAGATCCTCGGCAATGCCGGCGAAAACCGGCAGGGAATACCGGTAGGCGTAATAGGAAATGCCGTGTCCCAGCACCACAAGAAACGCCGCAAACGCTTTCAGATAGTCCAGATTGGCGCTCGTCCGTTGATCCAGGTGCATGGTTCTCCTCCCCTCATCCGTTTTCGACTTGAATTGTACCTGTAAACATATCACAAATCACGCCGCCCGGTCAAGGGGAGGGCTTTGGACAGAAAAGGAGCCGGGATTTCTCCCAGCTCCTTTTTGCGATTGGAAATTATTCGTACAGCGCCTTGAGCTTGAGCAGGTGCTCGTAGCGGGCCTTGGCGTTCTCTTCGTTCTTCTCGAAGAGCTCGGCGGCACGATCGGGGAAGGAAGTGGCAAGACGCGCGTAGCGGGCCTCGTTCTTCAGGAAGTCCTGATAGCCGCCCTTGGGCTCCTTGCTGTCGAGCGAGAAGGGCTTCTCGGCCGCCGGGTTGTACCGGAAGAGGTTCCAGTAGCCGCAGTCAACCGCCTTCTTCATCTCCAGCTGGCAGTTGGCCATGCCGCCCTTGATGGAGTGCATCTCACAGGGGGAGTAGCCGATGATGAGGGACGGGCCGTGCCACGCCTCGGCTTCCTTGATGGCCTTGAGCGTCTGCGCCATGTTCGCACCCATAGCGACCTGAGCGACGTAGACGTAGCCGTAGGTCATGGCGATCTCGGCGAGAGACTTGCTCTTGATCTCCTTGCCGGCCGCCGCGAACTGCGCGACCTGGCCGATGTTGGAGGCCTTGGAGGCCTGTCCGCCGGTGTTGGAGTACACCTCGGTGTTGAACACGAACACGTTGACGTCTTCGCCGGAGGCCAGGACGTGGTCGAGTCCGCCGAAGCCGATGTCGAACGCCCAGCCGTCGCCGCCGAAGATCCAGACGGACTTCTTGGCGAGGTAGTTCTTGCCCTCGAGGACCTTGCGGGCGAGCTTGCAGGCGTCGCACTCGCAGGTGGGCACGCTCGGATTGGCGTTGATGGCGGCGATGAGCTTCTCGGTGGCGGCGGTGTTCTTCTCGCCGTCGTTGACGGTGTCGAGATATTCCTTGCCGGCAGCGGCGATGTCCTCATCGACGTAAGGCACGGCGATCAGTTCCTTGACGGCCTCGATGTACTTCTCGCGAAGCACCTTCTGGCCGAGGTACATGCCGTAGCCGTTCTCGGCATTATCCTCAAAGAGGGAGTTCGCCCAGGCAACGCCCTTGCCGTTCTTGTCCATGCAGTACGGAGAAGTGGCAGCCGGTCCGCCCCAGATGGAGGAGCAGCCCGTGGCGTTGGAGACGTACATGCGGCTGCCGAAGAGCTGGGTGACGAGGCGGGCGTAGCTCGTCTCGGCGCAGCCGGCGCAGGAGCCGGAGAACTCCAGATACGGCTTGAGGTACTGGGACTTGATGACGTTGTCGGTGCCGGCAACGTCGGACTTGACGGTGACGTCCTTGACCATGTAGTCAAAGACCTTCTGCTCGCCGAGCTGGCTCTCCTGGCCGACCATCTTGAGGGACTTGGTCGGGCAGACGCTCACGCACACGGAGCAGCCCATGCAGTCGAGCGGGCTGACGGCCAGGGCGTACTTGTACTTGCCCTTGGACATCTTGTGATCGACCATCTTGGTGCCTTCGGGAGCCGCGGCGGCTTCCTCGGCGGTGAGGGTGTAGGGACGGATGGTGGCGTGCGGGCAGACGTACGCGCACTGGTTGCACTGCGCGCAGGTCTCGGCGGTCCACTCGGGGACGGTGACGGAAACGCCGCGCTTCTCATACGCAGCGGCGCCCTGCTGGAAGGTGCCGTCGGCGTAATCGACGAAAGCGGAGACCGGCAGAGAATCGCCGTTCATGCGGCCGACCGGCTCCATGATGTTGCGGACCATGGCGACGGTCTTTTCGGGGCCTTCGAGATGCTCGACGTGCGCTTCCTCGGCGGCGTTCGCCCAGTCGGCCGGAACGTCGATCTTCACGAGGGCGCCGGCGCCGGCGTCGATGGCGTCCCAGTTCTTCTGGACGACGTCCATGCCCTTCTTCATGTAGGAGTGCTCGGCGGCGTCCTTCATGTACTTGACGGCCTCATCCTTGGGCAGCACGTTCGCCAGAGCGAAGAACGCGGCCTGCAGGATGGTGTTGGTGCGCTTGCCCATGCCGACCTTGACGGCGAGGTCAATGGCGTTGATGGTGTAAAGCTGGATGTTGTTCTTGGCGATATAGCGCTTCGCGTCGGCGTGGAGGTGCTTGTTGAGCTCCTCGAAATCCCACTGGCAGTTGATGAGGAAAATGCCGCCGGGCTTCACGTCCTGCACCATCGGGAAGTTCTTCACGATGTAGGACGGGTTGTGGCACGCGACGAAGTCGGCCTTGTTGATGTAGTACGGGCTCTTGATGGGCTTGTCGCCGAAGCGCAGATGGCTGACGGTGACGCCGCCGGTCTTCTTGGAGTCGTACTGGAAGTAGGACTGGATATACTTATCGGTGTGGTCGCCGATGATCTTGGTGGAGTTCTTGTTCGCGCCGACGGTGCCGTCGCCGCCGAGACCCCAGAATTTGCACTCGATGGTGCCTTCCGCGGCGGTGTTGGGGGTCTCCTCACGGGACTTCTCGGCGAGGGAGAGGTGGGTAACATCATCCACGATGCCGACGGTGAACTGGTTCTTCGGCTCGTCCTTCCTGAGCTCGTCATAAACGGCGAACACGGACGCCGGAGGCGTGTCCTTGGAGGAGAGACCGTAGCGGCCGCCGATGATCTTGGCCTGACGGCCGGCGGTGGCGAACGCGGTCACAACGTCCATGAACAGAGGCTCGCCCTGCGCGCCGGGCTCCTTGGTACGGTCAAGAACAGCGATTTTCTTGACGGTCTCGGGGATGGCGGCAAGGAGCTTGTCGGCGCGGAACGGGCGGAACAGGCGGACCTTGACAAGGCCGACCTTCTCGCCGTGAGCGGTCAGGTAGTCGATGACTTCCTCGGCCACGTCGCAGATGGAGCCCATCGCAACGATGACGCGGTCGGCGTCGGGCGCGCCGTAGTAGTTGAAGAGCTGGTAGTCGGTGCCGAGCTTGGCATTGACCTTCGCCATGTTCTGCTCAACGATCTCGGGCAGAGCGTTGTAGTACTTGTTGGAAGCCTCGCGGTTCTGGAAGAAGATATCGCCGTTCTCATGGGAGCCGCGCATCGTCGGATGCTCGGGGTTGAGAGCGCGCTCGCGGAACGCCTTGACGGCATCCCAGTCGAGCATGTCGGCCAGATCCTCGTAATCCCAAACGGCGACCTTCTGGATCTCGTGAGAGGTACGGAAGCCGTCGAAGAAGTTGATGAACGGGACGCGGCCCTGGATGGCGGACAGATGCGCCACCGGGGAGAGATCCATGATCTCCTGAATGTTGGTCTCCGCCAGCATGGCGAAGCCGGTCTGACGGCAGGCGTAAACGTCGCCGTGGTCGCCGAAAATGCTCAGCGCATGGGACGCAACCGCACGGGCGGAAACGTGGAACACGCAGGGCAGAAGCTCGCCGGCGATCTTGTACATGTTGGGGATCATCAGCAGCAGGCCCTGAGAGGCGGTGTAGGTGGTAGTCAGCGCACCGGCGTTGAGAGAGCCGTGCACGCTGCCGGCGGCGCCGGCTTCGGACTCAAGCTCCGCAACCTTGACGGTGGTGCCGAACACATTTTTCCGACCCTCGGCAGACCACTGATCCACGTAGTCCGCCATGGGGCTGGACGGCGTGATGGGGTAGATTGCCGCGACTTCGGTAAATGCATAGGACACGTGGGCGGCAGCGGTATTGCCGTCCATGGACTTAAGCTTTCTTACCATTCGATTCATCTCCTATAATTTTTTGCTCCTGTTCCGGAAATATGGCAGGGCTTTCCGAAACGTATTTGCGAACAGAGTCATTTTACCACGCCCTACCGCTGATGTAAAGAGCTTGTACAGGGGTTTTTTCTCTCATTTTTGCCGGAATCATGCAGGATTTCCCTTGAATTTTGGTATGCTTTTCCCGTTTTCGACGGCAAGAAAAGCCTTGTACTTTTCGACAATCTGCTTTATAATTATAAATCGATTTGTGGAAAGGAAGACTTGCCATGGTAAAACTCGACAACGAAAGAGGCTCCATCTGCATCAGCTCGGACGTGTTCACGTGGCTGGCCGGAGATGCGGCGACGCGCTGCTTCGGCGTCAAAGGCATGGCCGGGCGCGCCAAGGAAGGCGGTCTGGTACAGCTTCTCCGTCGGGAGTCTATGACCAAGGGCGTCTCCGTCACGCCCAACGACGACGGAAGCATTACGATCGAGCTGCACATTGTGGTCGATCACGGTGTGAATATCGCCGCGCTTTGCAGCAGCATTATGAACGAAGTCAGCTACAAGGTCTCCTCCGCTACGGATGTTTCCGTCCGTCAGGTGGACGTCTATGTAGATTCCATGACGATGGACTGATTCAGCCAAGGAGGAAGCCCCGCAGTGAGAAATACAATCAGCGGTCAGGTATTCGCGGAGATGATCTTCTGCGCCTCGGCCGCGCTGGACGAGAACCGCCAGCAACTCAACGAGCTTAACGTTTTCCCCGTGCCGGACGGCGATACCGGCACAAACATGTCTCTGACCATGTCCGCCGCCGCAGCCGCTCTGCGCGGCCGCACGCCCTCCGCCGTCGGCGACGCCGCCGACACCGCCGCCTCCGCGCTGCTGCGCGGCGCGCGCGGCAACTCCGGCGTTATCCTCTCCCTGCTGTTCCGCGGGCTCGCCAAGAGTCTGCGCGGCAAGGCCGAGTGCAGCGCCGCAGACTGGGCCAGGGCGATGTGCGACGGCGTGGACGCCGCCTACAAGGCCGTTATGAAGCCCGCCGAGGGCACGGTGCTCACCGTGTCCCGCTGCGCCTCGGAGGCCGCCGCCGAGCGGATCAAGGCCGGCGTGACCGATATCGAAGAGCTTCTTGCCGACGCTCTCGCCGTGGCGCGCGAAACGCTTGCCAAAACCGTGGATATGAACCCCGTGCTCAGGAAGGCGGGCGTTGTGGACGCCGGCGGCCAGGGCTATGTTGTCATTCTCAACGCCATGCTGCTCTGCCTGCAGGGGAAGTTCGTCGCCAAGGCTCCCGTAACCGAGACCAGAACGAGCGCGGAGTTTTCCGCGATCGACGACGAGGAGATCACGTTCACCTACTGCACCGAGTTCATCGTCGCGCGTGAAAAGCAGCGCGATCCCGAGCTGCTGCGCAGCTTCCTCGAGAGTCTCGGCGACTCGCTCGTGCTCGTGGAGGACGACGATATCATCAAGGTCCATGTCCACACGGACGCGCCGGGCCGCGCGCTGACCGAAGCGCTGCGCTACGGCCCGCTCCAGACCGTGAAGATCGAGAATATGCGCAACCAGCACACCTCTCTCGCCGACAGGGAGACCGCCGCCGCGCCCGCCGCCCCCGCGCCGGAGGCCGAGGCCGAGCCGGAAATCACCCCCGCCGAGAAGGAAGTCGGCTTCGTCGCCGTGTGCGCCGGCGACGGCATGGCCGATCTCTTCCGTTCTCTCGGCGCCGACCGGATCGTGACCGGCGGCCAGACGATGAACCCCTCCACGGACGACATCCTCCGCGAGGTGAACAAAACCCCCGCCTCCACCGTGTTCGTGTTCCCGAACAACAAGAACATCATCATGGCGGCGGAGCAGTGCATTCCGCTCACGGAAAAGGCCGTGCGCGTCATCCCGACCCGCACCGTGCCGCAGGGCGTCGCCGCGCTTGCCTACATGGACCCCGACCAGTCGCCCGACGATCTGGAGGAATCCTTCAAGGAGAGCGCCGCGCGCGTCCATACCGCGCTCGTGACCTATGCCGCGCGCGATTCGGACTACGACGGTCACATCATCCACGCGGGCGAGTATCTCGCGCTGCTCGACGGGAAGCTCCTCGGCAGCTACGCCAGTCTCCCGACGCTCCTCAAGGAGCTCAACTGGGCGTTCGGCGAGCTTGAGCCGGAATTCCTCACCGTGTATTACGGCCAGGACGTGACCGAGACCGACGCGAGCGGCGTTGCCGACAGTCTCACCTCCTGCTTCCCGGAGGCGGACGTTTCCCTTGTGAGCGGCGGTCAGCCGGTATATTATTACATGATCGCGGCGGAGTGAACGATTTCCGCTCCCCTTCCGTCTTATATAGAGACCCGCTCCCGCGGGTCTCTTTTTTCCAAAAAAGATAAAAGGATAAAAGACCTATGGCAAAACGCTCTGACCATTCCGGCGGCACGGCGCTCAAAACGCGCCCGCGCGCGGGGCGCATCGTTCTCTGGGCGCTGCTCGCGGTGCTGCTTCTCGGCGCGGTGATCGGCGTCGTCTCGCTGCTCCGCCGCCCGTCCGGCGCGGAAGCGCCGGAGAATACCGCCGCGCCCACCGCCGTGCCGGACACGTCCGGCTCCCCCCCGGAAACGCCGCTGCCCGAGGAGCTGCGCGAAACGCCCCTGTCGCCCGCGGCGGAGATCGCCGGGCGTGCCGCGGTGCGCTCGAACGGCTTCCCGATGCTCGCCTGGGCGCCGG
>SFKX01000037.1 GCA_004553625.1 Clostridiales bacterium | reverse complement strand
GGCGGCGAAAATATCACCGTGACATGGGGTGCCTCCACTGACTCGGACGGCAACCTCTCTGGCTACATCCTCGAGAAAAAGGTGGACTCCGGCACATGGACGCAGATCTACAAGGGGTCGGCCCGCACCTACTCCGTGGCCGTGACCTACGGCTCCACCTCGATCCAGTTCCGCGTCAAGGCATACGACGCAGCTGGCGCCGAGTCCGCATACACCACGAGCGCCTCCAGAACGGTCATCAACAACCGGGCACCCGTCATCAGCGGCAGAGACGGAGACCTCGGCAGCTTCAGCAGCGCGGCCCCGACGTATGAGTACGTCGTGACCGACGCCGACGGCCATCAGGTCGACGTCATCGAGTCTCTGGACGGCGTGGCGATCAAGAGCTACACCGCCACCCTCGGCCAGACCAACACCCTGAGCCTGACGGGCGACCAGTGGCTCAAGCTGACCAATGGGCAGCACACCCTCACCATCAAGGCCACCGACGCCAAGGACGCCTCCGTCGTGAGGACGCTGACCTTCACCAAGGCCGTCACCTCCGTCGAGTTTGTCCAGACCGTCGCCATGACGGCCGACGCCATGCCGACCAAGGCCCTCGTCAATATTCAGGGCAATTTCCCGGCCGGCTGCACGCTTCAGGTCTGGATCTGCAACAACGGCAACGACGCGAGCCCGACATGGGAGGACATCACCACCAAGGCCCTGAACAGCCAGAAGCACTTCTTCACCAACACGACCAAGACCGCGAGCGACTGGGGCGTCAAGGTCAAGGTGAAGCTGCTCCGTGGCTCTGCAACCGAAACCTGCTACATCCAGTCGATCGGAGGTAACTTTGCATGATTAAGCACAAGAGCGACAGCATCAAAGAGCTGCACCAGAAGGAGGCCGAAGCGGCCGAGAAGGACAAGACCATCGCCGAGCAGGCTGACACCATTGAGCTGCTGAAGGGCTGCATCATGGAGCTGGCCGACGTGGTCTACGGAGAGGAGGCGACGGTATGAGCAAGATCGTCGAGCTGTACGTCAGAGAGCTGACCCGTGAGGGCTCCACCATGACCATCAACGACGTCCCGAAGAAACTGCGCCAGCAGGTCGAGGACGCCATCGCCGCACTCGAGGCGGCGGCAAACGCCGGCACCGCGGAGGAAGGGGCGACCAAATGATCGCCCGGGCCCTCGCGTGGCTGTTACTGACTTTTTCAGGAAAGGAGGAGCGCACAATGCTGGTACGTCTTTATGCAGGCGAGATCATCATGGGCAAGATCACCGAGGACAACGTCCCCGCGAAGCTGAAGGCCCGCGTCCATCAGTATCTCGTCGACATGGGCTACTTCGAGGAAGAAGCCTAAAAAATACGGAGGGCCGCAGCTCGCGGCCCTCCAATTTTGTGAGGTGAGTCTATGATTGAAATGAGCATCGGCAGCCTGATCGCCATGATGGGGATCCCGACTGCCGTGACCGGCTTTTTCTTCTGGCTGCTGGAGCACAGGATCCAAAAGCGCGAGAAAAAGCGAGAACAACAGGAGGCGACGGCCCGCGCAAAGGCTGAGGAGCGCGAACACGCCCGGGAGGAGCTTCAGCTCCTTGCCATCCAGAGCACCAACGCGGCGATCGCCCTCGCTGAGGCCACAGCCAAGGCCGTGCAGCGCATCCCTGACGCCAAGTGCAACGGGGATATGCACGCGGCCCTCGACTACGCGGCCAAGGTAAAACACGAGCAAAAGGACTTTTTGACCAAGCAGGGGATCCAAGCGATCCTCGAGTAGGAAGGAGGCAGACATGGCAGCCAGACGCCGCCGGCGCCGGTCGAAAAAGAAGAAGATCGAGGCCAGCAAGAGGCTCGCCTACTGGGCGGCCATCGTGGCCTCTGTCTGCCCGATCGCGTCCTACACACTGGCAGCCCGTGGGCTGGATCCCGTCAGCGACCTGACGAGCACCATCTTCACGGCCTGCATCGGCTATTTAATCACATACGCCGCCAAGAGCCTCGGGGAAAAGGTCAGCAGAAACCGCCACGGGCTCGACGCGGACGGCAACCCGCTCCCGGATCAGACCGGGAGCTCTGAAGAAACGGAGGCAAAAGGATGAACACCATCGACATCACACCCGTCGTCAACGCAGTCATCGCTCTGACCGCCACCGTGGTCAGCGTGTTCCTGATCCCGTGGATCAAGAGCAAGACCACCGCGCAGCAGCGCAGCGAGCTGGTGGCATGGGCCAAGATCGGCGTCGCTGCTGCTGAGCAGATCTACGTCGGACAGGGCCGCGGCGACGAGAAGAAGCAGTACGTCCTCGAGTTCCTGAAGTCCAAGGGCTTCGACCTGAACGAGGAAAGCGTCAACAATGCCATCGAGGCAGCGGTCAAGCAGCTCAACACCGAGGGCCTGCTGATCGACTAATAACACGGGCGGGCCCACGGGCTCGCCCTTTTTCCATAGGAGGGATCAATATGAAAACCAACCAGAACACCAACGACATCGAGCTGAAGCCCGGCGAGGCCGTCACCAGTGAGATCCTCGAGGAGCTCAGCAACGGGAAAGGAGACGACGACCATGAGTAACAGCCCTCTCGTCAGCTACACCAAGCTGAGCCCGAACCACTCGGGCAAGCGTACCCACGCGATCGACACCATCACGATCCACTGTATGGCGGGCAACTGCTCCGTCGAGACCTGCGGCCAGATCTTCGCATCCTCGGCCCGGCAGGCGTCCAGCAACTACGGCGTCGGCACCGACGGCCGCGTGGCTCTCTACGTCGACGAGGCAAACCGCTCGTGGTGCACCTCGTCCAATGCCAACGACCAGAGGGCTGTCACCATCGAGGTCGCCAACAACGGCGGGGCCCCTGACTGGCCCGTCTCTGATAAGGCATACGCGGCGCTGCTGGATCTCGTGACCGACATCTGCAAGCGCAACGGCATCAAGAAGCTCGTCTGGTCGACCAGCAAAAACGACCGCGTGAACCACCTGAACGGCTGCAACATGACCGTGCACCGCGACTACGCAGCCAAGAGCTGCCCGGGCGACTACCTCTACAACCGCCACGGCCAGATCGCGGCCGAGGTCAACCGGCGCCTCGGGGCCACCGACGCCGGCAGCAGCTCCAGCAGCCAGACCTCCGGCAGCACTGACGACAGCCTGAAGGTCGGCGACGTCGTCACCTTCAGCGGCAGCAAGCACTACACCAGCGCGGCCGGCAGTACCGGCTCGACCTGCAAGCCCGGCAAGGCTAAGATCACGGCCATCGCCAAGGGCAAGGCCCACCCGTACCACCTGATCGCCGTCTCCGGCGGCGGCTCCACCGTCTACGGCTGGGTCGACGCCAGCACCGTCAGCGTCGGCAGCGAGGCCGCAGCAGCTACCTCCTACCGCGTGAAGATCACCGCCGACGTCCTGAACATCCGCAAGGGCCCGGGCACCAACTACGGCACCAACGGATCCATCAAAGGCGGGGGCATCTACACCATCGTCGCCGAGAGCACCGGCACCGGCGCGACCAAGTGGGGCAAGCTCAAGAGCGGCGCCGGCTGGATCTCGCTGGACTACGCGAGCAAGGTCTGATTGTGCAAAATGCCATCGGCGCGGCGCGGATCACGCTCGGCCAGTGGCATCAATATCGGCAATTTATACAAAAACCCGCTCGGGAGAGATCCCGGGCGGGCTTTTTCTGTTTTGTGGGCCTTTACTCCTCGCCGCCGTCAACGCCGAGCTCGTGGGCCAGCCAGTACATGTGCTTGCAAGGCTTTTCCCGCTCTACGAAGTCGGGGCAGGTGCAGCCGATCAGCGTGGTGGCGTATTTGTCGCCGCCTCCACCGATGAACGTGGCACACTTCTTCTCGAGGTCTACAACGTCGGGCATCAGATCGCCGGAAAGCGCACGAGCGCGGCGATCCTTCTGCGGCTGATACTTCAGGTGGTCGCCCCAACGGCTCCACAGCTCGGCCGCGCTGGTGGCCTCATAGTCGGCCATGATCTGCGCCGTCTCCTGTTCCTCCTCGGTCGGGCTGAAGCGCAGGGCGCAGCCGTTTGAGTCATAGAACCCGCCGCACAGGATCGTCACAATATCGACGATCCAGCCGATACCGCAGACGCCGACCGTCAGCGTCCAGATCACGCCCGTGCCGATTTTACCGACATAATACCGATGGGCGCCGAGCCATCCGAGGAAAATGCAGAGGGCCAGCGCCACACCCTTGCTTTTGGGTGAGGTCGGGCGCTCTGAAGTCGGCACCGAGACGCCGGCGGCGCCGCCGGACTTCCCGCCGGAGCTGGTCGTGTAAGACAGGCCCGTGCCGGGCATACTGACAGTGGTGTGGCTTTTCCCGGTCGTGCTGATCGTATGCTTCAGACCCTTCGGGCCGATGGACACGCTCGCGCTCTTTTTGCCTACATTCAAGCGAACACCGGGGAGGATCTGCTTGCTTTTTCTAAACCGTGTTCCCATGAGTTACTCCTTCCTGATGACTTTTGTTTTTATTAGCGTTTAGTCATCTTTAGGATAATATTAGCACGGGAAAAATGGTAATGTCAACATGACGTGGTCATCTTTGGGATAAAAAGGAGGTGGGTGCTGCGAAGATTTACAAACCAGACGGAAAGTGCAACATTTCCGGCGCGAATGTGCGAGAGGCACGGCAGCGGGCTGGCCTATCTCAGGAGCAGCTCGCCTACAAGATCCAGATCGCGGGGCTCGACATCACGCAGAAGGCCATCAGCAGGATCGAAACCGGCGACCGCATCGTCGCGGACTACGAGCTGCAATATCTGGCCGACGCGCTGGAAACCTCGATCCTCAACCTGCTGGGTATAGAATGAGAGCGACGGGAAGGCCCGCCGCTCTTTTTTGCTTGACATTATAGAGCAAATGCTCTATAATTAAGGCATAGAAAGACAGGAGGAAATCAGCATGGAGAAGGTCGAAAACAACAGCAATTTGCAGAGGCTCCGCAAGGCCGCAGGCTTCTCGCAGTCGCAGCTCGCAAAGCTGGCCGGCGTCAACGTCCAAGTGCTTCAGCAGTACGAGCGCGGCGCCCGAGACCTGAACGGGGCCAAGCTCCTGACGCTCCTCAAGCTATGCAACGCTCTGGAGTGCGGGCTGGCCGACATCATCACGGACAAGGAAACACGGGAGCAGCTCAGCGCATACGCAGCACACTGAAAGAAGGGACGGCCGGCGGCCGTCCCTTTTGCCATTTTCAAGGAGGTACATCATGGGAGAACATTTCAGCCACTTAACAATGACCAAGCGGATCCAGATCGACGCTTTTCTGCGTGCCGGCATGAAGCCGACCGAGATCGCCAAGGAGATCGGCGTCCATTATACCACCGTCTACCGGGAAATGAAGCGGGCCACCTATGAGCACCTCAACAGCGACCTGACCACCGAGATCCGCTACAACCCGGACGAGGCCGACCGGCTCTACCGGGAGCACCTGAAGGCAAAGGGCCCGGATCTGAAGCTCGGCAACGACTACGAGCTGGCCGACTACCTCGTCGAGAAGATCCGCGACGAGAAGTACAGCCCCGAGGCTGCCGTCGGCGAGGCCGAGGTCAACGGCTGGCGCTTCAAGACGAAGGTCTGCGCGAGCACCGTCTACAACTACATCCGCGGCGAAGTGTTCGGCGACGATCTCACGACCGAAATGCTGCCGCAGGGCGGCAAGCGCAAGCCGGCCAGAAAAGCACCCGAGGGCACCGTCTCCCGAGCCCCGGCAGGCAAGAGCATCGAGCAGCGGCCGAAAGAAGTCGACACCCGCGAGACCTTCGGCCACTGGGAGATGGACAGCGTCGAAAGCTGCCAAGGCGTCAGCAACACCCTCCTCGTACTGACTGAGCGCAAGACCCGGAAGGAGATCATCATCCCGCTGCGGGATAAGACGAGCGCCAGCGTCGTCCGAGCCCTGAACGGCATCGAGCGCAAAGTCGGCGCCCTGTTCCCGAAGATCTTCGCCAGCATCACGGTCGACAATGGCTGCGAGTTCGCCGACGCGGCCGGCATGGAAAAGAAACGCCGCGGCAAAGGCAAGCGCACCGAGATCTACTACTGCCACCCGTACACGCCAAGCGAACGAGGCAGCAACGAGAACCAGAACGGCCTCATCAGGAGGCACATCCCGAAGGGCACCGACCTGAGCCAAGTCTCGCCCCGGGAAGTCAAACAGGTCGAGGAGTGGCTGAACAATTACCCCCGGAAAATGTTCGGTTTTCTGTGCTCCGAGCAGCTTTTCCGGGCTGAAATCGCCGCTCTGCTGCCCTCGTGAAAAATTTTTTAGGCTTTTTTAGCATTTAATCTTGACAAAAGCGTGCGTGTCCGCTAATATTAAATGCACAGAGACTCCAACCGAGTCCGCTGTGCATTTTTTCTTTTTTATCGACCAAATGAGACGGAGGTGAGACCGACGGGAAAGTACCGCTACCTGACCTTCGAGGACAGGAAGAAGATCGAGGCGTGGCACCTGATCGGAGACCGGCCGGCTGACATCGCGGCCCGCCTCTCCGTCCACTACACCACGATCTACAAGGAGCTCCAGCGTGGTGCGACCGGCACGCTGGACAGGAACCAGCGCGAGGGGTACAGCGCAGAGCTCGCCGAGAGGCGACTCCGTGAAAACTTCAAGCGCAGGGGCAAGAAACGAGCAACGGCCGA
>SFKX01000036.1 GCA_004553625.1 Clostridiales bacterium | reverse complement strand
TGGAAGTCCTCAGGCCGAGCATTATGCTTTCCATCCGCAGCTGTTCTTCGCTGAGCAGCTCGCATTCAGCTGCTTTCGGGCAGGCGTCCGGTCCCCAATTGTCGATATATGCCTGTAGGTCAGCGGGATTCCAGCTGCGCTTCCATACTCCGTCCCGGCCCAGCGAAAGACTGTGCGCAGCCGGACCGAGCCCCAGATACGGGCTGTGACGCCAATAGGCCGAATTGTGGACGGCCTCATATCCCGGAAGGGCGAAGTTCGATATTTCGTAATGCATATATCCGGCCTCGTCAAGACGGCGGCAGAGCAGTTCCCACTCGCGCACGCAGACTTCGTCGTCCGCAGGCCTGAAGCGCCCGTCGGCATAGAGTTTCTCCAATATGCTGTCCGGCTCCAGCGAGAGCTGATAGGCGGATATGTGTTCCGGACGCAGTTCCAGCGCCCTGTCGAGACTGGCCTCCCACTGTCCGGGACGCGACGGCTCCCCGCATATCTCCCCTGTTCCGTATATAAGGTCTATGCTTATGTTCCCGAAACCGGCCTCGCGCAGCATGCGGAAGGCGCGGACGGCGTCATCGGCACCGTGGCGGCGGTTCATAAGGCGGAGGCGGGCATCGTCGAAGGACTGCACACCCATGCTTATGCGGTTCACACCCAGCTCCCTGAGGCCGCGGAGATAGTCCTCTCCCCTGTGGAGTATGTCGTCCGGATTGACCTCAAGGGTGAACTCCAGGGGCGCGGGGCTGCAGAGTCCCAGGGCGCGGAGCCGCTCCACAATGCTCCGCAGGACAGAAAGAGGAAGCACGCTGGGCGTGCCTCCTCCTATATATAACGTGTCTATGCTTTCACCTGCGGCCACGACGGCTTCGGAATGCTCAGCGGCGCGCGCGGCGGCTTCACGGCAAAGGGCCGCGGCATAGGCGTCCATCATCTCCTCCCTGCCGGCGCACAATTCGGAATAGAATCCGCAATAGCTGCAGAAACTCCGGCAGAACGGAACGTGGACGTATATCATATCACTAACGGAGCAGTACCTCCGCGCTGCCGAGTTTCGTCTGCGAAGTGTAGGCCTCGACGGTGTAGATGCCCTTCTGGTAAGAGCTTATGTCGTTCAGGTATATGCTCAGGTCCACCTCGCTGCCCTGGTAGTCCACCTCGCGGCTTGCAGAGGCCATCATAGGCTCGCCGCCGCAAGTGAAGTTGCGCGAGGAGGCGTTGGTGAGCAGGACTCCGGACGGGTCCTTCACCCTTATGTACACCCTCACAGGGCCCTTAGGGGCGAGGTCGTTCTCGATGAGGGTGAGGGAGGTAAGCATCTTCACCACGCGGCTGCTGCGCTCATTGACCTTGCCCGAGCCGTCGTATGGCTCTATGACCAGTCCCCTGGCCTTGATCACGGAGCCCGCCGCCACCTGTCCGCTGAGGTGCTCGACCTTCTGGCTCAGCTCCTCGGAGCGGGCCTTGCTGACCTCGGCCTCGCGACGCGCCGCCGCGGCATCGGCGGTAAGTTTCTTGTTAAGAGTGTTCAGGGAGTCGATCTGGACGATGTAATTCCTCATTATGCTGCGCAGGGTACCGAGCTCCTTCTCGTACTTGCGTATCTTGGCACGGTCACGGGCCTCGGTCTCCTTGAGTCTCTCTATGAGCTGGTTGACCTGCTCCCTTGAGGAATCGAGCTGTGCGTTGATCTCGTCGTAATCGCTGGAAAGGGTGTCGTAATCTTCCCTGAGGGAAATCATCTGCTGGGTGAGCTCCTCCTTTTCCTCATTGAGCTGACCCACGAGCTTATAGTTGGTAAACCACACGTATGCCAGCACGATTGCCAGCACGGCTGCTATCGCCCCCAGCACTATGAGGGGCAGATTAGCCTTCTTTACATCTCTACTTTCTTCCATAAGTCCAAATTTGTACAAAAATACTGAATTGTGCGGAATTTGCTATATTTGCCGTACTGCAAAAATCAATCCTTTATGAAATACGCAATAAGAGCCATCAAATATTTCCTCTACCTGACGGTGGTCTTCGGAGTAGTGATATGGGTACTCGCCTGCTTTACAAGCAAGTCCCTTATCTACAAGCCGGAGGACTTCGCAGGCACCCTTGTCCACGGCTGGAATTCCGTGTGGATGATACTCGGCATCTTCGCCCTCGTGGCCTGCATCTACCCTATGCTGGGCTATATGAAACGCCCTCTTATGGCAGGAGGCAGCATTGACGAGCTCAGGGCCAGCCTCGACGACTTTATGGAGAGCAGGGGCTATGTCTTTGAAAAACAGGACAATGACAGCGTCTGCTACCGTCTGGGCAGCGGAGCGGGACGGGCCTCGCGCAGCTGGGAGGACAGGATAAGCATATTCCAGAGCGCCTCAGGACTGGTGATGGAAGGCCTGCGCAAGGATGTAACCCGCCTGGCTTCGGGACTCGAAACCCGTCTGGGCAGCAACGAAGAATGACGATGGACTGCAGTTCCATAATACAGATAGACGACTGCCTCGTGTCGTCCGAGATACTCAGCGAATATTTCGCCTGCGACTATCCCAAGTGCAAGGGCTGCTGCTGCATAATAGGCGACAGCGGCGCGCCGCTGGAGGAAAGCGAGCCGGAGGCCATAGAGAAGAACTATGCCATCTTTTCCGGCCTGATGCGCCCCCAGGGCCGGGACGCGGTGAGCCGCAAGGGCTTCTTCGAGATCGACATCGACGGGGATATGGTCACTCCTCTGACCGACGGCAGCGAGGAATGCGCCTACTGCCACTTCGACGGCGAGGGCAACTGCTTCTGCTCTATGGAGAAACAATGGTTCCAGGGCAAGGGCGATTTCCGCAAGCCCATCTCCTGCTGGCTCTATCCCATACGCGTGAGCGTGCTTAGCAACGGCATGAAGGCGCTGAACCTCCATCGCTGGGAGATATGCAAGGATGCCTTTGCCAAGGGACGCAAGGAGGGAATCAGGGTTTATCAGTTCCTGAAGGAGCCCCTGACACAGGCCTTTGGCGAGGATTTCTACCGGGCGCTGGAATGCGCGGCCTCTCAGTTGGGCTGAGTCTCCAGCGACACCCTGCCTCCCGAGAGCAGGGCCTTTGACAGCTGCATCAGTTTTTCTGCACTGACGGCGGAGATTTTCGCTTCGCTCTTTGTGGCAATGTCCTTGGAATCCGTGAAACGGGTGCGGGCGGCCCGGAGCCAGTACTCCGGATAGCGGCGCAGCGCGGCCTCCCGGTTGGCGCAGACCACGCGCCAGTCTTTCAAGCCCTTGTAGCTCTCCTTGTCGCCTTCCGAAAGCAGACGCAGGGCGGAGAGCAGTTCCTCCTCACGCACGTCCCCACGGGCGCTTATCCTTAAATCGATATGCTCGGACGGCCTCGGATTCAGAGACACTTCCACCTTTGCGGCGCAACCGGACAGCAGTTCGCGCAACGCCTCCCCGAGCACCCTGGCTGCGAAGTAGTTGTCGGCGGTGTAGTCCATTGCGGCTGAGAGTTCCATATATATGCCCCTCTCGCCCTCCGCACTGAAACTGCGGCTGCCGGAGATGGTAGTGAACGGCACGCTGCGCGCCTTCTTGAGCCGGCCCGAGGTGCGGAAAGAAAGGATATGCCTTCGCAGCAGTTTGAGTACGTCTTCGGCGGGACGGTCTCCAACGAGCACGAGCACGCCGTCATCGCAGCTGGAAAAGGCCTTTTCGAAGAGGCGCTCGGCGTTCAGGGCGAGGCTGGGGCCGAGGCCGCTGCGCATACGCTGGCTCGGATAAAGGTAGCCCGGATGCAACGAGGTGTAGAGCCGGCCGAAGCACTCGTCCTCCGCGTTCAGGTACAGGGCGCTGCAGTCGAGGGTGTAAGCCGCCGCGGATGCGGAGAAACGGCGGGCGTTGAGGGCCTGGAGCAGGGTTTTCAGGAGGAGGGAGAGCTCCCCTGAAGAGGCGGTGCCGCTCAGGGCCATATCATAGAGTCCCACATTGCAATCCATACTGATGCCGCAGGACTCGTGGAGATTGCGGAAGTCGCTGCCGCTGTGCACTCCCACCGAGGCGCTGTGGAAGAGCTCGGAGTAGAAGGCCGACTCGCCCGCCCCGGCACCGGGAATGTCCGAAGCCCCGCAGTTGAAGACCATTGAGTAACTCAGCCGCCCGTGGGTGGGCATCTGCCTGTAGATTACCCTCATCCCGTTTTCGAAACTCCAGAGCGTACCCCCGGTGACCGGGTCCGTGGAAACGCGTTCTACCCGAGCCTTCTTGCGGGATGGCTGGGGGAAGTTGAGGGTGTCGCGCTTGTTGGTGCAGACCATCCTGGCTTCGGCACAGAGGCTGTCCGGAGGGACATAGCCCCTGAAGAGTTCTCCTACATAGCGGTTGAAGCTGCGTATCTGAACGGAGTCGGCCAGTTCCTTGCCGGCGAAGAAGCCGTACACGTCTTCCGGACTCGCCAGCGGGGCGCCGTACAGCAGATGCGAGGCCAGGCGCAGAGCATTGGATCGGTTGGAGATGGGATAATTCACCGCGGAGTGCAGTTCGGACATCACTTCGGAGCAGGCGCTGTCGTAGCTTGGGGCGGGGATTCCGTCTTCGAGCATTGCGGCTATCACCGAGCCGGCGACCTGACGTGCCCGGGACGCGTCTTCGGAAGCAGTCTTGAAGGAGATACGGTAAATTTCGTCGCCATAGCCGTTCCAGGCCCTGCGACGCTGAAAACTCAGGTCGGCGCAGGGTATGCCGCAGCGCTCCATCGAGGAGGATATGCTCTTGCGAAGCAATATATCCAATATGCCGTCCATACGCATAGAAACCACAGGCACTGCCGTAGGCATAAGTCTGTCCGGGGTGCGGCGGCGACGGCACTCCATGCTCAGCAGCACGGCGTCCCCGGGAAGGGACTGCTGTCCGATGACGGGGGCATACGGGCCTTCCCAACGGTAGTCAGGCAGGGCGCAGCGGGAACGCGAGGCCCCGATGGGGGCGGCGTATTTCTCCATACGCGCGACGATGTCGGCGGCCTTTATGTCTCCTGATATTACAATATATTGATTGTCAGTGCCGTAGTTGTCCGGATCGTCCTCTACGGAGGCGGCGATTATACGGAATATGCGGCTCAGCAGCGAGTCGATTTCGGCGGCACCCTTATAGACGCGCACGTCGGGGAATTCGACCCTGTCAACTCTTTGGCACACTCTCTGCAATAACAGGACTTCGGCAGAGCCCTTTACGGCGTTGTTCGTCGCCAGGGCGTATGCTATGCCGTTGGAAAGATGGCCGGTGCACACCGTCGGATCCACAGGCAGAACCGGGACCTCCCTGCCTTGCGCGAAAACCGGCACAGGAGCCAGGGAGAGAGACAGTGACAGACAAAGACCGAATATTAACCTAAGTTTTTGCATATATCAGAGCGTTAATACAAAATTAGACAATTTTTTGTACATTTGCGATTCCTATGCAGAACAAAACAAACATCAGATACGTTATGAAAAAAATTATCCTCATCGCAGCGGCTGGCCTTTTTGCAGCATTTTCAGCAGCCGCACAGGACATGGCTCAGGCTACCGAGATAGCCCAGGCAGCAAACGAAGCGCTCCAGAGCGGAGACAACGCAGCAGCCCTCAACGGTTTCAAGGAGGCTCTTCCTATCGCAGAGGCCGCCGGTGACGCAGGAGCGGAGCTCGCGAACACCTGCCGCGACATCATACCGAGAATCCTCCTTGCAATGGGCAAGGACCAGATCAAGGAAAAGGACTTCGACGGTGCCCTCGATCTCGTGAACCAGGCAATAGCCGCCGCAGAGGAGTATGGCAATTTCAGCGTGGCAGAGGAAGGTGACAAGCTCATCCCTAACATCAAGCTCTCCAAGGCCAACGGTCTGCTGAACGCAAAGGACTTCGACGGTGCAGCCGAGGCTTTCAAGGCAATACTCGACGCCGACCCTGAAAATGGCGTCGCAGCCCTCAGGCTCGGAGCAGCCCTCAGCGCATCCGGCAAGATGGAGGAGGCAAAGGCCGCCTATGAGCAGGCCCTCGCCAACGGTCAGGAGAAGACTGCCCGCAAGCAGCTTTCCAACATTTTCCTCAAGGAGGCCCAGGCAGCCCTCAAGGGCGGTAAGTTCGCTGACGCCATCAGCGCTGCAGGCAAGTCCAACGAGTACCTTGAGAATGCAAATGCCTGCAAGATCGCCGGCAACGCAGCCGTGAAGGCAAAGGACAACGACGCAGCCATCGCGAACTTCGAGAAGTACCTCCAGCTCTCCCCTAATGCAAAGGACGCCAACGGCATCATCTGCACCCTTGCAGTGATTTTCCAGCAGAGCGGCAACAAGGAGAAGGCCATCGAGTACTACCAGAAGATTGTGACTGACCCTCAGTACGGTCAGACCGCAAAGGCACAGATAGCAGCCCTCAACAAATAGTGAAGGAACTTGAACTTCTTGCTCCGGCAAGGAATGCTGACATCGGCATCGCAGCCATAGACTGCGGTGCCGATGCCGTGTATATGGCCGGTCCGGGCTTCGGCGCCCGGCAGGCGGCTGGGAACAGCGTGGAGGACGTGGCCAGACTCTGCGCCTATGCCCACCGTTTCGGGGCAAGGGTTTTCGCGACCGTCAACACCATAGTCTTCGACGACGAACTGGAGAGCTTCTCAAAGCTGCTGAGGGAGCTGGAGGAAGCCGGAGTGGATGCCCTGATCATGCAGGATATGGCCGGGCTGTCCCTGTCCGGCGGCCGCATCCCACTGCACGCCTCCACCCAGTGTGCTGTGCGCGATGCCGCGAAGGCCATGGATCTCGCTTCGCTGGGCTTCTCGCGGCTCATACTGGAAAGGGAGCTGTCGCTGGAGCAGATACGCGGCATAGCCAGGGCCGTTCCCCAATGCGAGCTGGAGTGCTTCGTTCACGGGGCCCTCTGTGTCTGCTACAGCGGCCAGTGCTATCTTTCCGAGCATATTGCCTCCCGCAGTGCCAACAGGGGCGCGTGCATACAGGCCTGCCGTTCCCGTTACGACCTGCTCGATTCGGGCGGGCGGGTGCTGGTGAAGGACAAGGCCCTGCTTTCCCT
>SFKX01000001.1 GCA_004553625.1 Clostridiales bacterium | reverse complement strand
GCCCTCGCCCTCCTTGAAGAGGGGGATATTATCTTTGTGGACGGCGGGACGACGACCTCGCTGCTGTTTGAATTCATCTCCGAAATGCCCAAGCATCTGGTGATTATAACCAACAATTTGGACGTTATCAACAAGGCGTTTTTGAATTCAGACTTCACGATCTATATCCTGCCCGGCAAGGGGAACCGGGAGCTCAATTCCTTCGTGAGCACAGAGACGATAGACAGCCTCAAGAGCTACAACGTGAATAAGGCATTTATTGGAGCAAAGGGCATCTCCACCAAGGGGGACCTCTCCTCCATGTCCACGATAGACGTGAAGCTCAAGAAAACGGCCATAGAGATCAGCCAGACTGTCATCCTGATGGCGGATTCACAGAAACTCAACAATTCCGGGATAGTCAACTTCTCGAGCCTTGACAAAGTAGATTATTGGGTCTGCGACAAAAACACGGAAGAGATATGTGAACTGGCCAGAAAACACAACGTGAAATTGGTGGAAAGCACTTAACAATTCATTTGTGTATGTGCAAGTATTATAAAACTGAGGAGCGTGTTTGACTAAAATCACAAATATAACAAAGAGACAACTGCGATTGATTGACAACATCACAATAAAATGATAATATAATGCCATAGCCAACAAAAGAATAACAATCAAGTCATCTACGAAGTGGCTACAAAAAACAAAATGGAGGTACGAGATGAAAAAGGTTGTTGCACTGGTTATGGCATTGCTTCTTGGCCTGTCGCTGATGGCGTGCGGCAATGAGGAGCCTGCTCCGTCTGCGACGGAGACTGATGCGGCTACTACTACGCCGGAGAGCAGCCCCGAGGCTGAGGGCGGCCTGAAGGAGCTTTACGCTTCGATGTCGAACGAGGGGATCTACCTCGCAAACGACGACCTGCCTGAGGTGCAGGCGAAAGAGGAATTCACCATCGGCATCGCGATGACGACGGTGTCCACCGACTGGTTCAAGAGCCTCGCCGACGAGACTCAGGCCCAGGTCGAGGCGGCCGGCTGCAAGGCGCTGGTCTCCATCTGCGAGGACGACGTCACCCAGCAGATCGCGCAGCTTGAGAACTTCATGGCTCAGGGCGTGGACGGCATAATCCTCGGGCCCTGCAATCCGCAGGACGCGCTGACCCCCGTGCTCAACGAGCTGGCCGAGGCCGGCATCCCCGTCGTCACCGTGAACGACACCGTGGCCGCGGACGCGCCCATATTCTGCGCCGTTTCCGTTGACGCTTACGAGCTGGGCAAGGGCGTGGGCTCCTACCTGGCCGAGCAGCTGCTCGAGATGTACCCCGACGCCGAGACCATTGAATATGCTCTCATCGGCGGCAAGGACGGCGACGCCATCGCCCACAACCGCAACGAGGGCGCCAAGGCCGGCGTGGCCGAGGTCGATACCGAGGGCAAGATCCAGCTGGTGTCCTTCCTCTATTCCGGCGGCTACTCCGAGGAGAACGGACTTGAGACCGCTCAGAACATGCTCACCGCGAACCCGGACATCAAGTGCATCATCGGCACCTGCGACTCCCACGTCATCGGCGCTTCCCAGGCCATGACCGTTCTGGGCATGGATGACCCGAAGTCCGTCATCATGGGCGCTGTGGACGGCTCCACGACCGCGATGGAAAGCATCAAGAACGGCGGTTCCATCGTCTGCACCGGCATGAACGACACGCACGCCTTCGGCGTTCTCTCGACCAGGATCCTGGTGGCCTATCTGAACGACGGCACGCTGCCCGAGTCCAACAACATAATCCAGCAGCCGGTCATCTGCACGATAGACAACGTTGACGAGTATTACAGCGGCTGAAATATCGCTAAACCCATTTGATGCTGCTTGCCCTTGGCAGATTCGGACATAGAGCGTGATGTCTCAATAAGGTCAAATCATCGAAACGGCTTGCAGATCTCGCAAAGGGGAATCTGCAAGCCGTATTTTCATCAGGGGCTCCGCCGCGAGGCGCGGCGTTCTGTAGATTGGGGAGCACAACATATGACGATTCTTGAAATTGAAAGCCTGTTTAAGACCTTCGGCCCGGTCAAGGCGCTGAACGACGTCTCGCTTTCCGTCGAAGAGGGAGAGACGATGGCCATTGTTGGCCAGAACGGAGCGGGAAAGAGCACGCTGGTCAAGATCCTGACCGGTGCGTATCAGAAGAGTTCAGGGCAGATAAGGCTCGAGGGCAAGGACGTGACGATCTCGAGCCCGCAGGTGGCGAAGCGGCTGGGCATCGCGGAGGTGTATCAGCAGGCGGAGCTCATCCCGGAGTTCACGGTGGCGGAGAACGTGGTCATCGGCTATCCGGAGTATTCGAGCAAGGGCTTTGTGAACAGGCGCAGGCTCGAGAAGGCGGTCCAGGAGATGCTGGACAGATATCAGATCCCGCTGCGGGCGGAGCAGAAGGTGGGCGAACTGAGTGCAGCCCTGCGTCAGCTCGTGGCGATAATGAAGGTCCTGTTTGGCCGGCCGAAGGTCCTCATCTGGGACGAGCCCACGGCGGTGCTCTCGGACCGTGAGGTGGAGATCCTTTTCCGCATCATCAAGGAGCTCAAGCAGCTGCACGTTACGATGATCTACATTTCGCACAGGCTGGAGGAGATCTTCCAGATCTGCGACAGGGTCGCCGTGATGAGGGACGGTCAGCTCATAACCGTCCTGCGCAACGAGGGCCTGACGAAGGAGCAGCTCATCCACCACATGCTCGGCCACGAGATGGACCAGATGTACGCGGAAAAGCGCTACGAGCCGGACGACATGGTGGTGCTGGAGGCCGACGGCATAACGACGAGCAAGGTGACGGACGTCTCCTTCAAGCTGCACAAGGGCGAGATCCTGGGCTTTGCCGGGCTGGTGAACAGCGGCAGGACCGAGACTGCCCGAGCTCTCTACGGGCTCGACAAGCTCAAAAAGGGGAGCATCAAGCTCGGCGGGAAGCCGGTGCACATCCGGCGCTCCACGGACGCGGCGAAGGCCGGGCTTTTCCTGGCCCCGGAGGACAGGAAGCGTGAGGCGCTTGTCCTCTGCAGGTCCATCCGGGAGAACATCTCGCTCTCCAATCTGGGCGCGATATCGAGGTTCGGCTTCTGCCGCAGGAAGGACGAGCGGCGTAAGGTTGCGGACTTCTGCAAGAGGCTGAACGTGAAGATGGGCTCCGCGGACGACGCGGCAGGCACGCTCTCCGGCGGCAACCAGCAGAAGGTGGTCATCGCCAAGGCGATAATGGCCGAGCCCGGCATCCTCATCTTCGACGAGCCGACCCAGGGCATAGACGTCGGCGCGAGGGCGGAGATCTACGCGCTTTTGCAGGACCTGCGCAGCCAGGGCATGTCGCTCATCGTCATTTCCTCGGAAATAGAGGAGATCCAGATGGTCTGCGACAGGGCCATCGTTTTCCACGACGGGCATGTCACGGGCATGGTGGAGGGCGAAGAGCTGATGGACACGGAACTGATACTACAATATATGTATAGGAGAGTTTGAGATGGCAAGCAGGATCAGCGACGGCCGCCCCGCCAACGGCGCGATGGGCGCGGTCAGGGATTACCTCAAGATACAGGCCATACCGCTGAGCGTGTTGGCCCTTATGATAGTAGTGGCGTCGATAATGTCGCCTGCATTTTTCTCGGGCCTGAACTTTGTGAACATGATGGTCCAGCAGACGACGATCATGGTAGTGAGCATGGGCATGTTTGCGGTCATCCTGTCGGGCGGGATAGACCTGAGCGTCGGCTCGCAGGTAGCGGTAGCGGGCGTGTTCTGCGCCAGCTTTGCCAACAGTATGCCGCTTGCGCTCGCTGTGCTGCTGACCGTAGGCATCTGCCTGGTCATAGGCCTTGTGAACGGCCTCATCGTGGCGAAGCTGAGGATAGCGCCCTTCATCGTGACCCTGGGCATGCAGAGCTTTGCCAGCGGCATAGCGTTTTGGTACTGCAAGTCCTCTCCGATATCGTGGAAGGCCTCGGCCTCGGCGGACTTTCTGTCCACGATAGGCTCCGGGCGTCTGCTGGGCATCCCCTACCAGGCGATAATCTGGCTGGTGATGGTCATTTTCACGGCGATACTGATAAAGACGACGGTCATGGGCAGGATACTCTATGCCATAGGCGGCAACGAGGAGGCGGTGACGCTCTCCGGCCTGAACGTGAAAAAGTGGAAGGTGACGCCCTATGTGTTCTCGAGCTTCTGCTGCGCGATAGCGGGCATACTGCTGATGGCGAGGCTGGGTCTGGGCTCGCCCCAGAGCGGCACCGCGCTCGAGACGGACTGCATCGCGGCCGTGGTCATCGGCGGAACGAGCTTTTCCGGCGGCAAAGGCACGGTGAGCGGCGCCGTGATAGGCGTGTTCATACTCGGGATAATAAACAACATCCTGGACCTGCTGAACGTTTCGTCCTACCCGCAGCTGATGCTCAAGGGCGCGATAATCGTTGTAGCGGTCATCCTCTCCACGATAAGGGAAAAGAACGCTTGATAGGGGTGCAAGATGGACGAATTGTTGAAAGTGCTTGCGGGCTTTGAGGTCGTGGACCTTTCGCACACGATAGAGCGCGGGATGCCGCGCTGGCCGACGCATCCGCAGGTGATCGTGGACCCCTGCTGCACCTTTGAGCACGACGGGTTCTACAACCAGTGCCTGGTGATGGGCGAGCACACGGGGACGCACATGGACGCGCCTGCGCACACGGTCCCGAGCCAGCCGGAGCGGACGGTGGACACCCTGCCGCCGGACTGCATCTGCGGCAGCGCGGTGGTGTACGACATGCGCGGTCTGGGCCTGGAGGCCGGGGACCGGCTGAGCGCGGAGGACATACTGAGCTATGAGCAGCGGACGGGCGCCGCGGTGGGACGGGGCGAGATCGCGCTGTTCAACTTCGGCTGGGAGCGCCACTGGCGGACGGACGGCGGCTGGCAGTACTACGCCAAGAACGAGCCGGGCCTGAGCGAGGAGGCCGTGAAGCTCATAGCGGAGCGCGGCGTGAAGGCGGTGGGCTTCGACACGATATCGAGCGACATGCCCATCAAAGACGGGGTGGAGTACCCCTCCACGGGCCACTACGAGCACTGGCTGCCCCGCGGCATCCTGCTGGTGGAGGAGCTGAAGAATCTGGCCCTCCTGCCCGCGCGCTGCTATTTCATAGCGATACCGCTGAAGATAAAGAACGGCTCCGGCTCGCCGGTGAGGCCGATGGCTCTGGTCCCCAGGCGCGCGGAGGCCGCCGGGGAGCGCAAGTGAATAACTACGAGGTGCAACGAAAAATGAATACGCAAGAGTTCATACTGCGGCATGGCATCATCGCCATATGCAGGAAGGTGTACGGAAACGAGCTGCTGGAGCTGGCGCGGGCGCTCTGCAAGGGCGGCGTGAAGCTCATCGAGGTCACGTTCGACCAGGCGGACGCAGACTGCTGCGCGACGACTGCGGAGAACATCAGGATGCTCTGCACCGAGATGGGCGAGAGCATGCAGATAGGCGCGGGGACGGTCCTGGACACGGAGCAGCTGCACTGCGCGGCCGAGGCGGGCGCGCGCTATATCATAGCGCCGAACGCCAACCCGGAGCTCATCCGGGAGACGAAGCGGCTGGGGCTGGTCTCCATTCCTGGCGCGATGACGCCGAGCGAGATACAGCAGGCGCACGAGTGCGGGGCGGATTTTGTAAAGCTCTTCCCGGCCAAGCAGCTGGGCCTCGGCTACATAAAGGACATACGCGCGCCGCTTTCGCACATAAAGCTCCTGGCCACCGCAGGCGTGAACGATACGAACCTGCGCTCCTTCCTGGAGGCGGGCTGCATGGGCGCGGGCATCAGCGGATACCTGACCGACAAGGAGCTGATACGCGCGGGCAGGTTCGACGAGATAAGCGAGAGGGCCGCGAAGCTGGTCTCCATTTTTGAGAGCGTCGGATGATTTCCGGCGGAGGTGAGCTGATATGAAAGGCAAAAAGTTCGTAGGCTTTGGCGAGATGCTGCTGCGCATGTCGCCGGAGGGCTATCTGAGATTTGCCCAGGCGAACAAGTTCGACCTGAGCTATTCCGGGGCCGAGGGGAACATGGCCGTGGCCCTGTCCTACATGGGCATGGAGTCCGAGCTGGTCACGAGGCTGCCGGAAAACGACATCGGCATGTGCGCCAAGCGCGTCCTGGACCACTACGGGGTCCGGACCGGCCACATCGCCTTCGGCGGAGAGCGGCTGGGCGTCTACTACCTGGAGAAGGGCGCCTCCCAGCGCCCGTCGAAGGTCATATACGACAGGAAGCACTCGGCGTTTTCCGAGTCCCGCCCCGGCGACTACGACTGGGACGAGATCTTCGAGGACGCCGGCTGGTTCCACTTCACGGGGATAACTGCGGCGCTCAGTCCCACGGTGCGCGAGGTCTGCTCGGAGGCCTGCGCCGCGGCGAAGCGCCACGGCGTGACCGTCAGCTGCGACCTGAACTACAGAAAAACGCTCTGGTCGGAGCAGGAGGCGCAGAGCGTCATGCGTCCGCTCATGGAGAGCGTGGACGTCCTCTTCGCAAACGAGGAGGACATAGAAAAGTCGCTCGGCCTGCGCGCGGCGGACTCGGACGTCGTCTCCGGGAAGCTGAGCGTGGCGGGCTACAGCGCGCTCATGGGCAGGCTGGCCGGGGAATTCGGCTTCAAGGCGGTGGCCGTGAGCCTGCGCGAATCCCTCTCCGCCTCGGACAACAACTGGTCCGCGCTGCTCTACAGCGGCGGCGAGGTATATGAGTCCAAAAAATACGGCATACACATCGTGGACCGCGTCGGCGGCGGGGACTCCTTCGCCTCCGGCATGATCTACGCCATGCTGAACGACTACGCCCCGCAGGACGCCGTGGAATTTGCCGTTGCCGCCTCCTGCCTGAAGCACAGCATCGAATACGACTTCAACCTGAGCACTCCGGAGGAGGTCCTGGCCCTGGCCAGGGGCGACGGCTCCGGGCGCATATCTCGCTGAGGTGGGCCGATGAGCGTTAAAAGAGGCATCGTCATAGACACGGCGGACAACGTCGGCATAGTGACGGAGGAGACGCAGCCGGGCGACGAGGTCTGCTTCGGCGAGCTCAAGGTGACAGCCCTGGACGGCATCAAGGCCCCGCACAAGATCGCCCTGCGCGACCTGGAGAAAGGCGAGCGGGTGATAAAATACGGCCAGGCCATAGGCTATGCCACCGCGCCGATAAGGGCGGGGCAGTGGGTCCACGTCCACAACGTGGACGCGGAAAAGATGATGAAATGAGGCTAATATGCGGCAGTTTCAGGGATATTATCGTCAAGACGGGAGCGTGGGCGTAAGGAACCACGTGCTGCTCATCGCAAACTGCAGCTGCGCCAACGGGATAATAGACCGCGTGGCGAAGCTGGTCCCGGGCGCGGTGCCGATGATACACACATACGGCTGCTCGATCCCGGGCGAATTCGAGCGCTGGCGGAGGATACTGACGGGCGTCTGCGTGAATCCGAACGTTTACGCGGTGGTACTGGTCGGCGTGGGCTGCGAGACGGACGACGCCTATGAGATGGCTGAGCGGATAAGGCGGCTGCGCCCGATGCCGGTCTTTGCGCAGGTGGTGCAGGAAGACGGCGGCGGCGAGGCCGTGATAGAGCGCTGCGCCGAGGCTGCCCGGGCCTATCTGAGCGAGGCCGAGGCCTGCAGCCGCGCGCCGGCGCCGCTCTCCTCGCTGGTCCTGGGGACGGAGTGCGGGGGCTCGGACGCGCTCTCCGGCGTGACGGCGAACCCGGTCATAGGCTACGCGGCGGACCGCGTGGCGGAGGCGGGCGGCACTGTGCTGCTCTCCGAGGTGGCCGAGATGATAGGCGCGGAGCGGCTCCTGGCGGCGCGCGCCGCCTCGGAGGATGTGGCGAAAAGGCTGCTTAGGATGGTCGAGCTCGAGGAGCTGGAGGTCCGCAAGTACCTGGGTCCGAACGCGGCGCGCATCATCGCGCGCGGGAACATGGAGGGCGGCCTGACCACGATACAGGAAAAGGCCCTGGGCTGCATCCGCAAGGGAGGCTCAGGGCCGGTGATGGACGTGCTCGACTACGGCGAGAGGGTGGGGTCCCGGAAGGGTCTGCTCATCATGCGCGGGCCGGGCTACGACCCCGTCTCGCTGACGGGCCTTTTTGCCTGCGGCGCGCAGGCGGTCCTCTTCTCGACGGGCCGGGGCAACCCGCTGGGCTACCCCGCGGCGCCCTGCATAAAGGTCTGCTCCAACAGCGCCACCTTTGAGAAAATGGGCGGCAAAGGCGGGGACATGGACATCAACGCGGGCGAGATAGTGACGGCCGGCCGGAGCATCGAGGACCTGGGCGAAGAGTGCGTCGCCCACCTTCTGGAGGTGTGCAGCGGCAGGCTCTCCGCCCCGGAGCGGCACGGCTACGGCGGGGCGATGTGCGTGTTCTCAGCCTCGACCCCGCTCTGAGTCCGGGATGAGCGCCGGGTCATAGATATACATCTCACCCGGCGTGAAGAGGTGGAAGGCCTGATAGGGCGCCATCCTGTTCAGCTCGGCGGCGAAAACGCCGGGGTCCACGCTGTTGTTGTCGTAGAGGCCGATGTGCGCAGGGATGAGCAGCCGGGCTCCGGCGTCCTTGGCCAGCTGTATCGCCTCGTTGGGCATGAAGCAGCCGATGATGCCGCAGCGCTCCCGGCGGTAGAAGTCCCTGCCGTTCACGGGCAGGATGTGGATGTCGCAGCCGCGCACCCGCTCTTCGAGCCCGTCATAGGGGCAGCAGTCGCCGGAGTGATAGAGCCTGAGCCCGCCGAAGCGGAAGATGTAGCCCAGCTCGAAGCAATCGCCCGAGGCGTCCGTGTGCAGCTGTTCGTGAGCGGCGGGGACGGGCGTGACCTCGATGTCAGGCGTCAGCCGGAGGCTGCCCGAGCTGTGTATGCCGGTCATCCGCTCCGGACCTATGCCGCGGGCGGCTATCTCGGCCGCGACGGGCGCGGGCGCATAGAACTTCGCCTTCGGGCAGGCGGCGGCCAGAGCCCTGAGCGTATAGGGGTCCGCGTGGTCCTCGTGGGCGTGGGTGCAGAACACATGGTCCACAAAGCCCAGTTCCTCCGGCAGGACCGGCGGGGCATAGTTGCGGCGCCAGACCACGGCGTCCGTGCAGCAGTTCTCGTCCACGTAGCTGGAGAGGTATGCGTCTATGAGGACGCAGCTGCCCCGGAACTTGAAGAGAAAACCCATCTGGCCCAGATACTGGATACAGAGCTGATCGGGGAAGAGTTCAACATTTGTGATGTTGGATGACAATTAAATGGCCCCCTTTTGATAAAAATATCATATCAATATTACAATAGTTTAACACATAAATCAATACCATGCGTCAAATCGTCAACATGGCGTTGAGAAATGCGAGGCGATATCATATGGACGTATTGGGCTTGGACCTCGGCACCTCATCGGTGAAGCTGGTCCTGCTGAGGGATGGCCGGGTGGCCGAAAGGGGCAGTGAGCGCTATGCTGAGAACGCGCCCCGGGCCTGGCTGGAGGCGATAAGGCGAGCGGCGCGGGAGATGGACCTCTCCCGGGTGGGAGCGATAGGGCTTTCCGCCCAGGTGGGGACTTACATCGTGAACGGCGAGCGGGTGATACCCTGGAACTCGCCCGCGGGCGCCGACGAGCTGGAGCGGCTGCTGAGGAGGTATCCGAGGGAGCGCTTCATGGCGGAGCTGTCCATGCCGCACCCGCGGCTGGCCTCATATCCGCTGCCGCGGCTCATGTACTGCCTGGAGGCGGGCATGGCGCCGGACTCGGTCTGCCAGCCGAAGGACTACCTCTGCCGCTGGCTGACGGGCCGGCTGCTCTCGGACAGGTACTCATGGCGGGGACTCGCCGGGCAGTTCGGGAACGAGTACAGCGGCTTTTTCCTGGGCGAGCTGGGCCTGGACGCGAAGGTCCTGCCGGAGCTCGCTGAGGTCACGGCCTGTGCCGGTCCGGTGCTCCCCGCGCGGGCGGAGGAGCTGGGCCTGCCCGGGGACGCGAAGGTCTATGTCGGGATGAACGACTTTTTCTGCGCGCTGCTGGGCATGGGCGCCGTACACCCGGGCGACATGTTCGACATAACGGGGACCAGCGAGCACCTGGGCGTCATAAGCGCAGGCGTGGCCCGGGATACGGAGCTCGTCTCCAGTCCCTTCCTGGAAAACGCCGTCCACTACGGTGTGACGGCCTCGAGCGGCGCGAGCATGGATATCTGCCTGAGCCGCTTCGACTGCGCGGGCGTGGAGCCGGACTCCATTCCGGCCCTGCTGGACGAGCGCCCGCCCATCTTCCTGCCCTATGTGAACGGCGAACGCGCGCCGGTGTTCGACCCGAACGCGCGCGGCGTATTTTTCGGCGTATCGGGCGGCTGCAGCTCGCGGGCCTTTGCGTATTCGGTGATGGAGGGCATAGTGTTCAGCCTGCTGGAGATATACGAGCTCCTGGGCAGGCCTAGGGGCCGGCGGCTGCTGACGAGCGGCGGCGCGTCGCGTCAGCCCGTACTCAACCGGCTGAAGGCGGACCTGCTGGGCCTGCCCGTATACACGACCGGGGAGACTGGAGCCTCCGCCCTGGGCGCGGCCATAGCCGCGGCGGCGGGCAGCTCGGAGCACCCGGATCTCGTGCGCGAGGCGGAGAGGGTCTGCGGCGCTGCGGCCGCGGCCGAGCCCGCTCCGCATGACCCGAGACTCGATGCGAGGTTCGGGATATTCAAGTCGCTGTATCCGGCTCTGAGGGAGCATTTCAAGGAATTTATGGAGGTACAACAGATATGAGCAGCGTTATTTTCGGCGCCGGCAAGATAGCCAGGGGCTTCATCGGACATCTTCTTTATCTGAGCGGCATACCCTTTGTGTTCGTGGAAAAATACGAGGGTCTGGTGGACCTCGTGAACAGCCGTGGCCAGTATACGGTGAACGTACTGGGCAGTCCTGAGAAGAACTGCGTGGTGAAGGGCGCGAAGGCGCTGGACTTTTCGGACGCGGAGAAGATAGCTGAGGCGATAGCCGAAGCGGACGTTGTTTTCAATGCCGTAGGCGGCAAGAACCTGGAATCCCTGGTCCCGTACATGGTAAAGGGCATCGAGAAAAAGGCGAAGCGCGGCGGAACGCTGAACTTCGTCACCTGCGAGAACTGGAAGGAGCCCGCCAGGATACTGCGCGAGGGCATCGAGGCGAGCATCAGCGAAGAGTACCGTGAGTTTTTCCACAAGAACGTGGGCGTGACCGAGGCGGTCATAATGCGCAGCGCCATCGAGGCCGAGGAGGCCCAGCTGAAAGAGGACCCGCTGACCGTCAACGTTCAGGACTTCTGGCAGCTGCCGGTGGACTACTCCCGCGTGGTGGGCGAGCTGCCGGATATCATGGGCCTGCAGAAGGTGGAGGAGTTCTCGGGCTTCCTGGAGCGGAAGTTCTACACCTACAACGCCGCGAACGGGACGGTCTCCTATCTGGGCGCGCTGCTGGGCTACAAGCACATCGCGGACGCCGCGCACGACGAGCGCATACTCAAGATCCTGGACGGCGTGTACGGCGAGACGGCCGCGGCGCTCTCGCGCAAGCACGGCTATCCGCTGGACGAACAGCTGGAGTTCGCGCAGGGCTCCAAGCGTAAGCTCCAGGACTACCGGATAGTGGACTACATCGAGCGCAACGCCAGGGACCCGATGCGCAAGCTGGGTCCGGACGACCGCCTGGTGGGCTCTGCGCGGATGGTGGAGTCCTACGGCGTAGCGCCGGAGAACCTCTGCACTTCCATCGCGGCGGCCATCTACTACACGAGCGAGGGCGACCCCTCCGCCGAGGAGCTCAAGCGGCTGCGTGAGGAAAAGGGCGTGGACTACATCCTGGAGAACGTCTGCAAGCTGGAGCCGGACGGTGCGCTGGCGAAGCTCGTGAAGTCCAAGATCGCGCTGCTGAAAAGTGAGGGCTGGATCCGTGAATGAGGCGGTGATCATCGGCGCGGGCAAGACGGGCCGTGGATTTGTGGCGCGCCTGCTGACGGGCCAGGGCATCCGCATGAGGTTCATAGACAAGGACAGGCAGCTCGTGGACAGGCTGAACGCGGCGGGTTCGTTCGAGATAAGGTACTTCGGGACGGACAAGACGACGCGGGTCGAGGGCTACACGGCGCACACCTGGGAGGATGCGGACCTCTCCGGGGACGAGCTGATCTTCGTCTCGGTGTGCAGCCAGAACCTGGCGGACGTGGGGCGCGAGCTCAAAAAGCGGCTGGACCCGGAGCGCGAGCACTACATCATCACCTGCGAGAACGCCACGGACCCCGCGCGTATACTGAGGGAGCAGCTGGACAGCGAGCGGGTACACATCAGCGAGGCGACGGTGTTCTGCACGACGGTGGAAGCCGGCGGCTGCGACATCGGCTCCGAGGAATATCCCTGGCTGCAATACGACGTAGAGAGCCTGGGCGGGTTCCGGCCGGAGATACCGGGCCTGAAACCGGTGCGGAATTTCAGCGCGTTTTTGAAGCGGAAGCTCTACACCTACAACGCGGCGAGCTGCGTCATTGCCTATCTGGGCTGGCTCAAGGGCTGCACGGACTACGCGGAGGCGGCGAACGACGAGGTCATAGGCCGGCTGCTGGACGAGAACTATGCGGAGACGAACGCGGCGGTGTGCCGGGAGTACGGCTACGACATGGCGGACCAGCAGGAATTTGCGCGGCTGTCGAAGGCGAAGTTCTGCAACCGGAAGATAGCGGACACGCTGGAGCGGAACGCGCGCCAGCCGGAGAGGAAGATAACCCGGGACGAGCGGGTCATTGCGCCGCTGCTGCTGATAGCGAAGTACGGCGGGGACCCGCGGGTCCTGGAGATGACGGCGGCGGCTATGCTGCTCTATGACGGCGAGGGCGAGGAGGCCTGGCGGGCGAAGGTGCGGGACCTGGGACCTGCGGGGGTGCTGCGCGAGGTCTGCGGACTTGGCGACGAGCCCGCGCTCTGCGAGGGGATACTGGGCTACTACGAGCTCTTCACAGCCGACAAAAGAGCCAACGCCAACCTCCTGGACTCCCTCTCCCGGAAGAAAGCTGAACTTCCGCCGGCACATCCGGCTTAAAACGCAGGAAAGGCGCCGTGCAAGCGGCGCCTCTTCCGGAAGATAAGAGCACCGGCAGACACATTGCGTGCTGCCGGTGCTTTTAAGTCTTATTCAACGGAACGAAATCACTTGTTGTTGCTGACGATGTCTGCATATTTTTGCAGTATCTCGTTTTTTTGCGCCGGGCGGTAGTCAAATTGCCCCAGCAGTTTTGCAACGTCGACCGAATCCTGGGAACCGGTGTAGGTTGTGCTGCCGGCCAAGCCAATTCGTTTGTTGCGTTGAATTCTACGCTCATTGAAATTACGGCGCTTGGGTTTGGTGCTCTTGATTTTTACCTGCATATTACTCCCTCCAAAACAGAGTCAGTACCGGACTCAACTCGGTGGCTTCCAGAATTCTGGCCGGCTTGCCTGGTTCTACGTCAGTAGAGAGCTGAGAAAAACTTGCGAAACCTTCGTGGCCGAGACAGTTGCGCTTGAGCTGGAAGTAGATACGCTCCGGCTCGTTGCCGACCTCGTCAAAGACGTAGGACAGCGGGACATATCTGCGCGTGGCAATAAAGCGTCTGTATGCCCGGCGGGTACATTCATAACGGTCCAGGGCCACGTTAATAATATGGACGTTGTATCCCTCGTTTATAAGCCGCGAGCAGATTTCATTTACAGATTTGTATGTTCTGCCGACGAGCGGGATGACGACATTGTGCTTGCTGTAAACGCAATATTCAAAAAGGCTGTTTTCCGGACCGAAAACCAATTTGTCGGCTTCCTTGTGGACCAGCGACGCTCCGCCCATATATTGCAGATACTCTGGGAACTTGCGTTTAGCGTAGTCCGAATCCAACACATACGCACCGTTTGCATCTGCCAGTCTGTTGGCAACGGTTGATTTTCCGGACGCAGGGGGTCCGCTAACAATGTATGCCTGACTATCGGACTTAGGTTCGTGCGGCCTTGCCCCGCCCCGGCCCAGCTTGATGTTGTCATCGGAGTCGATACGATCCACGCCGATAAGCTCTCTCAGGATCCGAGCATGCAGCTCCTGCCTTGTTAGGTCATCCCTATAGGATCGTGAGCGGTATTGCTGATGGGTGTCTGTTGGTGCCGCCTCCAGCTGCGCCAACTGGAGCTCGGCATTGACAATTTTGGTTGCTGCTTTGTCCAATTTTTTGTTGATTCCAAGAACCTTTTGGGCAAAATCATCTGCCAACTCACGATTATGCAAGGGCCTGCGGCAACCAAATCCCGCCATAAGTATCCCACCTTCACAACAAATGATCACGCTTTGTTTTTTTATAGGAAGCTGTGGAGACATTGAAATGAAAAATGGGATGCAAGATATTGTTAGGGACTTATTATACAATATAGTGAGGACAATGTAAAGCATTCCGAAAGATTATTCAATGTCTTGATTACATTCTAAACACAAATACTGGATTTGTCAATGACTGGATGTCGATTTTTGGGTCTATATGAGCGTGAAATAAGGCGCTCAAAAAAAGAGCGCCGCACGGCAGATGCCGCGCGGCGTTTTGGTGACCCAGCGGGGATTCGAACCCCGGACACCCTGCTTAAAAGGCAGGTGCTCTGCCTGCTGAGCTACTGGGTCATATTAAATCACTGTACCTTGTTCCCCCGTACTCGTTCAAAACCTGTAGTTTTGAACGAAAAGGAGCGAGCCTCAGAGGTGGAGGCTTTCGCCTCCCGACACAGGCGGAAGCCGGAACCGGCAGAGGCGTAGCGACGTGGCTGGGATGGCAGGACTCGAACCTACAATATCAGAGTCAAAGTCTGGTGTGTTACCGTTACACTACATCCCACCATCGACTTGCGCAGAGAGGCCGGCATTGCCGGCCTCCCGCTTTCTGGGGTGGGAGATGGGGCTCGAACCCACGACACCCGGAACCACAATCCGGTGCTCATACCAACTGAGCTACACCCACCATTCTCGGAGCCTGCCCTGGCACGCCAGGAGGGACTCGAACCCCCGGCCTACTGCTTAGAAGGCAGTTGCTCTATCCTGCTGAGCTACTGGCGCTTATTTAGCAGACAACTGGCTCCCGCACCCGGGTTCCCCCGAACGCGCCCGCAAGCCTTGTTATATTACCATCACATCCGCCTTTTGTCAAGCATTCTCCGCGCCTTTTTCCCCGCTTTTGCTCTGTTATTGACATATGCCGATAATCGTGCTAAACTCGTGTTTGAATCCGGCATATGTCAGAAATGAGGTGCGATATGCCACGTCCGAAAAAGTGCCGCAGGGTCTGCGGCCTGCCGGGCTGCAATGAGTTCGGCCCCGCCGTCCGTTCCCAGGGGGCCGCGGCGCCCGTGCTCATGTCCGTTGAGGAATATGAGGCCATCCGCCTCATAGACTATCAGGGCTGCACCCAGGCCGAGTGCAGCGAATATATGTGCGTCGCCAGGACGACGGCGCAGTTCATCTACAACAGCGCCAGAAAAAAGCTCGCCTCCGCCCTTGTCGAGGGCAGGCCGCTCCGGATAGAGGGCGGCTCCTACCAGCTCTGCGAGGGCGCGGCCGAGCACTGCCCGCGCCACGGCTGCCGCAGGCGGCGCTGCCCGAAAGGAGAAGAACAATGAAGGTCATCATCCCCGTGGACGAGCCCTCGCCAACAAGCCCCGTCTGCCCATCCTTCGGCCGGGCGCCGTACTTTGCGCTCTGCGAGGACGGCGGGGTCCGCTTTATCGAAAATCCTGGCGCCCAGGCCCAGGGCGGGGCCGGGCTGAAGGCCGCCCAGGCCGCCGCGGACAGCGGGGCCGAGGCGCTCGTCACCGTCCGCTGCGGCGAGAACGCCGCCCAGGTCCTCAAGGCCGCCGGTATGGCGATCTACAAGGCCGCGGAGGGCTCCGCCCTCGATAACGCCGCCGCGCTCGAAGCCGGCGGGCTGGAGGAGCTCACGCGCTTCCACGCGGGCTTCGTGGGCGGTCAGCCATGAAGGTCGCGGTCCTGAGCGGGAAGGGCGGCGCCGGCAAGACCTTCGTCGCCTGCGGCCTCGCCTGTGCCGCGGGCCGGGCTACCTATGTGGACTGCGACGTGGAGGAGCCGAACGGCCGCCTCTTCCTCCGGCCGGAAAACCCCGTTTCCGCGCCCGTGACGCGCGCCCTGCCGGTTTTTGACGCGGCAAAGTGTACGGGCTGCCGGAAATGCGTGGAGCGCTGCCGCTTCAACGCGCTGGTGCTGGTGAAGGGAGCGCCGCTGGTCTTTCCGGAGGTCTGCCACTCCTGCGGCGTCTGCGCCTGGGTCTGCCCGGAGGGCGCGGTGGGCGAGACGCGGCGCGAGCTGGGCCGGGTCGAGACGGGCGAGAGCGGCGGAGTGCGCGTCGTCACGGGCGAGCTGGAGCCGGGCGAGGCCACGGGTACGCCGGTCATCGCCGCGGCGCTGGCCGAGGCCGGGGACGCGCCGGGCCTCACCGTCATAGACTGCCCGCCGGGCAGCTCCTGCGCGGTCATGGAGAGCGCGCGGGGCGCGGACTACTGCGTCCTTGTGACGGAGCCGACGGCCTTCGGCCTGCACGACCTGCGCCTCGTGGCGGAGCTGATGCGCGTCATGAAAAAGCGCTGCGGCGTGGTGGTGAACAAGTCCGGCGCGGAGTATCCGGAGCTGGAGCGCTTTCTGGCCGGGGCGGGCCTGCCCGTCCTGGCGCGGATACCCTACAGCGCGGAGCTGGCGCGGATATGCTCACAGGGCCGCCTGGCCTATGAGGAGGACGCCGGGGCGCGAGAGCTTTTTGACTCGCTGCTCGGCAGGATAGAAGAGGAGGCGCGCGGATGAAAAAGCTGCTTATCCTGAGCGGCAAGGGCGGCACGGGCAAGACGACGACGGCCGCGGCCTTCATCCGCTTTGCGGGGGCGCGGGCCGCCGCGGACTGCGACGTGGACGCGCCGAACCTCGCCCTGGTGACGGGCGGGTACGCGCGCACCGAGGCGCGGGACTTCCTGGGCTCGGACAAGGCGAAGATAGACGAAAACCTCTGCATCGGCTGCGGAAAGTGCGCGGAGCTCTGCCGCTTCGGGGCGATATCCCGCGCGTCGGGCGGCGTCTGCGCGGTGGACGAGCTGGCCTGCGAGGGCTGCGGGCTGTGCGTGGAGTGCTGCCCGGCGGGCGCGGCGCGGCTGGAGCCGGACGTCGCGGGGCGGCTCCTGGTCCACAGCGGCGGCGGGGCCTTTGCGGAGGCGGAGCTGCGCATGGGCCGGGGCAACTCGGGCAAGCTGGTGACGGAGGTAAAAAGGGAGCTCTACGGGGCCGCGGGAGAGGCGGAGCTCGCCATAATCGACGGCTCGCCGGGCCTGGGCTGCCCGGTGATGGCCTCGATGAACGGCGTGAGCCTTGCGCTCATCGTGACGGAGCCCTCGGTCTCGGGCCTTTCGGACCTGGGACGGCTGGTGCGGACGGCCTCGTCGGCGCGGGTGCGGACGGCGGTCTGCGTGAACCGGGCGGACGTGGACACGGAAATGGCCGCGCGGATAGAGGACTGGTGCCGGGAACAGGGCGTGCCGTTTCTGGGGCGCGTTCCCTTCGACCCCGCGGCGCAGTGCGCGATAAACTCCGGGCGGAGCCTTGCGGATACGCCCTGCCCCGCGCGGGAGGCGCTGCACGGCATATTCCTGCGCGCAATGGAGCTTTTAGAGCTGAATATTAAATAAAAGGAGACGAAAAGATCATGAAGATCGCAGTAGCGGCAATGGGCGAGCAGGTGTCCGGACACTTCGGTCACTGCGAGAATTTCAACATCTACGAGGCCGAGAACGGCAAGATCGTATCGGCGGAGGCTGTTCCAAACCCGGGCCACAGGCCGGGCTTCCTGCCGAACTTCCTGGCGGACAGGGGCGTGCAGGTCATCATCGCCGGCGGCATGGGCGGCGGCGCGGTGGAGATCTTCAACGAGCGCGGCGTGGAGGTCGTGGTCGGCGCCTCGGGCGACTCGCGGAGCGCCGCCGAGGCCTGGCTGCGCGGCGAGCTCAAGAGCACGGGCTCCATCTGCCACGAGCACGAGCACGCCCACGAGTGCGGCCACCACGGCTGAGCGTAAAAAATAAGCCCCGGACCTCAAAGGTCCGGGGCGATTTTTTATTCAGAACTCGAAGAGGTTCAGGCCGATATCCTCTGCGAAGCGGCGGCCGACCTCGCCGTCTATGAGGTCTATGACCAGCTCGCAGGTGGCGCTGATGACGGCGGCGTTAAGGTGTCCCGCGTGGCACTGTTCGTGCGCGGGGCTGCCGATGACGGCGTGCAGGTGGAGGTAGGGCGCGCCGTCCTGGCGGGAGAGCGTACCGGTGAGGGAGCCGAGCTCGTAGTCTATGCCGTTGTAGCGCTTTTTGAAGTACTCCTTCGTCCCCGTGTCGAACACGCCGAGGGTCACGTCATTGCTCGCGCCGATGCCGCTGACCGCCGCCGTGCGGATATTCTCCCGCTCCGCGAGCTCGAGGAGCTTTTCGCAGACCTCCTCGCCCCGCTCGAGCCGGACTACTAGCTTGCTTCCGAAACGTCTGTATTCCATGGAAAAGTTCTCCTTCTTCCTTGTTAAGTCAATTTGTAGTTGCTCCAGAGGCCGCTGGCGTAATCGTCGGAGGTGAACTGCAGGCTGACATTCTCGATATCATAGCCGGAGCCGAAATCGATGAAGGGCACCCAGAGGATATCGCTCATCAGCAGCTCCACGCTATGGCCGAAATTGTCCGGATTGACAAAGGCCGGTATGTTCATCTGCCCCTGAAATTTGCGCAGTATACTTTCAAAAAAACCGTATTTCTGCCAGGTCCACACGACATATTCCCTGTCCCCGACGCGGATCGTCCCGTCGAGCTTGTCCTGGGCAAAGAGCGAGCGGGATATGCTGAGGTCAAATTCGGCGTCGAGCGCGCCCCCGGCCGGGTCGGAGCAATATAATTCCATGCTCGCCGCTGTTTTCACCGGGATATGATACCAGACGAGCGCCCCCACCACGACGACGAGCAGGACGCACAAGGCGAGGAGCCTTTGTTTCTTGCTCATATGCGGCCGCCTCCTTTCAATCACAAGCCCATGATAGCACACTTTCCCGCACGGCGCAATTGGAATCCATTTTTCACGGGGCTCTGCCTCGGGAAAAATACTGCTCGCGGAGCGGAGTGTGAAAAATGCACCAGTCCGCAGACCGGTGCATTTCTTTGCGCGCAGCGGAGCGCAGGGCCATCGGCGCTTGCGCCGGGGCTCTTTGGCACGAAATGCCTCCGGCATTTCGGCCAGCTTTCAGCAGAGCTTGGCTCCGGCCGGCATCGAATCGTCCACCATGATGAGCTGGACGACCTCCTCGCCCTTTTCCTTGTGGACGGCGGAGATGAGCATGCCGTTCGACTCGAGGCCCATCATCTTGCGCGGGGGCAGGTTCACGATGGCGACGAGGGTCTTGCCGACGAGATCCTCGGGCTTGTACCACTTGTGTATGCCGGAGAGGATCTGGCGGTCAACTCCGGTGCCGTCGTCGAGGGTGAACTTGAGGAGCCTGTCGGACTTTTTGACGGCCTCGCAGCTCTTGACCTTGACGACGCGGAAGTCGGACTTGCAGAAGGTGTCGAAGTCCACGTTCTCGGTGAGCTGGGGCTCGAGCTCGATGGGGGGAAGGGCGGCCTTGCGGGCCTCTTCCTCGAGCTTTTCGAGCTCGGCGAGTTCCTTCGTCATGTCTATGCGCGGGAAGAGCGTGTCGCCCTTCGTGACGCTGACGTTTTCGGGCAGGCTGCCCCAGTGGGCGGCGCTCTCCCAGCAGCGGACGGACTCGTCCGCGCCTATCTGGGCGAAGGCCTTTTCGCAGCTTTCGGGCATGAAGGGCGTGAGCAGGCAGGTGCAAATGCGCAGGGCCTCGAGCAGGTTATACATGACGGAGGCGAGGCGGGCGCGCTTTGACTCGTCCTTGGCGAGGACCCAGGGGGCGTTCTCGTCTATATACTTGTTGGCGCGGGAGATGACCTTGAATATCTCCTCCAGCGCGGCCTGGGTCTGGAAGGTATCCATGAGCTTTTCGTACTTGCCGCGCAGCTCCGAGGCCATGCCGACGAGCTCGGCGTCCGCCTCAGCGGGCTCGCGCTCCGCGGGGAGGGTGCCGTCGAAGTACTTGAGGACCATCGCCACGGTGCGGGAGAGAAGGTTGCCGTAGTCGTTGGCGAGGTCGGAGTTGATGCGGGCGATGAGCAGCTCGTTGGAGAAGTTGCCGTCCGAGCCGAGCGGGAACTCGCGCATGAGGAAGTAGCGCAGGGCGTCCACGCCGAAGCGCCCGGCGAGGATATACGGGTCAACCACGTTGCCCTTGGACTTGGACATCTTGCCGCCGCCGAGCAGGAGCCAGCCGTGGCCGAACACCTTTTTGGGCAGGGGCTCGCCCACGCTCATGAGCATGGCGGGCCAGATGATGGAGTGGAAGCGGACTATCTCCTTGCCGACCATGTGGACGTCTGCGGGCCAGTATTTCTCCTTGCCGTCGCGGCCCTCGTTCATGTAGCCGAGGGCGGTGAGGTAGTTGAAGAGGGCGTCCACCCAGACGTAGACGACGTGGCCGGGGTCAAAGTCCACCGGCACGCCCCAGGTGAAGCTGGTGCGGGAGACGCAGAGGTCCTCGAGGCCGGGGTCTATGAAGTTCTTTATCATCTCGTTGACGCGGCTGGCGGGCTCGAGGAAGGTGCCGGTGAGCAGCAGCTCGCGCACCCTGTCCGCGTACTTGGAGAGGCGGAAGAAGTATGCCTCTTCCTCGGCGTACTTGACCTCGCGGCCGCAGTCGGGGCATTTGCCGTCCACGAGCTGGCTCTCGGTCCAGAAGCTCTCGCAGGGGGTGCAGTACATGCCGGAGTACTTGCCCTTATAGATGTCGCCGTTGTCGTACATCTTCTTGAAGATGCGCTGGATGCCGGCGACGTGGTAATCGTCCGTGGTGCGGATGAAGCGGTCGTTGGAGATGTTCATGAGCTTCCAGAGGTCGAGGATGCCGCCCGGGCCCTCGACGATGTTGTCCACGAACTGCTGAGGCGTCATGCCGGCGTCCTTGGCCTTTTCCTCGATCTTCTGGCCGTGTTCGTCCGTACCGGTGAGGAACATGACGTCGTAGCCGCACATTCGCTTATAACGCGCTATGGTGTCCGTCGCGACGGTGCAGTAGGTGTGGCCGATGTGCAGTTTGTCGGACGGGTAGTAGATAGGTGTGGTGATGTAGAATGTGCCTTTCTCGCTCATTGGAGATTCCTCCGTTCCTCTCTTCTGTATCTGGAAAACGCCCGTTTTCCATTCAAATATAGTAACGCATTTGCCCAGCCGCGTCAAGTTTTTCCTCCCGGCCCCCGGGGCGCGTATTGAAAATTTTCATTTCCGTGTTATAATAATAAGACTGCGAAATGCTTTATATATTATTTCTTTCAGGAGGAATGACGATACATGTCCAAGAAGCAATTCAAGGCCGAGTCGAAGAGGCTTCTCGACCTCATGATCAACTCCATCTACACGCACAAGGAGATCTTCCTGCGCGAGATAATCTCCAACGCCTCGGACGCCATAGACAAGCTCAGCTACCGCGCGCTCACGGACGACCAGGTCGGCATGAACAGGGAGGACTTCCGCATCCTCGTCGCCATGGACGAGTCCGCGCGGACGATAACCGTCTCGGACAACGGCATCGGCATGACGCGCGACGAGCTCGAGCAGAACCTGGGCGTCATCGCAAAGAGCGGCTCCATGGCCTTCAAGGGCGGCATAGACGGAACGACGGAAGAGGGCGCGCAGGTCGATATAATCGGCCAGTTCGGCGTGGGCTTCTACTCCGCCTTCATGGTGTCCGACAAGGTCACGGTCATCTCCCGCGCCTACGGCTCCGACCAGGCCTACAAGTGGGAGTCCGAGGGCGCGGACGGCTACACGATAACCGAGTGCGAGAAGGAAGGCGTCGGCACGGACGTCATCATGCACATAAAGCCCGACGACGAGAACGAGAAATACTCCGACTTCCTGCAGCTCTGGAAGCTCATGCGGCTCATAAAGAAATACTCCGACTACATCCGCTGGCCCATCCAGATGGACGTCCAGCGCCCCGAGTACAAGGAGACCGGCGAGAAGAACGAGGACGGCACGCCGAAATATGAAACCGTGAACAAAACGGAGCGCGAAACCGTCAATAGTATGGTTCCCATCTGGCAGCGCTCGAAGTCCGAGGTCTCGGACGAGGACTGCATGAACTTCTACAAGGAGAAGTTCCACGACACGACGGACCCCGCCGCGGTCATCCGCGTGAACGCCGAGGGCCAGGTGAGCTACAAGGCGCTGCTCTTCATCCCCGGCAAGCAGCTGCTGGACTTCATGAGCTCCGATTACGAGCCGGGCCTGCAGCTCTACAGCTCGGGCGTCATGATAATGGAAAAATGCCCGGACCTCCTGGCCGAGAGCTTTTACTTCGTGCGCGGCATCGTGGACTCGCCGGACCTCTCGCTGAACATTTCCAGGGAAATGCTCCAGCACGACAGGCAGCTGCGCATAATCGCGCAGAACCTGAATAAGCGAATAAAGAACGAGCTTCTGAAGATGCTCGAGAACGACAGGCCGAAGTACGAGAAGTTCTATAAGAACTACGGCCGCCAGCTCAGGTACGGCGCTGTGGCGAACTTCGGCCAGAACATAGAGTCTCTGCGCGACCTGCTCATCTACAACGTCGCGGAGGACAAGACCGCGACGCTCAAGGAATATACGGACAGGATGCCCGCCGAGCAGAAGTACATCTACTACGCCGTGGGCGACTCTGTGTCCAAGATGCTGCGCCTGCCCCAGGCGGAGCTGGTGCGCTCGAAGGGCTTCGAGATCCTGTGCATGACCGAGGAGGTCGACGAGTACATCGTCGAGCAGCTGGGCCAGCACGCGGAAAAGAAGTTCTGCAACATCGTGACGGGCGACCTCGGCATCGAGACCGAGGAGGAGAAGGCGGACCTCGAAAAGCGCGAGGAACAGGTGAAGCCGACTCTGGACTTCGTGAAGGACACGCTGGGGGACAAGGTGAGCATCGTGCGCCTGTCGCACAAGCTGGTCTCCGCGCCGGTGTGCCTGACTACGGAGGGCAGCATCACGCTGGAGATGGAGCGGTATTTCAAGCGTATGCCGGACACGGGCATGGAGCCGCCGAAGGCGACGCGCGTGCTGGAGCTAAACGGCGAGCACCCGGCGTTCAAGGCGCTGGAGGTCGCTGTGGCGACGGACCCGGAGCGCGCGAAGAAGCTCGTGAACATCCTGCACTCGCAGGCCCTGCTGATAGCCGGCGAGGAGCTCGACGACCCCTCCGCCTACGCGGAGGACGTGTGCTCGCTGTTTTAATGGATTGAAAAGGCGAGCTCAGCCACATTTACCCACAGGGAGGCACAAAACATGGACAAGACGCTCGGAATCTACATCCACATACCGTTCTGCGCCTCCAAGTGCGGCTACTGCGACTTCTACTCCGTCGCCGGCTGCGACAGGCTCATGCCCAAGTACCAGGACGCCCTCGTCGAGCACATCCGCGAGAGCTACGGCGCCATCAAGAGCTATTATATAGACAGCGTCTACTTCGGCGGCGGGACGCCCAGCTACTACGGCGCGGACAGGCTGCTCGAGCTCTGGGACGAGCTGCGCGGCTCGGGCCGGGTGCTCAAGAGCAGCGAGGTGACGGTCGAGGTGAACCCGGACAGCGCCTCCGTGCGCGAGCTCGAAAAGCTCCGCAAGGCGGGCTTCAACCGGATATCGCTGGGCGTGCAGTCCGCAAATAACGACATTTTGAAGCTCATCGGCCGCCGCCACAACTGGAAGCAGGTCGAGATGGCCGTCGGCGCCGCCAGGGATGCGGATTTCGACAACCTCAGCATCGACCTCATCTACGGCCTGCCGAGCCAGACGAAGTCCGACTGGGCCGACACGCTCATGCGCGCCATAGACCTCCGGCCGGAGCACATCTCCTGCTACGGCCTCACGCTCGAACCCGGCACGCCGATGTACAAATACCACGGCTCGCCCTTCCTGCCCTCGGACGACGAGCAGGCGGATATGTACCTCTACGCCTCGGATATGCTCGAGCACTACGGCTACGGCCAGTACGAGATCTCGAACTTCGCCATACAGAACTTCGAGTGCCGCCACAACCTCAAATACTGGACCCTGGGCGAATACCTGGGCTTCGGCGCGGCGGCGCACTCCTGCATGGGCGGGGCGCGGTTTTCATACGTGAAGGACGCGGACAGATATATAATCGGCGTCATGCGCGACCTCAACATCGTGGACGAGTACGAGCGGATAACGCCGATAGAGCGCGCCTCGGAATACGTCATGCTGGGCATGAGGACGGCGCGCGGCATAGAGGGCGGGGAGTACACGCTCAAATACCGCTCGGACTTCCGCCCCCTGGAGGCGACGCTGCGCGAGTTCGCGGCGAAGGGCTGGGCGTACAAGACGGACGAGGGCCGCTGGCGCTTCACGAGCTCGGGCTTTTTGCTCTCGAACCTGCTGATAGGCGCGCTTTTGGAGGCGCAGTCCGGCAGCCGCGTTGCGGTGAACCCCTGGATGAAGGAGGCCTTCGACGCGGAGGAAAAGACCGAGCTGCCCCCGGACGACGAGGAACTTTTCCGCGATATGTACATGAAAGGCCGCAGCCGGGAACAATAAGGCCGGAAGCCCGTCATATGCGCGTGGGACCCCAAAAATAACTCAGTAAGGCCGAGGATAAGATGAAAAGAGAAACAGAAAGAAAACACCTGGCCCCGAAGCGCAAAAAGCGCGGGAACGGTGGAAAGATAGCGGTGATAGTCTGCGTCTGCGTGGTGGCGCTGCTGCTGGCGGGCGCGGCGGGCTTCGGAGTGTATGTGTCCGGCTCGGACACGATCTACCCCAAGGTCAGCGTGAACGGCACGGACGTGGGCGGAATGACTGCCTCGGAGGCGGCGTCCGCGCTCGAGGCCGCGGGCTGGGGCGAGGGCGAAAAGACCGTCACCGTCGAGCTGCCCCTGGAGCACACGCTGACGGTGAATGCCGCGGACGTGGGCGCCGAGCTGACGGCCCAGGAGGCCGCGGACAGGGCCTTCGACTACTGCCACGGCGGCACGATAATTGAAAACGTCATGGCCTATGTGCGCTGCCTTGTGAGCGGCGCCGAGGTCGAGATAAAGGCCGAGGTGGACGAGGCCGCGCTCGCGGACATCGTCCGTGAGGAGGTAACTCAGGTTAAGTCCGGGCTCATGACCTCCGGGGTCGAGATAAAGGGCGATACGCTGGAGGTAGTCAAGGGCGCGAGCGCCGTGGAGATAGACGAGTCCGAGCTTATGAGCCTGGTCAAGACCGCGCTGGAGGACATGAAATACGGCCCCCTGGACTACGAGGTGGAGGTGAACGCCTCCGTCGAGCTGGACATTGACGAACTCTACAACTCCATCTGCTGCGAGGCGAAGGACGCCTATTACGACAAGGAGAAGAAAGAGGTCGTGGAGTCCGTGACCGGGGTGGACTTCAACAAGGCAGAGGCGCAGAAGCTCTGGGACGCCGCCGAGCTGGGCGAGACGGTCGAGATACCGCTGGAGCTGACGGAGCCGGAGCGGACGACGGAATACGTCGAGTCCCGCCTCTTCGCGGACGACCTGGGCGAGACGGTGACGACCTCGCTTGCTGGCAGCACGCAGAACCGGATAACGAACGTGCAGCTGGCTGCGGCGAGCATAGACGGGATAATCCTCGCTCCGGGCGAGCAGTTCTCCTATAACGACGCGCTTGGCGAGCGGACGACGGAGCGCGGCTACAAGGCCGCGGGAGCATACTCGGGCGGCCAGGTCGTGCAGGAGGTCGGCGGAGGCATCTGCCAGGTCTCTTCCACGCTGTACTACGCGGCGCTTTTGGCGAACCTTCAGATAGACGTGCGGACCTGCCACTACTTCCCGGTGGGCTACCTGCCCGCGGGCCTGGACGCGACGGTGAGCTGGGGCGGACCGGAGTTCAAGTTTACGAACAACCGCGACTGGCCGATAAAGATAGAGGCCTCGGTGGACACGGCGAAGAACACGGTGAGCGTCCACATCGTCGGGACGGACGAGGACGGCAGCTACGTGCAGATGACCTACGCCACCTGGCTGGTCTACGGCAACAGCGAATATCCGGAGACGGCGACGGGCTACAAGGCCGCGACCTACCGGAGCGTTTTCGACAAGAACGGCAACCTGCTCTCGAAGGAGCTGGAGGCCTACAGCGAGTACCACTACCACGAGGAGGACATCGTCTACCCGACGCCGACGCCGAGTCCCACGCCGGAGCCGACGCCGACGGAGCCCCCCATCGAGCCGACGGACCCGGTGTTCCCGCCAGAGGACCCGTCCTACCCCACAGACCCCGTCGTCCCCAGCGACGACCCGGGCTATTACTTCGATAACTAGGCGCCAGAGAGATGCAAGGCGGCAGAGTTTTGCCGCCTTGCTTTTTTATCCTGACTTATTGCCTCTGCGCGAGGGTACGGTATATAATAGACGCATATGTCTGGCAGGAGGTGCGAAATGCCCACGTCGTGGAAGCGCTCCCCGGAGGAGCTGCACAAGGTTTATGTCGAAAATACCGAGGCCTTTTACCGCGTCGCGGGAAGGGCCTGCGCGCGCGAGCTGGATGCCTTCATGCAGAGCTGCGCCGTGGGGCTCTGGGCCAGGGCCGGGGCGGTCACACAGGCCCAGGTGGACGCCGTGAACGAGCTCTATTCCAAGGGCCGCTCAAAGGGTACGCGCCTGCTCTGGGAGCTCACCGGCGAGGTCTGCTCCGCAAAGGAGGTCCTCCCGCCCATGTTCTTCTGGAGCCTCGCCGAGCGCGACGCCCGCGAGGGCCGGGACTATTCCCGCGTGTTCGTCCGCATGGTCACGAACATCCTGCTCCACCTCGCCGCCGTGGACGACGACGTCAGCTCCGCGGAGGCCGACTTCATCACCGACTGCGCAGACAGGCTCTCCGCCGTCTGCGACTCCGCGGGCGTCAAACCCTCGAAGCCCGCCCTCAACGCGCGCGACTTCGTCACGAGCGGCGAGCCCTCGTTCATCGAAAAGCACCCGGCCTCCGGCAGCGCCCAGCCCTCCGGCGAGGGGGCGGAGACCTCCGCCGAAGCGGAGGAAAAACCGGCGGAAAAGCCGGATCTCGACTCGCTCATGGCCGAGCTCGATTCGCTCATCGGGCTCGAGAGCGTCAAGCGCGAGGTCCGCAGCCTTGTGAATCTCATCAAGGTCCGCCGCCTGCGCGAGGAAAACGGCCTGCCCTGCGCGCCCATGAGCCTGCACATGGTCTTTACCGGCAACCCCGGCACCGGCAAGACGACCGTCGCCCGCCTGCTGGCCGGGCTCTACGCCGCAGTCGGCGCGCTCAAACAGGGCCAGCTCGTGGAGGTGGACCGCTCCGGGCTCGTCGCCGGCTACGTCGGCCAGACCGCGCTCAGGACGAGCGAGGTCGTCAAAAAGGCCATTGGCGGCGTCCTCTTCATAGACGAGGCCTATTCCCTCGCCGCCGGGGGCGAGAACGACTTCGGCCGCGAGGCGATAGAGACCCTGCTCAAGGCCATGGAGGACCACAGGGACGAGCTCGTCGTCATCGTCGCGGGTTACGACGGGCCGATGGAGGACTTCATCCACTCGAACCCCGGCCTGGAGTCGAGATTCAACAAATATATCCACTTCCCGGACTACAATGGCCCGGAGCTCATGGCCATGTTCCGGCTCCAGTGCGAGAAAAACGGCTACAGCCTGAGTCCGGAGGCCGAAACCGAAGCCGGGCAGATGTTCGAGCGGCTCTATGAAGAGCGGGACGAGAACTTCGGCAACGGGCGCACGGTGCGCAATATCTTCGAGGACGCCGTGGCGCGTCAGGCGAACCGGGTCGCGGCCCTGGAAAAGCCCGGGCGTGAAGAGCTGATGGCCCTCCTTCCGGAGGACCTGCGCGATATTGACGAGGAGGACAACGACACTTGAACTACGACGCTCTCAAAGCCTGCCGTCTCTTCCTGCTGGATATGGACGGCACCCTCTACCTCGGAGACGAGGTGTTCCCCGGCGCGGTGGACTTTATAGGGACCCTCGCCAAAACCGGCAGACGGTATATCTACCTCACCAACAACTCCTCACGGGCCGGAGTGGATTATGTAAACCGGCTCCGCGGCCTGGGCTTCCCCTGCGAGATGGAGAACGTGTTCACCTCCGGAATGGCGACGGGCATGTACCTGACGGAGCGCTACCCCGGCGTCCCGGTCTACCCTGTTGGGACGCCGGCCTTCCTGGACGAGCTGCGCAGCTACGGCGTACCCTTTGCGCAGGGCGAGGAGGCGGGCGTGGTCTGCGTCGGCTTCGACACGACGCTGACCTATGAGAAGCTGGACAGGGCGGTCCACTTCCTGCGGCGGGGCGCGGCCTTTGTCGCGGCGAACCCGGACTGGGTCTGTCCGATGCCCGCGGGCGAGGTCCTGCCGGACTGCGGCAGCATCTGCGCCCTGCTGACCGCCGCCTCCGGGGTGAAGCCCTTTTACATAGGCAAGCCGAACCGGAGCATGGTTGACATAATATCCGGCTTCACCGGCGTGCCGAACGCGGAGATCTGCTGCGTGGGGGACAGGCTGTATACGGACATAGCCGTTGCGGTGAACGCGGGGGCGCAGTCGGTGCTGGTGATGTCCGGCGAGACGACGCCGGAGATACTGGCGGAGAGCGCGACGAAGCCCGGCTGGGTGATGGCGGACGTGGCGGAGCTGGCGCGGGTGCTGGAGGGCTGAGGGCATGAGGCTCCTGTGCTTCGGGGATTCCAACACCTACGGCTACGACCCGCGCTCGTATCTGGGCGGGCGCTACGGGGAGACGGTGCGCTGGCCCTGCCTGCTTGCGGAGCGCGCGGGCGTGGAGCTCACAGAGCGCGGCGAGAACGGGCGGGGCATACCGCACCGGGAGTACCAGCTGAGCAGGGCGGCCTTCGAGCTGACGCGGGCGGGCGCTGTGGATGCGCTGACGGTGATGCTCGGCGGGAACGACCTGCTGATGGAGCCGGACTTCACGGCGGAGGACGTGACGGAGCGGATGGAGGTGTTTCTGGAGTATGCGCGGCGCCTGCCGGAGCTTGCGGGGGCGCGGATACTGCTGATCTCCCCGCCTGCGATGCGGCCCGGGGCCTGGGTGAACGAGCGGCGGCTCATCCACGAGTCCGGCCGCCTGGCGGAGCTCTACGGCGGGCTGGCCGCGAGGCTGGGCCTGGACTTCCTGCGCGCGCCGGAGCGGCCCGGCAGCCTGGACTTTGACGGCGTACACCTGACGGAGACCGGTCACCGCCTCCTGAGCGAGGCCGTCCTCCCCTGGCTCCTGTCCGTGAGGGACGGGCTCCGGAGCTGAGAGCGCAAAAAGCGCGCCCCCTTTGTGGGGGCGCGCTGCTGTTTTTATTGCGTCACTTTGCGAGCTTCTGGCGCAGGACCTCGTACATGAGCACGGCGGCGGCGGTGGAGGCGTTGAGCGAGCCCACCTTGCCGCGCAGGGGGATGCTGACGAGGAAGTCGCAGCGCTCGCGCACGAGCCTGCCGAGGCCCTCTCCCTCGGAGCCGATGACCAGCGCGAGGGGACCGGTGAGGTCCGTCTCCCACATGGGGGAGCTGCCCTCGGCTGCGGCGCCGTAGACCCAGAGCCCGCGGTCCTTGAGCTCCTGCAGCGCGGCGGAGATGTTCGCCACCCGCGCGACGGGCAGGTGCTCCGCGGCTCCGGCGCTGGTCTTGCCGACGACGGCCGTCAGCCCGGCGCTCCTGCGCTTGGGGATGACCACGCCGTGCGCCCCGACGCACTCCGCGCTGCGTATGATGGCGCCGAGGTTGTGCGGGTCCGATATCTCGTCGCAGACGACGACGAAGGGCGCCTCGCCCCGCGACTCGGCCAGGGCGAGGATGTCGTCCAGGCTGGCGTATTCGCGGACGGCGCAGACCGCAATGACGCCCTGGTGCGCCTTGGTGACGCTCATGGCGTCGAGCTTTCTGCGGTCGCAGTCCGAGACGCTTACTCCGCGCTCCCGCGCCAGGCCCGCGATGTGCGCCAGGGCCTTGTCCGTCTCGCCGCGGGCGATATAGACCTTGTCCAACGCGCGCCCCGCGCGCAGCGCCTCCAGCACCGCGTTGCGGCCCTCTATCATCTCGTTCTTGAACTCGTCCATGCCCACACCCTCCGCAATTTTGTCTACACCATGATACCCCCTCGCCCCGAAACGTTCAAGGAAAATTTACAGACGATGTCGTCTATATGTGCTAGAATGTGAAAACAGACGATATCGTCTATATTTTTTCACAGGGGTGAAGCATATGTTGACGGAGCTTTTGAGGCTGCTGCTGGCGGTTGCGGCGGCCTATCTGATGGGGAAGCTGGTCTCGAAGCTGAAGCTGCCGGCGATACTGGGCTGGCTGCTGACGGGGATGGTACTGGGTCCGCACGCGCTGGGGCTGGTGGACCAGGCGCTGCTTGACGCGGAGTGGTATAATGTAGCCGAGAGCGTGATGGAGTGTACAGCGGGCCTCATGATAGGCACGGAGCTCGTCTGGAAGCGGATGCGCCGCTCCGGCGCTCAGATAGTTGTGATGACGCTGGCGGAGTCCCTGGGGACCTTCGTCTGCGTGGCCGCGGTGTTCGCGGCGATATTCGCGTTCACCGGGACGCCGCTCTACCTGGCGCTGGTGTTCGGGGGCATAGCCCTCGCCACGGCGCCCGCGCCCTCGCTCTCCATCGTGGCGGAGATGAAAACGGCCGGGCCGGTCACCGGCACGCTGATACCCATGGCCGTGCTGGACGACCTCGTCGCGGCGCTGGTGTTCTTCCTGGTCATGGCGGGAGTGACGGCGGCGGTCTCCGAGGCGGAGGTCTCCGTTGCGGGGATATTGTTCCTGGTGTTCCTGCCGGTGCTCATAGGCGCGGTAACGGGCGCGGCGGCAGGGCTCCTGCTCAGGCGGCTGCGCGGAAGGGCGGCCTCGCTCTGCGTAATGCTGGCCATGCTGCTGGCCACCGCGGCGCTCGGCCTCTGGCTGAACTCCGCCGTGCTGCCCCTGCCCGCGCTCAACTTCCTGCTGCTGGGCATGGCCTTTTCCACGGCCTTTGCCAACCTCATAGACGGCGCGCAGCTGGACGGCATCATGTCCGCGATGCAGCCGGCCATCGGCCTGTGTATGCTGGTCATCATCCTGGGCCTGGGCGCGCCGCTGGACTACCATCTCGTATTTGGTGCGGGGATCTATACCGCAGTTTACATAATATCGCGCGCGCTGGGCAAGTACTTCGGGGCTCGGGCGGGCGCGGCGATGTCGCACGCGCCGGGGACGGTGCGGAAGTACCTGGGCCTGACGCTGCTGCCGCACTCGGGCGTCTCGCTGCTGTTCACGGGGATAGCCGTGTCGGCGCTGGCGGCCCCCGCGCCGGACTGCGCCGAGCTCATCCAGGGGACGATAGCGGCGGCGGCCGTCATAAACGAGGTCATAGCCGTGATCCTGGCGAAGAAGGGCTTCGAGCTGGCCGGAGAGCTTGGCCGGGCCGAGGGAGGTGGAGCGGAGCATGAAGCAGAGCGAAAGACAGGAGCGCAGCCGCGCGGCAATACTTGAGGCGGCGGCGCAGGAGTTCTCGCAGCTGGGCTACGAGGGCGTGACAGTGGACGGCATCTGCGCCGGACACGGTATCTCCAAGGGGATGATGTACCACTATTTCAGCGGCAGGGAGGAGCTGTTCCTGCGCTGCGTGGAGGAGGTGTTCGGGGGCCTGCGCCTTTGGCTGGAGCCGCTGCTGGAGCGGCTGGACGCGCTGGAGCCCCGCTCCGCGATACGCGAATATTTCCTGGCGCGGGAGCGGTATTTCGGGGAGCGGCCCGTGGAGAAGGCGATCTTTGAGAACGCGATGTTCCGGACGCCTCGCGGTCTGGAGGAGCGCATCGAGGCCCTGCACGCGCCCCTGAGCGAGCTCAACCGCCGCTTCACGCTCCGGCTGACGGAGCGCCTGCAGCCCAGGCCCGGCCACAGCCGGGAGGAACTGCAGCTCTATTTCGAGGCGATAGACCGGGCGTACAAGACCCTCCTGGACGCCTTCACCTCCGGCGGGGTCCGGAGCGTGGAGGAGATGGTCGAGCGGAGCGGAAGGCTCCTGGACCTGCTCATCTTCGGCATAGCCGAGCAAAATACAGACGCGAGGTGATCACTCACATGGACCCGCTGAAAATCGACACCGTGCGCCTTTCCGAAGCCGGGGACGCGCTCGTCATCATCGACCAGACCCTGCTTCCCAACGAGGTCCGGTATCTCCGCCTGCGGGAGACGGAGGACATCTGCGAGGCGATACGCATGCTGCGCGTGCGCGGCGCCCCGGCGATAGGCGTGGCGGCGGCCTTCGGCGCTTACCTGGCCGCGCGCTTCGCCACGGACGAGCGGCTGGAGGAGAGCTTCCTGGCCGCCTGCGACGCGCTGGCGGCCTCAAGACCGACGGCGGTGAACCTCTTCTGGGCGCTGGACCGGATGCGCCGCGCCTATGCCGCCGTGCGTGGCGGGGAGCCCGGCGAGATACGCCGGGCGCTGCGCCGTGAGGCCCAGGCCATAATGGACGAGGACATCGAGATAAGCCGGAGCATAGGCCGCTGCGGCCTGGAGCTCCTGCGCCCCGGCATGGGCATCCTCACCCACTGCAACTCGGGGACCCTCGCCACAGCAAAATACGGGACGGCGCTCGCGCCCGTCTACGCCGCGCTCGAAGCCGGCCTGGAGGGCCTGCGCGTCTACTGCGACGAGACCCGCCCGCTCCTCCAGGGCGCCCGGCTCTCGGCCTTCGAGATGGTCTCCGCCGGGGTCGATACCACGCTCCTGTGCGACAACATGGCCTCCTCGCTGATGAAGTCGGGCAAGGTTGACATAATATTCGTCGGCTGCGACAGGGTCGCCCGCAACGGGGACGCGGCCAACAAGATCGGCACCTCGGGCGTGGCGATACTGGCCGCGCACTACGGCATACCTTTCTACGTCTGCGCGCCGAGCTCTACGATAGACCCCGCGATCGCCTCCGGGGCGGAGATACCCATTGAGTTCCGCGACGGCTCGGAGGTGACGGAGCTGTGGTATGCAAAGCGCATGGCGCCGGAGGGCGTTGGGGTCTACAACCCCGCCTTCGACGTGACGGAGGCCGGGCTCATCACCGGCATCATCACGGAGCGGGGGATGGTCCGCGCGCCGTTTGAGGCGGGTTTCAGGGAGCTGGGCCTGCTCGGCTGAGCGGCGGGATTTTTGGCTTTGCGTGTCGAAACGGTGTAGCTCCAGTTACAAAGAGGTTACGGCAGTTTACAATCCAACTTTTTCGCCCCAAGCTCTTGACAAGCGGAGAATAACACTATATATTGTGATACGGACGCTCCCGGGACCGCAAGATGTGCGGACCCGGCGGGCGCTCGTTTATGCATGAAAACGGGGATGTTTTGGAGAAATGGACGTATCCGGGCTGCAAAAGCTGACTTTGCTGGACTATCCGGGCCGCGTGGCCTGCACGATTTTTACAGGCGGCTGCGACCTGCGCTGCCCCTTCTGCCACAACGCGTCTCTGGCGCTGCCGGAGCGGGAGCGGGACGTGATCGGACACGACGAGCTCATGGCCTTTCTGAAAAAGCGCGTGGGGATCCTGGACGGCGTGGCCGTGACGGGCGGGGAGCCGCTGCTCCACGCAGGGCTCGAGGGCCTGCTCTCGGAGATAAAGGCGCTGGGCTACGCCGTGAAGCTGGACACGAACGGGACCTTCCCGGAGCGGCTCCGGCGGATAGTCGAGTCCGGGCTGGCGGACAGGGTCGCGATGGACGTGAAGGCCGCGCCGGAAAACTACGCCCGCGTGACGGGCGTGCCGGGGCTGGACCTGGGTCCGGTGCGCGAGTCTGCGGCCTACCTCATGAGCTGCGGCGTGGACTACGAGTTCCGCACGACGGCGGTGAAGGGCCTGCACACCGAGGCCGACTTCGCGGGGATAGCCGAGTGGATCGCCGGGGCGAAGGAATACTACATCCAGTGCTTCAAAGATTCGGGCGACCTGATATCTGCCCGGGGGCTCTCTGCCTTCACGGAGGCGGAGATGAAGCGCCTCGCGCAGATCGTGCGGCCGCTGGTCCCTTCCGTGCAGCTGCGCGGGATATGATGTGTTTTTAATTTGAGTTGTTAGATAACAGGAGGACAAAAGATGTACAGGGTCAGGAAAAGAGAGGGCGAGCTCGTAGATTTCAACATCGCCAAAATATCGAGCGCGATAACCAAGGCCTTCGAGGCCACGGGGACGGAGTATAACGAGAGCGTCATAGACTTCCTCTCGCTCAAGGTAACGGCGGACTTCCAGTCCAAGATAGAGGACGGGGCCGTCTCGGTCGAGGACATCCAGGACAGCGTTGAGGCGGTGCTCTCCCGCGGCGGCTACGAGCACGTCGCCAAGGCCTACATCCTCTACCGCCGCCAGCGCGAGAAGCTGCGCAACATGCGCTCCACCTACCTCGACTACAAGAACGTCGTGGACTCCTACCTCGACGCCTCCGACTGGCGCGTCAAGGAGAACAGCACCGTGAACTACTCCGTCGGCGGCCTCATCCTCTCGAACTCCGGCGCCATCACGGCGAACTACTGGCTCTCCGAGATCTATGACGACGAGATCGCCAACGCCCACAAGAACGCAGACCTCCACCTGCACGACCTCTCCATGCTCACGGGCTACTGCGCGGGCTGGAGCCTCAAGCAGCTCATCCAGGAGGGCCTCGGCGGCATCCCGGGCAAGATAACCTCCTCCCCCGCGAGCCACCTCTCCACGCTCTGCAACCAGATGGTGAACTTCCTCGGCATCATGCAGAACGAGTGGGCGGGCGCGCAGGCCTTCTCCAGCTTCGACACCTACCTCGCCCCCTTCGTGAAGGTCGATAACCTCAGCTATAAAGAAGTCAAGCAGTGCATCCAGAGCTTTGTCTACGGCGTGAACACCCCGTCCCGCTGGGGTACGCAGGCGCCCTTCTCCAACATCACGCTCGACTGGACCGTCCCCGCAGACCTCAAGGACCTCAAGGCCATCGTCGGCGGCAAGGAGATGGACTTTACCTACGGCGACTGCAAGCGCGAGATGGACATGGTCAACAAGGCCTTCATCGACCTCATGATCGAGGGCGACGCCAACGGCCGCGGCTTCCAGTACCCCATCCCGACCTACTCGATAACGAAGGACTTCGACTGGAGCCCCACCGAGAACAACAAGCTCCTCTTCGAGATGACGGCCAAGTACGGCACTCCCTACTTTTCCAACTACATCAACTCCGACATGGAGCCCTCCGACGTGCGCAGCATGTGCTGCCGTCTGAGGCTCGACCTGCGCGAGCTGCGCAAGAAGTCCGGCGGCTACTTCGGCTCCGGCGAGAGCACCGGCTCCATCGGCGTCGTCACGCTGAACATGCCGCGCCTGGCCTACCTCGCCAAGGACGAGGCCGACTTCTTCCGCCGCCTCGACAAGCTCATGGACATCGCCGCCCGCAGCCTCAAGATAAAGCGTGACGTCGTGACGAAGCTCATGAACGAGGGGCTCTACCCCTATACGAAGCGCTACCTCGGCAGCTTCGACAACCACTTCTCCACCATCGGCCTTGTCGGCATGAACGAGGCGGGCCTGAACGCCAAGTGGGTCCGCGCGGACATGACGCACGAGAACTGCCAGGAATTCACCAAAAAGACCCTGAACCACATGCTGAACCGCCTCTCCGACTACCAGGAGAAATACGGCGACCTCTATAACCTCGAGGCCACCCCGGCGGAGAGCACGAGCTACCGCCTCGCCAAGCACGACGTGGAGCGCTACCCGGACATCATCACGGCGGCGGAGCCGGGCGGCACCCCGTATTATACGAACAGCTCCCACCTGCCCGTGGGCTACACGGAGGACATCTTTGCGGCGCTGGACATCCAGGACGAGCTCCAGACGCTCTACACCTCCGGCACGGTGTTCCACGCCTTCCTGGGCGAGAAGCTGCCCGACTGGCAGGCCGCGGCGAGCCTCGTGCGCAAGATCGCGGAGAACTACAAGCTGCCCTACTACACTCTCAGCCCGACGTACTCGGTCTGCAAGAACGACGGCTACCTCGCCGGGGAGCAGTTCACCTGCCCGCACTGCGGTGAGAGCGCGGAGGTCTACAGCCGCATCACCGGCTACTACCGCCCGGTGCAGAACTGGAACGCAGGCAAGACGCAGGAGTACAAGGAGCGCAAGACCTACGATCTCTCCCACAGCCACCTCGACCCCGTGAAGCACCCGCACGCTTCGGCCTGCGGCTGCGACGTGGAGCCGGACCTCGACCGGCACATCCAGCCCGCTGCGGAGCAGCCCGCGGCTCAGGTGGAGAAGCTCGGCCAGGCGCTGCTCTTCACAACGCCGACCTGCCCGAACTGCCGCCTTGCTGTGACGATGCTGGACAAGCAGGGCTTCGCCTACGAGAAGCTCAACGCCGAGGACAACGCGGAGCTGGCAAAGAAATACGGCGTGAAGCAGGCGCCGACGCTGGTCGTGACGGACGGCGAGCACTTTGAGAAATACGCCGGGGCCGGCGCGATCAAGCAGTACGCAGTACACGCGGCGCAATGACTGAGTTCACACGGCGGATCTACGAGGTCGTCAGGACCATACCCGCGGGCCGGGTGATGAGCTACGGCCGCGTGGCGGCGCTGGCGGGGAACCCGCGGGGCGCGCGGGGCGTGGGCTTCGCGCTGCACCGGAACCCGGAGCCCGGGGCGATACCCTGCCACCGCGTGGTGTTCCGCGACGGGAGCGTGTGCACGGGCTACGCCTTCGGCGGCCCGGAGGTGCAGCGCCGCCTCCTCCGCGGGGAGGGAGTCTCTTTCCTCCCCGACGGCCGCGTGGATATGCAAGCCTGCGGAATATAAGGTACCGTGCCGCAGAAGTGTTTACTTCTGCGGCACGATTTATATTGGGAGCATAAGAATGGAAGATTGGTTTACCATAGATAGAATTGATGACAGCACACACATCATCAGCGAGTACAGGCACTGGGAGGAAACACATTGCTACCTTCTGCAGGGTGCTGAGCGCAGTTTGCTGATCGACACAGGCCTGGGCATCTGCAAAATATCAGGGGAGGTGTCTGCGCTGACGTCCGGCCCCGTCATACCTGTTGCGACACACATACACTGGGATCACATCGGCGGCCACAGCGAGTTTTCCGAGTTTTATGCGCACGAGGCGGAGCTGGACTGGCTGAGCGGACACTTCCCTCTGGGTGCTGACACCATACGTGAAATGGTTGTGGACCGCTGCAAACTGCCGGAGGGTTTTGATGTGTCAGGGTACGAAATGTTCCAGGGTACGCCCTCCCGCGTGCTTCGAGACGGAGACAGGATAGAACTGGGCGGGCGATGTGCAGAGATCCTGCACACCCCCGGTCACTCGCCTGGACACATGTGTTTTTGGGAACCCGACAGGCGTTGGCTCTACACGGGCGACCTTGTGTACGCGGACCTGCTGCTCGCCTATTATCCCTCGACCGACCCCGCGGCCTACCTCGATTCGCTCGAGCGCATAGCCGCGCTTCCTGCCGAACGCATATTCCCCGCACACCACTCGCTTGACGTAAAACCAGAACTTGTAATCAGGATGCGCGACGCTCTGCGGGAGTTGAAGGCAAAGGGCGAACTTCACCACGGCAGCGGCATACATAACTATGGCGACTGGGGGATCTGGCTGTGAGCATTGACCAGTGCAGCAGAAAAACAGCACCTGTCTGTGCTGTAATATCGGAACGCTTGTCGGAAGTCAGTCTCTAAAAGCATTTCCAAAAAGGAACTTGTGTGGTATCATTGTGTTGGATGAAGGCTGTGGCAGGAAAGTACGTCTGCCCAAAATGCGGCGAAAATATCATCAACAGCACTATCTTCCTCTCACACCGGCGCAAAGGCCGCGTCTCCTGCCCTAACTGCGGCTGAATTATCAATTTATACTGACCATTGGGCAGTGCCCTGGCCAAGTAAATCTACATTTTGGAGCGATTTTTATGCAAGGTTCTTACGACATCGTCATCGTCGGCGGCGGGCCGGCGGGGCTTTCCGCGGCCATCTACGGCAGGCGCGCGGAGCGCTCCGTGCTCGTGCTGGAGAAAAATGGTTTTGGCGGTCAGATCGCCTGGTCGCCCAAGGTGGACAACTTCCCCGGCATCCCGGAGATCTCCGGCGCTGAGCTCGCGGACCGGATGTTCGCCCAGGCCCTCGATATGGGCGCCCAGGCCGAGCTCGCGGAGGTCACCGGCCTGCGACGGGAGGGCAAGGGCTTCGCCGTCATAACGCCCGAGGGCGAGTACGCCGCAAAAACCGTCATCCTCGCAACCGGAGCCCAGCACCGCAGGCTCGGCGTCCCGCGCGAGGAGGAGCTCGCCGGAAACGGCGTGTGCTACTGCGCAGTCTGCGACGGCGCCTTCTACAAGGACCGCCCCGTCGCCGTGGCCGGCGGCGGCGACGCCGCGCTGCAGGACGCGCTCCTGCTCTCCAACGGCAGTTCGAAGGTTTACATAATACACAGACGCGACGAGTTCCGCGCCGAGGCGGCGAACGTCAGCGCCGCGCGCTCGAGGCCGAACATAGAGTTCTGCATGTCGAGCCGGGTGGCGGAGCTGGAGGGCGAGGGCGAGCTCACGGGCCTGGTGATAGAGCCGGTCACGGGCGGAGAGCGCCGGAGCATAAAGGTGGACGGGCTCTTCGTGGCGGTGGGCTACGAGCCCGCGAACGCGCCCTTTGCGGAGCTGGCGCACCTGGACGAGGCCGGCTGGTTCGCCGCGGGCGAGGACTGTGCCGCGGGCGTTCCGGGCATCTTTGCCGCGGGCGACTGCCGGGCCAAGACGGTCCGCCAGCTCACGACCGCCGTGGGAGACGGCGCGGCCGCAGCCGTGGCCGCCTGCCGGCATATGGACAGGCTCTGATTTCCGGGAAGGGGGAGATAGAATGAAAGTCGCGCTCATACAGATGCAGAACGTGCAGGATAAACAGACGAACCTCGACAAGGCGGAGGCGCTGATACGCGAGGCGGCGTCGGGTGGCGCGGACCTCTGCGTCCTGCCGGAGATGTTCTGCTGCGAATACCGCAACCGCGCCTTTGTGGAGAACCAGGAGCCCGTGGGCGGGCCGGCCTGGAGCATGCTCTCCCGCGCGGCGGCGGAGAACGGGGTCTGGCTCATCGGCGGTTCCATCCCGGAGACGGCAGAGGACGGGAAGATCTACAATACGTCCTTCGTGTTCAACCGGGAGGGGAAGCAGACAGGGCGCTGCCGGAAGGTGCACCTCTTTGACATAGACGTCGAGGGCGGACAGCACTTCAAGGAATCGGCCACCTTCACGCCGGGGGACGAGATCTGCGTCCTGGATACGGAGTTCGGGCGGCTGGGGCTGTGCATCTGTTTTGACATCCGCTTCCCGGAGCTGGCGCGGATCATGGCGCTGGACGGGGCCTGGGCGGTGATCTGCCCGGCGTCCTTCAACATGACGACGGGTCCGGCGCACTGGGAGATACTGTTCCGCTGCCGCGCGGTGGACAACCAGATTTATATGCTGGGCTGCGCCCCGGCTCGGGACGAGCAGGGCTTCTACGTCTCGTACTCCAACTCGATCGTGGTGTCGCCCTGGGGCGAGGTCCTGGCCCGGGCTGGCGCGAGTGAGGAGATCGTCTACGCCGAGCTCGAGCCGGAGCGGGTGGAGAGCGTACGCCGCCAGCTGCCGCTGATGTCGGCGCGGCGTCCGGACATGTATACGCTGGGCAGGGCGTGAAAAAACCGAAAAATGGCGAATTGAGCCTTGACGCGGCCTCCCGGACGGCGTTACGATGAAGGATATCCGGGAAAATTGTACAGGAGGCGATGACTTTGCTCAAAATCACCGAAGCGGAGAAAAAGGCGCTCAAGGGGCGCGGGCTCATCCTCAATAACGACGGCGAGCACTTCATAGCGCGCATAGTTGCGCCGAACGGCGTGTTCACAAACGAGCAGATGCAGATGGTGACGGACGTCGCAAAGAAATACGGCGACGGGCGCGTCGCGCTGACGGTCCGCCTGACGATAGAGATACAGGGCGTGCCGTATGAGAACCTCGAACCGCTGGTCAAGGAGGTCGAGGCGGCCGGCCTGGTGACGGGCGGCACGGGCTCCATAGTGCGGCCCGTGGTAGCCTGCAAGGGGACGGTGTGCGTACACGGCCTTTTCGATACTCAGGCCTTTGCCAAGCGGATATATGACGAATTCTTCGTGGGCTGGCACGAGGTCACGCTGCCGCACAAGTTCAAGATAGCCGTGGGCGGCTGCCCGAACAACTGCGTGAAGCCCGGCCTGAACGACTTCGGCGTCTACGGCCAGAGCGTGCCGGAGCAGGACCTCAACAGGTGCCGCAACTGCGTGAAGTGCGCGGTGATAGAGCGCTGTCCCGTACACTGCGTCTCGCGGGGCGCGGCGGGGAAGATCGTCGTGGACAAGGCCGCCTGCACGAACTGCGGAAAGTGCATCGCCGCCTGCCCGCTGCACAGCTTTTCGGAGAAGGAGCGGGGCTACGCCGTGGTGATCGGCGGTATCTGGGGCAAGACCCAGCGGCTCGGCACGAACATCGGCGGGGTCTACTCAGAGGACGAGGTCATGAAGCTCATAGAAAAGGCCATCCTGCTCTACCGCGAGCTGGGCCGGACGGGCGAGCGCTTCGGCCGGACGATAGACCGGGTCGGCGTGGAGGAGTTCATCCGCCAGCTCAAGAGCGACGAGGTCCTCAGCCGCAAAGGGGACATATTGAAGATGGCCGCCACCGCCAAGGGCGGCGCCAGCTGCTGAAAGTAAAAGACGCGGAAAAGGCGCCCGTCCGGAGACGGGCGCCTTTTTGGCCGGGCGGGAGCCGCCCGCACAATTTGGAAAGGTCGGGGCAAAGCGCCCCGGTGAGGTGACAGCATGAAGGGACTGGAGCTCTGCAGGAGCTATTACGAAGAAGTCGGCGCGCCCGCCTTGAGGGAGCGTTTTCCGGAGCTGATGCCGCGCGCGGCGGCGGGGCTCTGCGGCCAGGGCTCGGACTGCCTGGGCCTGGACGACGAATATTCCCGCGACCACGACTTCGGCCCGGGCTTCTGCCTGTGGCTCTCCGACGCGGACTTTGCGGAATACGGCGAGGCGCTGCAGCAGGCCTACGACGCTCTGCCGAAGGAATATATGGGCTTCACGAGGCGGGACACGCACACCGGCGCGCAGCGGGTGGGGGTGATGCGGACCTCGGACTTCTACCGCTACTACATCGGCTGCCCCGGCGTTCCGGATACGCCCATGCGCTGGCTGCGGATACAGGAGCACTTTTTGGCGACCTGCACCTCCGGCGCGGTGTTCGAGGACGGGCTGGGCGAGTTCACAGGGATAAGAAACGGGCTTTTGCCCTGCTACCCGGAGGACGTGCGGAAGAAGAAGCTGGCCGCCCGCGCAGCGACGATGGCGCAGTCCGGGCAATATAACTACCCGCGGCTCATGAGAAGGAGCGACCCCTCCGGCGCAAGGCTGGCGCTGGCGGAGTTTCTGAACGCGGCGCTCTCGATGGTATATCTGCTGAACTTCCGCTACGAGCCATTTTACAAGTGGCAGTTCGCGGGGGCGGGGGAGCTTGTGGCGATGTCGGACGCGCTGCCCTACCTGCGTGAGATCGCCTGCCTCTCCACGCGGCGGGACGGGGAGCTCATCGCCTCGCACGTCGAGAACGTCGCGGGAGCGGCGATACGCGAGCTGAGGCTCCAGGGCCTGACGGACGCGGCGGGGGACTACCTCGAGCCGCACGCATATTCGATAATGTCCAGGATAGAGGACCCCGAGCTCCGGGGCCTGCATGTAATGGAGGGTTAAAAATGGACAAACGCTATGAAAAACTGCTGAAATGCCGCGACTACGTCCGCAGCGTTACGGACTTTGTCCCCAAGGCGGCGCTGGTGCTGGGCAGCGGCCTGGGCGGCTTTGCCGAGGCGCTGGACGTGGTCTGCGAGGTGCCGTATTCGGACATCCCGGGCTTTCCGGTGTCCACGGTCCCGGGCCACGCGGGGAAGTTCATCTTCGGCCATCTGGACGGCGTGCCGGTGGTGTGCATGCAGGGCCGCATCCACTACTACGAGGGCTACGAGCTCTCGGACGTCGTGCTGCCCGCGCGGCTCATGCACCTTCTGGGCGCGGAGATACTCTTTCTCACGAACGCCTCCGGCGGCGTGAACCCGGAGTTCGACGCCGGGGACTTCATGCTGATGACGGACCACATCATGCTCTTTTTCCCGAACCCGCTCGTCGGTCCGAACATCGAGGAGCTCGGCACGCGCTTTCCGGACATGTCCCACGTCTACGACCCGGAGCTCTGCGAGGTCATCCGCTCCGTGGCGAAGGAGGCGGGCATCGCGCTGCGCGAGGGCGTATACTGCCAGCTGACCGGTCCCTGCTTCGAGACGCCGGCGGAGGTGCGGATGCTGGGCGTCCTGGGTGCGGACGCGGTGGGCATGTCCACGGCGGTGGAGGCCACGGCCGCGCGCCACTGCGGCATGAGGGTCTGCGGGATAAGCTGCGTCTGCAACAAGGGCGCGGGCCTCTCGCCCACGCCGCTGACGCACGAGGAGGTCCAGGCCGCCGCAGACGCCGCCGCCCCCCTCTTCAAGCGCCTCGTCAAGGAGAGCATCGTGAAGATGTGCAGATAAGTTTGAAAAAACTTTTCGCTTAATACTTCTGTAACAACTTAAGTGTTTTTTGTGTAACAACTCTTTGTTAGTATAATACTCGCAAGAGACAGTTTCATCTTTTTCATTTTGTCCTCATTCCATAAAGGAACCGCCCCGGAAGTCGCACCGGGGCGGTTTTCCATGTCCCCGGGAGGGTCCTGCCCTCCCGGGGATGTTTTTTGCGCTGCGCGGCTCAGTCGAGGATGTGCTGGCCGGTGTAGAGCATATAGTAGCGGCCCTTCTGGGCGAGCAGGTCCTCGTGGCCGCCCTTTTCCTGGATCTCGCCGTGCTCGATGACGACGATGCAGTTGGAGTTGCGGACGGTGGAGAGCCTGTGCGCGATGACGAACACCGTGCGGTCCTCCATGAGCGCGTCCATGCCCTTTTCGATGTGGCGCTCGGTACGGGTGTCGATGGAGCTCGTGGCCTCGTCTAGGACCATGACCGGCGGGTCCGCCACAGCGGCGCGGGCGATGGCCAGGAGCTGGCGCTGGCCCTGCGAGAGGTTGGCGCCGTCGCCCGTCACCTGCGTGTTGTAGCCGTCCGGCAGGCGGCGGATGAAGCTGTGGGCGTTCGCGCTCTTTGCCGCGGCGATGCACTCCTCGTCCGTGGCGTCCAGGCGGCCGTAGCGTATGTTCTCCATGACGGTGCCGGTGAAGAGGTGAGTGTCCTGGAGCACCGCGCCCAGGGAGCGGCGCAGGTCGTCCTTTTTGATGTCCGTGACGTCTATGCCGTCATAGGTTATCATGCCGGAGTCTATCTCGTAGAAGCGGTTTATGAGGTTCGTGATGGTGGTCTTGCCCGCGCCGGTGGAGCCGACGAAGGCGATCTTCTGGCCCGGGTTTGCATAGACGCTGACGTGCTTGAGGATGGGCTTTTCCGGCACATAGGAGAAGCAGACGTCGTTCAGGCGCACCGCGCCCTTGAGCTCGGTGAGGCAGAAGTCCTCGCCGGGGACGTTCCGGACGCTGCCGCGGACGATGTGCAGGGTGCTGCAGCCCTCGCGGTCGGGGTATTTCCAGGCCCAGGCGTGGGAGGCGAGGGAGGCGAGGTCCGTGACCTCTGTGAGGGAGCCGTCCTTTTCGGCGCGGACCCAGATGCCCTCCGGGGAATCGACGTTGGCGGGAGCATTTTGAGCGCCCCGTCCTCGTGCACGGCCTGGCCCAGCTCCACGGGCGAGCCGTCCGGCTCTATCATGACCGGCACCAGAGTCAGCCGTGAGGAGCGCGGGACCTTCCAGGCCCAGGTGTGATAGCGCTCGGAGCCGGTGTTCTCGGAAATTGCGCCGTTTTCGTCCTTCTGCGCGCGCACGAGCGTGACCTTGCCCTCGTCCACCTCCGGCTCCATGTCGATTATCTCGAAGATGCGTTCCGCGCCCGCGAGTGCGGAGAGCAGGGAGGTCATCTGCTGCGAGACCTGGCTCATGGGCTGGGAGATCTGCCGCCCGAACTGGAGGTAGATCGCCAGGCCGCCGAGGTCCAGCATCCCGCCGAAGGCGAAGAGCCCGCCCACGATAGCCGTCAGCGCGTAGCCGATGTTCATGACGTTGCTCACAATGGGCATCATGGCGGTCGCGTAGAAGTTGGCGTCTTTGGCGACGTCGAAATAGGCGTTATTGAGCTTGCCGAACTGCGCCTTTGCGGCGTCCTCGTGCGTGAAGGCCTTGACGACGCGCAGGCCCTCTATCATCTCCTGGATGTTGCCGTTCATCTCGCCCAGGGCGCGCTGCTGCTCCTGGTAGAGCCTGCGGCTGCGCCCGCCTATCGTGCGGATGGCGAGGAAGCTGCCGGCCAGCACGAGCAGCGTTATGAGAAAGAGCGGCGGGCAGGTGACGATGAGTATGATTACGATGCCTATGAACATCAGGCTGGATGAGAAGATGGAGACAATGCTCTGCTCCAGCATCTGCTGGACATAGTCGGCGTCGTTTGAGAAGCGGCTCATGAGCTCGCCGTGGGAGTTTTTGTCGTAGAATGAGAGGGGGAGCTCCTGCATCTTGTCGAAGAGCTCGCCGCGCAGGCGGTTGGTGCCGCGGTGCGCGAGCTGGGCCATGATGGCCGACTGCGCATAGGTGCAGGCCGCGCCCACGAGGAACACCGCCGCCATGACCGCCAGCATCTTGCCGAGGTATATGAGCTTTTCAGAGAGCGACCCGTCTCCGACGAGGTCGTTAAGCACGGGCTTTATGAGATAGGTCCCGGCCAGGCTCGCAACGGAGCTGAGCGCCACGCACAGGAACACCAGGACGAGCAGCCACTTCTTTCCGCTTATATATCCCAGCAGCCGGAGCATGGTGCGTTTGGCGTTCTTCGGCTTCTGATAACCGCCCCTGGCGCCCGGACCGCCCCCGCCGGGGCCGCCGTGTCTCTGCCTGTTTTCAGCCATTGTCTATCGCTCCTTCCTGTTGAGACTGGTAGATCTCGCGGTAAATGTCGCTGGTCTCCATGAGTTCGTCGTGCGTACCCTCGGCGGCGATGTGGTCGTCGTCGAGGACGATTATCTTATCCGCATAGCGCACCGAGCTTATCCGCTGCGCTATTATTATGACGGTCGTATCCTTGAGGTTTTCGGAGAAGGACCTGCGTATCTCGGCCTCGGTGGCGGAGTCCACGGCGGAGGTGGAGTCGTCCAGGATGAGGATGGCGGGGTGGCGGAGCATGGCCCGGGCGATGCAGAGCCGCTGCTTCTGGCCGCCGGAGACGTTCACGCCGCCCTGGTCGAGCCAGGTGTCGAAGCCCTCGGGCATGGCCTCTATGAAGTCCAGGGCCTGGGCGTTCTTCGCGGCCTGCCTGATCTCCTCTTCCGTGGCGTCGGCCCGGCCCCAGAGCAGGTTATCCCGAACCGTGCCGGAAAAGAGGACGTTCGTCTGGAGGACCATGCCTATCCTGTTGCGCAGCTCCTCGAGCGGGTAGTCCCGCACGTCCAGGCCGTCCACGAGGACCTGGCCCTGCGTCACGTCATAGAAGCGGGGGATGAGGTTCACGAGCGTGGACTTGCCCGTACCCGTGCCGCCGACGACGGCCACGAACTGGCCGGGCTCGACGGTGAGGTCTATGCCGTGGAGGACGTCGTCGCCCGTGCCTGTGGCGCTGTATTTGAAGGAGACGTTCTTAAACTCCACCTTGCCGCGGCTCTCGGGCAGCTCGATGCTCCGGCTCTCGGGGGAATCGGAGATATCGGGCTCGGCCTCGAGCACCTCGACGACGCGGCGGGCGCAGGCCACGGCGCGGGTGAGCATCAGCAGGCACATGCCGACCATGAGCACGCTCATGAGCACCTGGACGATGTAGGAGAAGAAGGCGTAGAGCTCGCCGGGCAGCAGCTCGCCCTTTGCGACGAAGCCGCCGCCGAACCACATGACGCCCAGGATGGCGGCGTACATGGAGAGCATCATGATGGGGCTTATGAGTATGACGCGCATGACGGCGGCAAGGCCGGCGTCGCGCAGTTCGTCGTTGGACTTTTTGAACTTCTTCCGCTCGAAGTCGCCGCGGACGAAGGCCTTGACGACGCGGATGGCGACGAGGTTTTCCTGGACGGTGTCGTTCAGGGCGTCGATCTTCTGCTGGAAGCGGGTGAAGAGCTTTTCGCAGGCGCGCATGATGAGCCAGAGCAGCAGGCACATGACGGGGATGACCACGACGATGACCAGCGTGAGCCTGGCGTTCATGAAGAGACAGACCACCAGCGCGGAGAGCAGCTGCACCGGCGCGCGCACCAGCATACGCAGGCACATCATGACCGTCATCTGGATGGAGTTGACGTCGTTCGTGAGCCTGGTTATGAGCGAGGCGGAGGAGAAGCGGTCGATGTCCGCAAAGGAGAAGTCCTGGATCTTGTCGAACATCGCGCCGCGGAGGTTGCGGCCGAAGCCCTGGCTCGCCACCGCCGCAGCCTTTGACGCGGTCATGCCGCTGTAGAGCGAGAGGACCGAGAGCGCCAGCATCCCCAGCCCGGCCTTCCAGATATAAGACATTCCGCCGTCGCCGTTTATGCCGACGTCTATGATATTCGCCATGAGCAGCGGCAAAAACAGCTCGCAGACGGCTTCGATGAGGATGAAGAGCGGCGCTTTCACCGCGTCCTTTTCGAAGCCTTTAATGTAGGGGAAGAGTTTTTTTGTCATATACATCCCTCCTGACCGGCCAGAGACCTGAGATTTTCCGTGATGCGCTTGAAGTAGCCGGAGACGGCCTCGAGTTCCTCGGGGGAGAAGCCCTTGTACATCGCCTCGTCCACCTCTGTGAACACGTTCACATAGCGCTGGGCGACCTCGCGCCCCTTTTCAGTTACCCTGATGCGCTTTCTGCGCATATCGCTCTCTTCCGACTCGCGGACGATGCAGCCCTGTTTTTCAAGCGCCTTGAGGGCGGCGGTCACGGTGGCGGGGGTGAGCCGGAGCCGTTTTGCGAGCTCCTTCTGCATAACAAAGCCCTCCTCGCCGCCGCAGTGCTCCAGCAGGCAGAGCACAAAGGGGTGTCCGAAGTCCCGCACCCCGTATTTATCCAGCAGCGCGTCCGTAGCGTTCCTGTGCGCGATGTGCAGCATCCTGAACCGCCACGCGGGCGAAGAGAGCATGGCGTCGCTTTTTTCCATGCAGCCGTTCATTTCTTACCTCCGAAAATTAGAGCTCTAAAAATTAGAGCTCTAAGTAATTTCGTAGTAAATGATACAGCGCCTCCTGTGAAAAGTCAACAGGGGCGCTGTTAATAATTTATGAACTTTGCCGGAAGAGCTTATTTTTCAACGTCGAGCTTGAGCTCCACGCCGAGGGCGCGGAGGGCTGCGCGCATTTTGGGCAGGTCGGCCTGGGCCATGGCCTGGCGGAGGTCGTCGTCGGGGACGAAGCGGCAATAGGTCCGGCAGAAGGCCTCAAAGTTGCTCTTCGTGCGCGGCCCGAGCTTCTTGGCGAACACGACGAGACCGACGACCACGCCCGCAAAGAAGGAGATGATGAGGTAGAGCGCGGCGAAGTGGACGACGAGGAAGCCCAGCCCCGCGCAGATGACGAGCCAGATCACGACGGAGATGGTGTTCATCCTGTTTGCGCCCGTCGGGGCAAAGACCTGCTCGCCCGCCTTGCCGAACTTGGAGATGAGCGGGTAGGCCACGGTGAAGTCAAAGATGAGCTGTCTGAGGCAGATGTAGAAGTAGAACCAGCCGGCGACGAAGATGAGCGCGCCGTACATGATCTTCATTTCAAGACCCATGGTACAGGACCTCCCAAAAAACGACTTCCAATATTCTACCACCTTTTACCCGAACATGCAAGAGCCGGGACGAGGGTTTGTGGTCTAAGGCCGGGGGCGCGGGCATAGATTGTCCACATGAGAGAAGGCGAAGGCTTTGAAAACGCGGCGGCGCTGCTGCCGCAGGATATTAGGCAGGCGGCGCTTTCGCTGCCGGCGGAGGCGCGCGCCTCGGCGGAGGAGCTGCGCCTGCGCTCGGGCAGGCGTCCGGCGCTGCTGCTGGCGGAGGGGGAGTCCCCCTTCGGGCAGAGGGCGGTCCTGCCGCGGGACCTGGACACCGTGCTCGAGAACGCCACCCGCGCCTCGGCGCACACGGCGCTCGAGTGCGTGGCCTCGGGTTTTGTGACGGTGCGGGGAGGCTGCCGCGTGGGGCTCTGCGGCGAGACGGTGGTGCGCGAGGGCGGCGTCCGCTCGATACGGCGGCTCTCCTCCCTGAGCGTGCGCATACCGCGTCAGCACCGGGGCTGTGCGGAGGAGGTCTATGCCGGGCTGCTGGAGCTGGGCCTGCCGGACACGCTGCTGGTATCGCCGCCGGGCGCGGGCAAGACGACGCTCCTGCGCGAGCTCGTGCGGCTCATCTCGGAGGGCGGGCGGCGCGTTTCGCTCATAGACGAGCGCGCGGAGATCGCGGGGGTCTGGGAGGGCGCGCCGCTCTTCGACGTGGGGCCCTGCACGGACGTCATGACGGGCGCGCCGAAGCCGGAGGCCGCGGCGATGCTGATAAGGGCGATGACGCCGCAGCTTTTGGCGATGGACGAGATAACGACCCCGGCGGACGTGGAGGCGGCGCGCTCAGCCTCGGGCTGCGGGGTGAAGCTGCTGGCGACGGCGCACGCGGGGAGCCTGCGGGAGCTGGCGTCGAGGCCGGTGTACCGGCCGCTGCTGGAGGATCGGGTGTTCCGCGCGGCGGTGCTCATCGAGCGGCGGGCGGGGCGCAGGCGCTACAGATTGGAGGAGCTGGGCGGATGAAACTCATCGGCGCGCTGGCCCTGGTGCTGGCGAGCGCGGGCATGGGGCTCGCGGAGGCGCTGAGGCTCCGGCGGCGCGCGCGCCTGACGGCGGACCTGGCCGCGGGCCTGGAGCTTTTGCGCGGGGAGATAGTCTCGCGGCTGGCGCCGCTGCCGGAGGCGGCGGAGCGGCTGGCGCGGCACGGACCGGAGACGGCGCGGAGCTTTTACGCGGCGGTCTGCGCGGGCCTGGAGAACCTGGGAGGCGCGGAGTTCGGGGAGATCTGGGCCGCGGCGCTGGAGCTTTTGGACCTCTCCGACCCGGCGCGCGCGGCGCTTTTGAACCTGGGCGGCAGCCTGGGCCGATACGGAGCCGCGGAGCAGGCCGCGGCGATAAGCGCCTGCGAGGCGGAGCTTCGCCGCGAGGCCCAAAACGCCGCGGAGGAGGCCCGGGTCATGGGCAAGCTCCGGGCCGGGCTCGCCGCCGGGGGCGGGATCATACTGGCGATAGTCCTGTACTGAAAGGAAAGGGTGCGGCAAATGGAGGTCGAACTCATCTTCAAGGTCGCGGCGGTGGGCATCCTCGTCGCGGTGCTGAACATACTGCTCACGCGCTCCGGCCGCGAGGAGCAGGCGCTCATGGTTACGATAACGGGGCTTGTCATCGTGCTGGTGCTGGTGGTGCAGAAGATAAGCGAGCTCTTCGGGCTCATAAAGAGCCTGTTTTTGTTCTGAGATGGAGCTGGCGGCAAAGGCGGTCGCGGCCGGCATCTGCGCGGCGCTCATGGCGCTGCTGCTCAAAAAGTCGAACGCGGAACTCTCCGTCTGCCTGGGCCTTGCGGCAGCGGCGGCGATACTCATGGCGGTGCTGGGCCTGGCGGACGAGCTGGCCGCGGCGGCGGCGCGGGCGCGGGAGCTCTCCGGCCTGTCCCCGGCGCTGTTCACGCCCGTGGTGAAGTGCGTGGGGATAGGCATAGTCTGCGCGCTGGGCTCGGAGGCCTGCCGGGACGCGGGCAGCAGCCAGCTGGCCTCGGCTGTGGAGCTGGCGGGCGCGGCTGCGGCGCTGGTCTGCGCCCTGCCGCTGATCTCCGCGCTCCTGGACACGGTGGAGGGCCTGGTATGAGGGCGCTCGTCTGCATCCTGCTGGCCGCGTTGGCGCTGACGGCGCCGGTCCTGGCCTCGGCGGCGCAGGAGGAGCTCTACGGCGACCTCGGCATGTCCGCGGCGGAGTCCGCCGCTCCGGAGGCGGCGCGGGAGACGCTGGGGGACCTGGGCATCATGGACGCCGTGGAGCCGGAGGGAATGCTCTCGAAGCTGCTGGACGCGGCGCTGGAGGGCCTGCGCGGCTACTGGCGCGAGGCGGCGGAGGCTGCGCTGAAGCTGGTGGCCGTGGCGCTCCTTTGTACGCTGGCGGGGGCCTTTGCGGACGGCGCGGCGGCGCGCTATGTGGGCCTTGCGGGCTGCCTGGCGGTGTCCGGCCTGGCCTTTGCGGACGCCGGGGGCTGCATAAGCGCGGCCAAGGCGGCCCTGGGCGAGCTGCTGGACTTCTCCCACGCGCTGCTGCCCTGCCTGACGGCCGCGGCCGCGGCGGGCGGCGCGGTGACGAGCGCGGCGGCGAAGTACGCGGCCACTGCCCTGTGCATGGACATACTGATGGGCGCGGCGCAGAAACTGCTCCTGCCCCTGTGCTATGTGAGCATAGGCGTGCGGACGGCCTCGGCGGCGCTGGACAACCCCGCGCTGGAGGGCGCCTCGAAGCTCATCTCAAAGTTCACGGGCCTGGCGACGGCGCTGGTGATGACGGGCTTTACGGCCTGGCTGGGCATCAGCGGGGCGGTGACGGGCGCGGCGGACGCCGTAACGGCCAAGGCCGCCAAGACGGCCATATCGACGGCGCTGCCCGTGGTGGGCGGCATGATCTCGGACGCGGCCTCGACGGTGGTGGCGGGCGCTGGCCTTTTGCGGAACGCGGCGGGCGCCTTCGGTCTGGTGGCGGCGGCCTGCGTCTGCCTGGCGCCCTTTTTGTCCGCGGCGCTGCGCTATCTGTTCTACAAGGCGGCCGCGGCGCTCTGCGCCGCCTTTGCGGACAAGCGCATAGCCGGGCTCGTCTCCGAGCTGGGCGGGGTGTTCGGGATGGTCCTGGGCATCGTGGGCGCCTGCGCGCTGATGCTGTTCATCTCCATAATCTCCGTGACCAAGGCCGTCGCGGGCTGAGCGCGGAGGGCGGAAAGGGGGAACGAGGCGTGGAACTCGTAACGAACTGGATACGAGCCCTGGTGGGCGCGGCGGTATTCTGCGCGCTGGCGACGGCGCTCTGCCCGGAGGGGCGGCCCAAGCGCGTGCTGAGGGCGGCCTGCGGGGTGGTGATGGCGGCGGCGCTGCTCTCGCCCGTCGCGGCCCTGGATACGGAGGCCCTGCCGAAGGCGATGGCCCGCTATTCCGAGGCCGCGCGCCGCCAGGCGGAGTCCGCAGCGGAGTCTGCGGACAGGCTCAACAGGACTATCATAGAGAGCGAGTGCGAGGCATATATATTGGACAAAGCGGCGCAGCTCGGCCTTGACGGGCTCCGGGCGGAGGTGACGGCGCGCTGGTCTGACGAGGGCTTCTGGTATCCCTGGGAGGCGCGGCTCGGCGGGCCGGAGTCGGGCAGGGCGGAGCTGGAGCGGCTCATCGAGGCGGAGCTGGGCATCCCTGCGGAGCGCCAGAGCTGGGAGGCGGAGTAGATGGCGGGCATATGGGAGAGGGCCGCGAAATATAAATACCTGCTGCTTCTTCTGGTGCTCGGCCTGGGCCTGCTGCTCTGGCCGACGGGCGGGGGCGGGGACCCGGACTCGGGCCGGACGGAGCGGGAGGCGCGGCTGGAGACGGTCCTCAGCGAGATAGAGGGCGCGGGCCGCGTGAGCGTGCTGTACTCTGACGAGGGCGTGGCGGTGGTGTGCGAGGGCGCTTCGAGCGCCCGGGTGCGCCTGGACGTCGTAAAAGCGGTGTCCGCCTACACGGGCCTCGGCAGCGACAGAATAGAAGTTCTGGGCATGGAGCGGTAATATGGCTGAAAAACAGGAGGCAAGGAACGTGAAAAAGGTAAAACGGAACATCATCATTGCGGCGGTGCTGCTGTTTGTGTGCGCGGCGGTGTATCTGAACTGGTCGTACAACAACAGCTGGGGCGCGGCAGACCCGGCCATGGTGAAGGCCGAGGACGAGAAGATGACCTCGCTGGGCGGGGAGACGGACGCGGAGCCTGCCTCCGACTACTTCGCCCAGGCGAGGCTGACGCGGCAGACCTCGAGGGACGAGGCCCTGAGCCTGCTCGAGACGGCGGCGAGCTCCGAGAGCGCGTCCCAGGAGACGATAGACAGCGCGATGAACGCGATAGCGGCCATGGCGAACTGGTCCATGCTGGAGACGCAGCTGGAGAACACGCTCATAGCGAAGGACTTTTCCGACTGCGTGGTGTACATATCCGAGGACGGCGTGACGGTGGCGGTCCCGGCGCCTGCGGAGGGGCTTTCGGCCGCGGCGGCGGCGAGGATAACCGAGGCCGTGACCAGCGCGGGCTACACGGCCGACCAGCTGAACGTCATCGAGATACGCTCGGGCAGCCCGTCCGCGGGTACGGGCGAGGGCGAGACCGATACCGGCTCGGCCGGGGCGGAGGACAGCGAGACCCTGACGGAGACTTCGCCCGCACCGCAGGCCTCGACCACGCCGCAGACCTGAAAATAAGCTGTTCCCCCCGCGCGGCGGAGGTGGTATAATGCCCATGATACCGCCGCGCAAGGGGGACAGTGACTTGGAGTTTGCAGCCCTTCTATATCTGCTCGTATTCGCGGCCTCGGGAGTGTGCGTCTCGGGGCTTGTTTTCCGTGGGGACAGGCCGGTGCTCCGGCTCTGGCTGGGGCTTGTCGCCGGGCTCGTGATGCTGATGTGGTTCCCGGCGCTCTTTGCCTTCATCTCGGGCAGCTTCGACATTTGGGCGCAGCTGGCGGCGCTGGCGCTGGCGCTCATCCTGGGCGCGGTCTGCCTGCGCCTGGGCGGGCGGCCCCGCCTGAGCCTCGCCGGGGAGCGGCGCTTTCTCCTCAGCATACTGCCGCTCGTGCTCATCGGCTGGGTGCTGATGCTGAACCACGTGATCGTCCCGGCCTCGGACGGCTCGCTCCACTCGGGCCAGAGCACCTACGGGGATATGTGTATGCACCTCGGCATAATCAGCAGCATCTCCGTGCAGCAGAGCTTCCCGCCGGAGTATTCGCTCCTGCCCGGGACGGCCATAGGCTACCCCTTCCTCTGCGACAGCGTCAGCTCCACCTTCTACACGCTGGGCGCGGGCCTGCGCTTTTCGGCGCTGCTGCCGGCGATGTACGCCTACCTGCTGGTCGTCGCGGGGGCCTATCTGCTCTTCGAGGTCTGGCTGGGCCGGGGCGGCGCGGCGACGCTGGCGCTCTATCTCTTCTTCGTGGGCGGCGGCTTCGGCTTTGCCTATTTCTTCGACCTCTCCGAGGCCGGGGGCGGGGGCATATCCCAGATCCTGAGCGGATTCTACACCACTCCCACCAACTACACGGACAAGGGCATCTACTGGGTGAACCCAATCGCGGACATGCTGGTACCGCAGCGGGCGACGCTCTTCGGCTGGGCGCTGCTCTTCCCCTGCCTGCACCTGCTCTACCGCGCGGCGATACTGGACGAGCACAGGCTTTTCCTGCCCCTGGGCGTGCTGGCGGGCTGCCTGCCGCTGGTACACACCCACTCCTTCCTGGCGCTGGGGGTCATCTCGCTCGTCCTGCTCATCGCCAACTGCCTGAGCCTGCGCGGCGGGCTGCGCCTGTTTTTGTGCTACGGGCTCATCGCCGCGGCGCTGGCGGCGCCTCAGCTGCTGTGCTTCACCTTCAAGCAGGCGGCCTCCGGCAGCTTCCTGCGTCTGCACTGGAACTGGGTGAACGACAAGGACTCCTGGCTCTGGTTCTATGTGAAGAACATGGGCCTCATCTTCCTGCTGATGCCGCCGGCGCTGGCCTGCGCGCGGCGGGAGAGCCGCCTGTTCTTCGCGGGAGGGGCACTGCTCTGGCTCATCTGCGAGCTGGTGGTGTTCCAGCCGAACTTATATGACAACAACAAGCTCATCTTCGTCTCCTACGCGCTCATGTGCGGACTCACGGCGGAGTTCATGGCAAAGGTCTGGACGGCGCTGAGGGAGGGCGCCCTGCGGCGGGCCGCGCCGGTGCTGGCGGCCTTCACGCTGACGGCCTGTTTTCTCTCCGGGGGGCTGACTCTGGCGCGGGAGTACGTCTCGGGCGACCACCTGGGCCTCGGCGGCTGGGTGGAGAGCGGCTACCAGGTCGTGTCGGCGCAGCAGCGGCGGCTGGCGGAATATGTGAGCGAGAACACGGAGCCGGACGCGGTTTTCGCCACGGCCACGAACCACAACAACGCCATCGCCATGCTGACGGGCAGGAGCATCGTCTGCGGGGCGGGGACCTTCCTCTACTACCACGGCCTTGACTACCAGCCGCGGGAGGCGGCGCTGAAGCTCGTCTACGAGCAGCCCGCGGAGTGGCTGGACTTCTACGCGCAGGAGTACGGCATAGACTACCTCCTGGTGAGCAGCCACGAGCGCGGCAGCTGGGCCGTGGACGAGGAATATTTCGCCGCGGAGCTCGACTGCGTGTATTCGGACGGGGACCTCGCGCTATACTCGCTCAAATGAGGAAAAATGTCTTTATTTTCAGGCGGGGACATGGTATACTGTATTGCTATTAAGGTAAGGAGGTAATCGCCATGGGCGAAAACTATATAACCTGCAAGGAAGAGAAGGGCAGCATCAACATCTCGGAGGAGGTCCTGGTGTCGATGGTGCGCGCCGCCGTGAACGAGATAGACGGCGTGGCCTCGCTGGTGAACAACGCCGGCGCGGAGCTGGCGGAGCTTCTGGGGATAAAGTCCCCGTCCAAGGGCGTGAAGGTCCAGATAAAGGACGGGGTCATCACGGTGGACGTCATCATCATGGTCCGCTACGGCTCGAACGTCGTGAGCGTGGCAAAGCAGGTGCAGGACGCCGTGACGGGCGCTGTCGAATCCATGACGGGCATGGGCGCGCCCGTGGTGAACGTCCACGTCTCCGGCGTGGCCTTTGACAAGTGATGACCAGGACGAAGGCCAGAGAACTGGCGATAAGGCTGATCTACGCCCAGGCGGCCTCGGACTCCGAGACGCTGCTGGAGGACTTCCTCGAGCCGGAGCACTTCGAGAGCCTGGCCTCGGAGGACGAGCTCTTTTCCGAAAAGCCGGAGGGCGCGAGCCTGGAATATATAAGCCGGCTGCTGGGGCTCTGCCGCGAGCGCCGCGCCGAGCTCGACGGCTACATCGAAAAATATTCGCACGGCTGGCGTCCGGAGCGCATCACGCGCACGGCGGCGGCGGTGCTGCGCTGCGCCATGGCCGAAGCGCTTTATATCGAGGACGCGCCGCTCGGCGCCGCCATAAACGAGGCCGTGGAGCTGGCCAAGCGCTACGAGGAGCCGGAGACCGTCGCCTTCATAAACGGCGTGCTCGGCGGCTTTGCGCGGGGCGAGGGCCTGGCTCCGGAGACTGCGGAATGACCGGGCGCGAAGCGCTCACCGTATCGGAGCTGAACGCGAGGATAAAGGGGCTGATCGAGTCCGACCCCGCGCTCGGCTCCGTCTGCGTGCGGGGCGAGCTTTCAAACTACAAGATCTACCCCTCCGGCCACCACTACTTCACGCTCAAGGACGCGGAGTCGAGCCTGCGCTGCGTGATGTTCCGCTCGGCGGCGTCGAAGCTGCGCTTCCGGCCGGAGAGCGGCATGGGCGTGACGGTCTGCGGCCGCGTTTCGGTCTACCCGCGGGACGGGGCCTACCAGCTCTACTGCGAGGAGCTCATCCCCGAGGGCGCGGGGGACCTGCAGCTGGCCTACGAGCAGCTCAAGGAACGCCTGCGCAGGGAGGGCCTCTTCGACCCGGCGCACAAAAAGCCCATCCCGCGCTACCCGGAGCGCATCGCGGTCATCACCTCCTCCGCGGGCGCGGCGGTGCACGACATCATCCGGGTCCTGCGCAAGCGCTGGCCCGTGGCGAAGGTCCTGCTGCTGCCCGTGCGGGTGCAGGGCGTGGAGGCCCCGCCGGAGATAGTCGGCGCCATCAGGTACGCGAACCGCCACAGGCTGGCGGACCTCATTATAACGGGGCGCGGCGGCGGCTCCATCGAGGACCTCTGGGCCTTCAACGACGAGCGGGTCGCCCGCGCGATATACGAAAGCGAATTGCCCGTCATCTCGGCGGTGGGCCACGAGCCGGATGTGACGATAGCGGACTTCGTGGCGGACCTGCGTGCGGCGACTCCCTCGAACGCGGCGGAGCTGGCCGTGCCGGATATGTCCGAGCTGCGCGAGGCGCTGTCCGCGGCGCGGGCGAGGCTGGACCAGGCCGTGAACCGCCGCCTGAGCGAGCGGCGCAAGGGCCTGGAGGAGCTGGCGTCCCGGCGTGTGATGCAGAGCCCGACGGGCTTCATAGACCAGCGCCGTCTGGAGCTGGACTCGATAAGGCTCCGCCTGGACGCGGCGGCGACGGCGCGCCTGGGCCGGGAGCGGCAGGAATTCTCGCGCCTTGCGGCGAAGCTGGACGCGCTCAGCCCGCTCAAGGTGCTGGGCCGGGGCTACTCGATAGCCCTGGACGCCGGGGGCCGCGCGGTGAAGGACGCCGGCAGGCTGAGCCCCGGCGAGAGGCTGGAACTCAGGTTCTCAAAGGGTTCCGCGAGCTGCCTTGTGGAGAGCGTGAACGGAGGAAAATGTGATGGCTGAGAAGAAACTGAGCTTTGAAGAATCCCTGGCCCGGCTGGGCGAGGTCGTGCGCACGCTGGAGCGGGGCGACTCGCCCCTTGCGGACTCGCTCAAGCTCTTCGAGGAAGGCACGGCGCTCATCGCCGCCTGCTCGAAGGAGCTGGACGAGGCCGAGCAGAAGGTCGTGAAGCTCCGCAAGAGTCCGGACGGCGAGCCGGAGGAGCTGCCCTTCGAGGAGGCCGGGGAATGAATTTTGACGAGAGATACGCGGAGTACCTGGGCATGATAGAGCCCGCGCTGGCGGGCTATTTCGGCCGGCGCGAGGGCTTCCCCTTCGACGGGCTGCTGGAGTCGATGGACTACAGCCTCACGGCGGGCGGCAAAAGGCTGCGCCCGGCGCTGGTGCTGGAGTTCTGCCGCGTCTGCGGCGGGGAGGTCCGCTCGGCGCTGCCCGTGGCCTGCGCGGTGGAGATGCTGCACACCTACAGCCTCATCCACGACGACCTGCCCTGCATGGACAACGACGACCTGCGCCGCGGCAAGCCCACGAACCACAAGGTCTACGGCGAGTGCACGGCGGTGCTCGCCGGCGACGCGCTGCAGGCGGAGGCCTTCGGGACGATCCTGCGCTCGGAGCTGCCGGCGGAGCGGCGCGCGGCCTGCGCGGAGCACCTGGCGAACGCGGCGGGCGTAGACGGCATCTGCGGCGGGCAATTCATGGACATGCTCTCGGAACACCCGGAGGACGAGAGCTGGCTCACGGACCTCCAGGCCCGCAAGACGGGCAGCCTGCTTTCCGCGGCCTGCGCAATGGGCGCGGCGGCGGCCGGGGCCGGGGAGGAAAAGACCGAGCTCGCCTTCCGCTACGGCGCGGCGCTGGGCGCGGCCTTCCAGATCCGGGACGACATGCTGGACGTCCTCAGCACCGAGGCAGAGCTGGGCAAGCCCATCGGCTCGGACGCGGAGGAGGGCAAGCTCACCTTCATGTCCCTCTACGGCGAGGAAAAATGTGCGCAGATGGTGCGGCGTATCACGGAGCTGGCCGTGTCGCTGGCGAAGGAGCTGGGCTCGGACTTCCTGGCCGAGCTGGCGCTCCGCCTGTCGGACAGAAGAAGCTGAAGGAAATTATGCAAGGTGTATGAATATGCAGTTAGACCGCCCGGTTCGTATTGAAAAACCGGGCGGGTTTTGTTAATATGGTATAAGGACCAGTGTTGCCGGAGCGGCGGCAAAAAATGTTAAGAGGTATCAGCTTTGGCTTTGCTTGAAAATATAAATGATATATCCGACCTGCGCGCTCTGCCCCGGGAGGAACTGCCGGAGCTCTGCCGCGAGATACGGAGCTTTCTCATAGAAAACGTGTCCCGGACTGGGGGCCACCTGGCCTCAAACCTTGGGACGGTGGAGCTCTGCGTTGCGCTCGACCGCGTGTACGACCCATATAGAGACAGGCTGGTGTTCGACGTGGGGCACCAGTGTTATACGCACAAACTGCTGACGGGCCGCCGCGCGGGCTTCGCGGGGCTGAGGCAGTACGGCGGGATGTCGGGCTTTCCGAAGCCCTCGGAGAGCGGGGCGGACGCCTTCATCGCGGGCCACGCCTCGAACAGCGTTTCCGTGGCGCTGGGCATGGCCCGGGCGCGGACCAGGCTGGGCGGGGACTATGACGTCGCCGCCGTCATAGGCGACGGCGCGCTCACGGGCGGCCTGGCCTATGAGGGCCTTTCGAACGCGGGGCAGTCCGGAGAACCGCTCGTGGTCGTCCTGAACGACAACGCAATGTCGATCGGCTCGAACGTCGGCGGCATGGCGAAGCTCCTGAGCCGGATGCGCGTGAAGCCGGGCTACTTCCGCTTCAAGCGCTGGTACAGGAGCACGGTGGGCCGTGTGAAGCCGGTGTACGAGCTCTCGCACCGGCTGAAAGAGGGCGTCAAGGAGGCCATCCTGCCGGAGAATATGTTCGACGACCTCGGCTTTTACTACCTCGGCCCCGTGGACGGACACGACGTGGAGGCGCTGGAAAGCGCGCTTGCCTGGGCGCGCGAGATGCGCGTGCCTGTGCTGCTGCACGTCATAACGCGGAAGGGCCGCGGCTACCCGCGCGCGGAGCTGGACCCGGAGCGCTACCACGGTGTCGGCCCCTTCGACCCGGAAAAGGGCGTGGTGAAGGGAAACGGCGGGAGCTTTTCCGCTGTCATAGGCAAGGCGCTGTGCCGGGCCGCGGAGCGGGACGCGCGCGTCTCGGCGCTGACGGCCGCAATGGCGGACGGGACGGGCCTTTCGGACTTTGCAAAGCGCTTTCCGGAGCGCTTCTACGACACGGGCATAGCGGAGGGCCACACTGTCTCGATGGCGGCGGGCATGGCGAAAGAGGGCCTCATACCCGTGGCCTGCGTCTACTCGAGCTTTCTGCAGCGCGGCTTCGACATGCTCATACACGACGTCGCCCTGCTGCGGCTGCACGTCGTGCTCGGCGTGGACAGGGCGGGCCTTGTCGGGGAGGACGGCGAGACGCACCACGGCCTTTTCGACATCGCCTACCTCGGCGCGGTGCCGGGGATGACCGTCTGGTGTCCGGCGTCCTTCCGGGAGGCGGAGGACATGCTCGAATACGCGCTCTTCAAGGAGACCGGGCCGGTCGCCGTGAGGTACCCCCGCGGCGGCGAGGGCGGCTATAAGGACGGCGGCGCGGAGCCCTGGAAGCTCCTGCGCGGTGGCCGGGACCTCACGATAGCCGCCTACGGGACGATGGTGAACGAGGCGCTCTCGGCGGCGGAGCTGCTGGAGTCTGAGGGCATTTCCGCGGAAATAATAAAGCTCGGCCGCGTACTGCCGCTGGAGGCGGAGCCGGTCATAGCCTCCGCAAAGCGGACGGGCGCGCTTGTCGTGGCGGAGGAGGTCTGCGCCTCGGGCTGCATAGGCGGGCGGATACTGGCCGCGGCGGGGCCGGACGCGGGCTTCAGGGCGCGGCTTTTGAACCTGGGCGAGGGCATAGTTGGCCAGGGCGGAACGGAAAAACTGCGCGCGCTCTGCGGCATAGACGCCGCGGGCATAGCGGCGGCGGCAAAGGAGCTGAGGGCATGAGCGGCGTCAGGCTGGACCAGAGGCTGGTAGAGCTCGGCCATTTCGAGAGCCGGGAAAAGGCCCGCGCGACGATAATGAGCGGCCTCGTCTACGTGAACGGCCAGAAGGCGGACAAGCCCGGCCTGGCCGTGAAGGAGGACGCGAAGATAGAAGTCCGCGGCGCGGCCTGCCCCTATGTCTCGCGGGGCGGCTTCAAGCTGGAGAAGGCGCTGCGCGTGTTCCCGATCTCGCCGGAGGGAAAGGTCTGCATAGACTGCGGCGCCTCGACGGGCGGCTTCACGGACGTGCTGCTCAAAAACGGCGCGGCTCGGGTCTACGCCGTGGACGTGGGCTACGGCCAGCTGGCCTGGAGCCTCCGGAGCGACCCCAGGGTCGTCACCATGGAGCGCACGAACGCGCGCAGCCTCACGCCGGAGATGTTCCCGGAGCCGATGGACATGGCGGTGATGGACCTTTCGTTCATCTCGGTGCGGCTGGTGCTGCCGGCGGTGCGGGAGCTGCTGCGCCCTGGCGCGCCGGCGGTCTGCCTCATAAAGCCGCAGTTCGAGGCCGGGCGCGAGGACGTCGGCAAAAAGGGCGTCGTGCGGGACAGCGCCGTGCACGAGCGCGTGCTGCGCGAATTCCTGGACTTTGCCCCCGGCGCGGGCTACACGGTCATGGGCCTGGATTTTTCGCCCGTGCGCGGCCCGGAGGGGAACATAGAATACCTGGCTTACCTCAAGAAAGGCGCGTTCGAAGCGCCCATCCCGGACGCGGCGGCGGTGGTCGCGGCGTCCCACAGAGAGCTGGCGAAGTGATGAAAAAGATCGTGCTGTCACCCAACCCCTACCGCGACCGCGGCCTGGTCCTGACCTACAGGGCCAAGGAGCTGCTGGAGCGCGATGGGAGGCAGACGGTGGTCGCGCCCGTGTTCGTGGAGGTCCCGGGCGATTCAAACATGGTCCCGCTGCGCCGCGCGGTGGAGGATGCGGAGATGATAATCTCCTTCGGCGGGGACGGGACCTTCCTGCACGTTGCGCGGCAGACCCTGGGCCTGCCCATCCCGCTGCTGGGCGTGAACGTGGGGACAAAGGGCTTCATGGCGGGCCTGGAGCCGGAGGACCTGGAGCTGGTCCGGCGCGCAGCGTCGGGCGGCTACAGGCGCAGCCTCCGCATGATGCTGGACGTGGAGCTGCTCAAGTCGGACGGCGAGGTCCTGCGCGACTGCGCGCTGAACGACGCCGTCGTGAAGAGCGACGTGAACTGTATAAACCTCACCGTCCTCGCGGACGGGACGGAGATAACGGGCTTCGCGGGGGACGGGGTCATCGTGGCGACGCCTACGGGCTCGACGGCGTATTCGATGTCCGCGGGCGGCCCCATCGTGGAGCCGGAGGCCGAAAACATCATCGTAACGCCCATCTGCGCGCACGTCATGGCGGCGAAGAGCTTTGTGCTTGCCCCGGAGCGGACGGTGACGGTGGAGCCGGAGCGGCTGCACGGCAAGCGGGTCGTTCTCTCGGTGGACGGCTCGGAGGGCCTGCCCCTCTCCCCGGGCGACGAGGTCAGGATACGCAGGTCGGAAAACACGGTGATAATGGCGGATATGGAGGTAAGGAGCTTTTACGACACGGCCATGGGCAAGCTGAGCCGCCCCTGAGCCGCGCAGTCGAGGGCCAATTCAGGCGGGGACGCCGGGGAATAGGAGGAGTTTCAATGAAAACGGCAAGGCAGGGCATCATCCTGGAGATAATCGCATCCAGGGACATCGAGACTCAGAACCAGCTGATGGAAGCGCTCTCGGAGCGCGGGGTCAAGAGCACGCAGGCGACTCTGTCGAGGGACATAAAGGAGCTTCGCCTGGTAAAGGAGCTGTCCACCAGCGGGCGTTACCGCTACGCCCAGCCCGCGCACGACGAGTCCGCGGGCCACAATGAGAAGCTGCGCAAGATATTCAAGGAGGGCGTCGTGTCCTGCGACACGGCGATGAACCTCATCGTGCTCAAGACCCTGCCGGGCCTGGCCTCCGCGGCCAGCTCGGCCATGGACGGGATGGAGATGAGCGCGCTGGTCGGCACCGTCGCCGGGGACGACACGGTGTTCATAGCCATGAAGGACGTGCGGAGCGCCGAGCAGTTCTGTGAGGAGATAAAAAAGCTGTTCTGAGCGGGAAAGAGGCAGGCAGGTCATGCTGAGAGAGCTGCACATAGAGAATATCGCGGTGATAGAGCGCGCGGACATAGAGCCCGGCGCCGGCCTGAACGTCCTGACGGGCGAGACCGGCGCTGGCAAGAGCATCGTCATAGACTCGCTGGAGGCGGTGCTGGGCGCGCGGGCGAGCCGCGAGCTGGTGCGCACGGGCGCGGCGCGCGCGTCTGTGACGGCGGCGTTCACAGCGGATAACGCGGAGGACTGGCTCGAGGAAAACGGCCTGGACGCGGAGGACGGCGTCATCATCCGCCGCCGCGTGAGCCAGGACGGGAAGAGCTCGGCCCAGGTGAACGGGGTCCCGGTGGCAGCGGCGGAGCTGCGCGCTCTGGGCTCCGGGCTCCTGGACATCCACGGCCAGAACGACGGCAGGCAGCTCATGGACGAGACTCGGCACCGCGACTATTTGGACGGCTTTGCGGGCATGGCGGAGCAGCTTTCGCGGCACCGGGAGCTGTATTCGGCCTACAGGGAGACGGCGGCGCAGCTGCGCCGGCTGGACGAGGCCGAATCGGAGCGCGAGCGGCGCGAGCGGGACCTGCGCCAGACGGCGGAGGAGCTGGGCGCGGCGAACATACGCCCCGGTGAGGAGGAGAGCCTTTCCTCGCGGCGGGAGCTTTTGCGCAACGCGGAGAAACTGCGCGAGGCGCTGGACGCGGCGTATGAGGCGCTCTACGGCGGCGAGGGCAGCGCGGCGGAGCAGGCGGGCGAGGCCTCTGCCTGGACGGAGCGCGCGGCGGCGCTGGCCCCGGAGCTGGACGAGGCCCTGGCGGAGATCGAGCAGGCCCGGAGCAACATCGAGGACGCAGCGGAGCGCCTGAGGGACTTCCGGGAGGGGCTGGACTTTTCACCCGGGGAATATGACGCGCTGGAGACCAGACTGAGCCAGCTCCGGAGACTGGAGAAGAAATACGGCCGGGACGAGGCCGGGCTCGCGGAGCTGCTGGAGAGCGCGCAGAGGGGCCTGGAGGAGCTGGATTCCTCGGCCGAGCGGCGTGCGCAGCTCGAAGCGGAGCTTGCAAAAAGGAAAAAAGCGGCGTATAATTCCGCAAAAGAGCTGTCAAAACTGAGAAAGGCGGCGGGGGAAGAGCTGCGCGAGCGGATAGAGCTCGGGCTGCGCGAGCTTTCAATGCCCTCGGTGCGCTTTGAGGCGGAGATAGTCCCAATGCAGGGCGAGCCCGGCTTCGACGAGAGCGGCATGGACGAGGTCCGCTTCCTCATGTCCGCGAACGCGGGCGAGACGCCCGGGCGGATATCGAAGATCGCCTCCGGCGGCGAGCTGGCGCGCATCATGCTGGTGATGAAGGACGTGCTCTCCGAGCGCGACGGGGTCCCGGCGATGGTGTTCGACGAGATAGACGAGGGCGTCTCCGGCATAGCGGCGCAGCGCGTGGCGGAAAAGCTGGCGCGCCTGGCGCGGAAAAAGCAGGTCATCTGCGTGACGCACCTCCCGCAGATCGCGGCGATGGCAGATACGCACTTCCTCATTGAAAAAACAGAGAGAGACGGCAGAACTTATACGAAGGTCACGCCCCTGGAGCGCGAGGGCCGGATAAGGGAGCTCGCGCGCCTGCACGGGGGCGACAACGTGACGGAGACTACGCTCGCGAGCGCGGCAGAGCAGCTCGACGCGGCGTACAAATACAAAGGGGGATTGTGATATGACTCACGGAGAAAAGGCTGCGGAGCTGAAAAAAACTCTCAACTGCGCGCAGAGCGTGGCGGTATCGCTGAGCGACCTGTGCGGTCTGGATGAAAAAACCGCGGCGGTCATAAGCACGGGCTTCGGCGGGGGCCTGCGCTGCGGCGAGGCCTGCGGCGCCTATTGCGGAGCGGTCCTGGCCCTTAGCATGACCCTGGGCGCGGACGGCATGGGCAAGCCGGGCGGCCCCGTGGCCGTGGCGGCAAAGGAGCTCTCAACTCAGTTCAAGGAGAAGTTCGGCGCGATCCGCTGTGAGGACCTGCTGGCCCTCTCCGGCGGGGACCACAGCGTATGTAACGGCTTCTGCGCCTGGTGCGCGGACAAGGCCGCCGAGCTGATAGGCAAGTAAAAACCGAAAAATTAAGGAATAAAGGGGAAAGATCGATGCAGATCTACGAGGAACTCAGGGCGCGCGGGCTTATCGCGCAGGTGACGGACGAGGAAGAGATACGCGAGCTCGTGAACGCGGGCAAGGCGACGTTCTATATCGGCTTCGACGCAACGGCGGACAGCCTGCACATCGGCCACTTCATGGCGCTGAATCTCATGCGCCGGCTCCAGCTGGCGGGCAACAGGCCGATAGCGCTGCTAGGCGGCGGCACGACGATGGTGGGCGACCCCTCCGGCAGGACTGATATGCGCCAGATGCTGACGCAGGAGAAGATCCAGGAGAACGCCGCGAAGTTCAAGGTCCAGATGGCGAAGTTCATAGACTTCTCCGAGGGCAAGGCGCTCATGCTCGACAACGCGGATTGGCTGCTGGGCCTCAACTATATCGAGCTGCTGCGCGACGTGGGCGCGCACTTCTCCGTGAATAACATGCTGAGGGCCGAATGCTATAAGCAGAGGATGGAGAAGGGCCTGAGCTTCCTCGAGTTCAACTATATGATCATGCAGTCCTACGACTTCTACCACATGTTCAAGGAGTATAACTGCGTGATGCAGTGCGGCGGGGACGACCAGTGGTCCAACATCCTGGGCGGCACGGAGCTCATCCGGCGCAAGCTGGGCAAGAACGCCTACGGCATGACGATAACCCTGCTGCTGACTAGCGAGGGCAAGAAGATGGGCAAGACTCAGTCCGGCGCCGTGTGGCTGGACCCGAACAAGACGAGCCCCTTCGAGTTCTACCAGTACTGGCGCAACATAGACGACGCGGACGTCATAAACTGCCTGCGGAAGATGACCTTCCTGCCCCTGGAGCAGATAGACGAGATGTCGAAGTGGAAGGACGCGCAGCTCAACGAGGCCAAGGAGATCCTGGCGACGGAGCTCACTGCCCTCGTCCACGGCGAGGAGGAGGCCCAGAAGGCCAAGGCCGGCGCCCGCGCGATCTTCGGCGGCGGCGGCACGGAGCACATGCCCGAGACTGAGATAACGGCAGAGGACCTCACGGACGGCGCTGCGGACATCCTCACGCTGCTGGTAAAGACCGGCCTGTGCAGCTCGAAGAGCGACGCCAGGCGCAACGTCCAGCAGGGCGGCGTCACCGCGAACGACGAAAAGGTGGACGACATCGCAAAGACCTTCACCGAGGCCGAGCTCAAGTCCGGCGTGGTCCTGCGCCGCGGCAAGAAGAACTTCAACAAGGCCATAATGAAATAAGCGCGGAAGCCGCGCTCATAATGCGATAATGCCATATAGCCGGCGGAGTTTTCAGGCTCCGCCGGCTATACGGGTTTTGTGGGAGAGAAGTCAGATATCCTTTATAAACTTTTCGAGCCTGTCCAGCCCCTCCTTGATGTTCTCCATGGAGGTGGCGTAGGTCCAGCGGACGTAGTTCGGCGTGCCGAAGCCCGCGCAGGGTACGACGGCGACCATGCTCTCCTCAAGGAAGGCGGAGGCGAAATCGCTGTCGCTGGTGATGAGGTGGCCGTGCAGGGTCTTGCCCAGGAGCTCGCTCACGTTCATCATGACGTAGAAGGCGCCCTCGGGCTTTATGCAGCTGACGCCCTTTATGCTGTTCATGCGCTCATAGATATAGTCGCGCCGGGCCTGGAACACCTTGCACATCTCATCGATGTTCTCCTGCGGCCCCGTCAGCGCCTCGATGGCGGCGTACTGGCTGATGGTCGAGGGCGAACCGGTGGAGTGGCCGACGTAGCTGGACATGGCCTTGGCGAGCGGGAGATTGGAGGCTGAGTAGCCCAGGCGCCAGCCGGTCATGCAGTAGCACTTGGAGACGCCGTTCACGACGATGGTGCGCTCCTTGATATCCTCGCCCAGGGCGGCCACGCTGACGAACTCGCGTCCGTCGAAGAGGAGCTTGTAGTATATCTCGTCCGCGAGTATGTAGAGGTCATGCCTGACGCAGACGTCTGCGAGGGCCTGCAGCTCCTCGCGGGAGTAGAACATGCCGCCGGGGTTCGAGGGGTTGTTGATGATGACGACCTTGGTCTTTTCCGTGACGGCGGCCTCGAGCTGTTCGGGGGTTATCTTGAAACCCTGCTCGTGGGTGGTGGTCACGATGACGGGGACGCCGCCGAGCATGGGGACCATCTCGCCGTAGCTGAGCCAGAACGGCGCGGGGATGATGACCTCGTCGCCGATGTCCACGAGCGCGGCGAGGGCCAGGAACACGTTGTGCTTGGCGCCGCTGGCGACGACGATCTGCGTGTAGTCGTAATCGAGGCCGCAGTCGAGCTTGAGCCTTTCAGCGATGGCCTTTCTGAGCGGTATGATACCGGCGGCGGGGGTATACTTAGTGTTGTTGTCGATGATGGCCTTGATGCCGGCGAGTTTGATGTTGTCGGGGGTGTGGAAGTCGGGCTCGCCTGCGCCGAAGCCGATGACGTCCAGACCGTCGGCCTTCATTTGTTTGGCCTTGGAGTCAATGGCCATTGTGGTGGAAGCGTGTACGTTCAAAGCGGCTCTGGAAAGTGGTTTCATTATTATCTCACCTCGTATTTTGATTTCTGTTGTTAGGAGCTCTGCTCGACCTTTTTGAAGTGGGCCTCGAGCATTTCTATCAGGCTGACTACGGCGGGGTTCCTGGCCCCGTCACGGCTTACAAGGTAGCCGTAGACCATCTCGAGCTTGGCCTCGAGCGGGACCGCGGCAAGTTTTTTGTTGCCCGCGCCGTAGAGCTCCGCGCGGTTCGTGAAGCCCACGGCGTTTTTCCTGCTGGATATGTAGGAAAAGCAAAGACCTTTGCTGTGCGTCCTCACGTTGACGTTCGAGGCTCCGAAGCCGGGACATGCCGCGCGCAGGAACAGCTCTTCGTTCCGGCAGAGCACGATCTCCGCGTTCTTGAGGTCCGACGCAGAGACGCTGGCCTTGCCGGCGAGCGGCGAATTGGCCGAAACGCAGGCCAAAACGTCTGTGCGCAGGAGGGGGTGCCTCTCGTCAAGCTCGGAAAAGCGGTTTGCAAATTCTGCAACGCCGCTGGGCGAGGCGCCGTAAAGACAGATCGTATCCTGTTTTCTGGCAGGCAGACTGTAGACTTCTCTGGAAGGAAGTTCCATTATGCGCAGGCTCACGTCCGGGTCCCGCCGGCTGTAGGATTGGACGATGTGCCTCAGGACGCTCTCGGTAAAAAAAGGAGAGGCGAAGATATTGAGCACCCGGCCGCCGGCGTTATCCGAGGGCTGCTCGCGTATTTTCTGAACGGCATCTTCGTTCAAACTCAGGATCTTGGAGAAGATGTCATAGGCATTTTTCCCGGCCTGCGTCGGCAGGACGCGGTTGCTCTCGTGGTAGATGAGACGGACGCCATATTCCTTCTCCATCCGGTGCAGCGCCTGGCTCAGCCCCTGCGGGGTGATAAAGAGTTCTGCCGCCGCCTCCGATATCGTACCCAGGTCCACTGCGCGGACAAAGTATTGCATATAATTCAAATTCACCGCCAGCACACCTTTCTTGTATAAGGAAAAGGCCACAAGGAAACATTTTGAAAAGTTCGTCAAAATGACATATTGATTGACTTTTGTCGGAGGCAAGTTTAGTATATATAAAGAAAGATTAAATTTGAACTACGTTTTTTTATATGCCAAGCATATAAAAAGTGAGCGCGAACAGAAGCAGTCTCTGCGGGAGGAATAAATGGAATTTCGGCAATTAAAATACATCTATACGGTCTACGAATGCGGGAGCATAACGAAGGCCGCGGAGAAGCTGTTCATCTCCCAGCCCTCGCTGAGCAGCTTCATCACAAAGACGGAAAAGCAGCTCGGAGTGAAGCTGTTCGACCGCTCACAGAACAAGCTTACTCTGACCTACGCCGGTGAGAAATACATCAAGGCGGCGGAGCGCATCCTGCTCATTTACGACCGCATGATAAAGCAGCTCGAGGACATCTCCGAGAACCGCAAGGGCCGTCTGCGAATAGGCATCCCCTGGCAAAGACTGGAATACATGGCGCCCACTCTGCTGCCCCGGCTGCACGAGGAATTCGGCTCTATCGAGGTGGACATCGTCCCCGGGAACTACAGCGTTTTGGAGGAAGCGCTGCAAAATAGAAAGGTAGATTTTATAATCGTTCCCCTGCTGAAGCCGGATGAAAACTACAGCTGCGTCGAGATACACAGGGAGAATATCTACGCCGTCACCCGGAGAGGCTACCTGAGTTCCAGCTGCCTTGTGGAGGGCAGAAGAGACTCCGTGGACCTCCGGGCGATAGCCGATATGCCGATCTTCGTGCTGCCGGAATCGTTCTCGTTCAGGCGGGTGACGGAGGGGCTTTTTGAAATGTATGGGATAACGCCGTCGAACCTGGTGGAGTACCCCAGCCCGGGCAGCAAATTCCGGACGGCGGCCGCCGGTCAGGGCATCGACATCGTTCTCAAGTCCAACGTGGAGATAACAAAAAGCGTGGACCCCTTGGACGTGTTCTTCATCGGGAGCCCTCCGGCGAGCGTGGGAGTCTACGCGATCTTCAGGAAGGACGCATATATCAGCGGAGTCGAAAAAAACTGCATAAGGATAATTGGGGAGCTGTTTAGCTGAATATTTAAAATACGAATATACGCAGAGAAATCGCCGACCCGGCAGGGTCGGCGATTTCTAATTATGTCAGAAGAAGTAAAATCGCGTCGCATATTTTCAGGACGATAAACTCCGCGTTGATTGTTGAGGCTGAGATTAACTAGTAAGATTCCATCAGAAGGGCCGAGGCATAGGCTGAGTTTTGCACATGAAAGGAGAGGTGACGCGCTTTGCTTGAGAAAGTCATTTATTATGACAAAAGGCCGCCGCACATTGAGAAACTGCTTATCGAATATGCCAAGCCGGGCATAGACCTGAAGTTTTACGAGCCCTCTTACGGCGAGGCGGGCTCCCTGGAGGAGGCGGAGGCGATCCTGGCCCATTCCCGCGGCGTGACGCGGGAGATCATTGACAGGGCGCCGAACCTGAAGATCATCCAGGTGGCAAGCGTCGGCTACAACCAGCACGACATAGAGTACGCGCGGGAGAAGGGCATCTATGTGTGCAACTGCGCGGGCGGCGCCTCGGACTGCGTTGCGGAGATGGTCATAGGCCTCATGCTCTCGCTGACGCGGCGCATCACGCAGCTTTCGGAGAAGGTGCGGCAGGGCGAGTGGCACAACTGGACCTACCGCCACGACACGCACACGATCATCGGCAAGACGCTGGGCGTCATCGGCGCGGGCGGGATAGGCCGGGCTGTGCTCAAGCGGTGCCGGGCCTTCGACATGAGGGAGCTCTATTACGACGTGGTCCGTATGCCGGAGGAGCTCGAGCGCGAGCTGGGCGCGGAGTACGTGGACCTCGAGACGCTGCTGCGCGAATCCGACGTGGTGATGATCCTGGTGCCGCTGCTGCCGAGCACGTATCATCTGCTGGGCCGTGATCAGTTCAGGCTGATGAAGAAGAACGCGATAGTCATAAACGACTCCCGCGGCGAGTGCATTGACCAGGAGGCGCTGGTAGAAGCTCTCAGAGAGCACTGGATCTGGGGCGCCGCGCTGGACGTGGTCTACCCGGAGCCGCTGCCCGCGGACGCGCCCCTGCTCCAGCTCAAGGATGCGAACGTGATAGTCACGCCGCACCTGGGCTCCGCGACCACCGAGCTCATGGAGGACCTCTTCAAGGTGGCCTGCGGGAACGTCATAAGGGCGCTGGACGGAGAGAGGCCCGATAGTATAGTAAACGGTTTGTGACAATAAACAGAAAGGGTGGTTTAGCTTGCGAAAAAAGCTCAGAAAAGCTGGAACTTCAATAGTCCAGGGAAACGTGGCCATGATGGAGGGGGCCATAGCCGCAAACTGCAAATTCTTTGCGGGGTATCCGATAACGCCGGCGACTGAGATAGCCGAGCACGCGGCGCTGCGGCTGCCCGAGGAGGACGGCTACTACATCCAGATGGAGGACGAGCTCGGCTCGATATGCGCGTGCATAGGCGCGAGCCTGGCGGGTGAGCGCTCCATGACCGCGACCTCCGGCCCGGGCTTCTGCCTGATGACCGAGGGCCTGGGCGCGGCGGCCATAACGGAGCGTCCGGTGGTCATCGCCTACATGATGCGCGGCGGCCCGGCGGGCGGCCAGGCGACGATGCCGGCGCAGCAGGACGTCTACCAGGCGCGCTACGGCTCCCAGGGCGACTACGAGGTCATAGCGATCTGCCCCTCTTCGGTGCAGGAGTCCTTTGACTTCACGATAAAGGCCTTCGAGCTGGCCGACAAATACATGACGCCGGTCATCATCCTGAGCGACGCCATCATCGGCCATCTGCGTGAAAAGCTCGTCATCCCCGAGGAGGTCGAGGTATACGACAACAAGGTGAAGGGACCGGTGGAGTACTGGTTCAAGCCGGACGAGAACCTCATCCCGCCGCACGTCAGCTTCTACGAGGGCAGCAACGCGGCCTGGGACATCACTTGCCACGACTACCGCGGCAAGAACGTGGGCGGCAACATTGAAAAGAGCGCCGAGTTCGTACAGCGCATAAACGACAAGATAACGAAGAACGTCGAGGACATAACGGACGTCCGGACCTTCTACGACGACGAGGACATGGAAGTCGGCGTCATATGCTTCGGCAGCGTGGCGCGCAGCGCGGGCTCCGCCGTTGAGATGGCGCGCGCGGAGGGCATGAAGGTCGGCTGGATGAAGATGAACACCATCTGGCCGGTGCCGGAGCGCCAGCTGAGAGAGTTCTGCGCCAAGTGCAAAAAGGTGCTCGTGCCTGAAATGAACATCGGCAAGTACGTGCGCGAGATACAGAGGGTCGGCGGCTACGACAAGGTGGTGGGCGCCTCCATCCTGGGCGGCGCGCTGTTTACTCCGGAGCAGATCCTGGAGAAGATCAAGGAGGTACGGTGACGTGAAAGAACTCTACAAGAAATACATAAGAGAGTACACTTTCCCTGAGATATTCTGTCCCGGCTGCGGCTACGGCATTTTCCTCAACGCCTTTATCCGGGCGCTGGACGAGCTCGGGATCAAAAAGGGCGACATAGGCATCGTGTCCGGCGGCGGCTGCGGCGCCTGGATGGGCATGAACCTGGACGTTGACGTGTTCAAGTGCCTGCACGGACGTTCGATAGCCTTTGCCGAGGGCGTGAAGATCGCGCGGCCGGACAAGCCGGTCGTAGCCTTCACGGGCGACGGCGAGAACGTTGGCATCGGCGGCAACCACATGATACACGCCGCGCGCCGCAACATCGACATCACCTGCTTCCAGCTGACGAACCTGGTCTACGGCATGACCGGCGCCCAGAAGGCGCCCACGACCCCGCTCTACGGCAAGACCAAGACCTCCCCCTACGGCAACGAGGAGGAGCCCTTCGACGTGGGCCGTCTGTGCATAGCGGCGGGCGCGACCTACTTTGCGCGCTGGACCACCGCGCATCCGGTCCAGCTGCAGAAGGCCATCTGCGAGGCAATACAGCACAAGGGCTTTTCCGTTGTCGAGGTCATCAGCCAGTGCCCCACGGGCGCGGGCAGGAACATGTACGGCACGGACCAGGGCTACGAGATCATGGACATGTTCAAAAAGACCTACACCCCGCTCAGACCCGGAGAGGAGCCGGACATCACGAACACATCCGGCAGGCTGGGCAAGTTCTATGAGGTTCACAAGCCGACTTTCATGGACACCATGGATGCAATTAAAAAGGAGCGGAATTTGATATGACGATAGTATTCGACAGGCAGTGGTGCAAGGGCTGCGGCATCTGCATCCACTATTGCCCCAAAAACGTGCTCGAGATAAGCGAGGAGCGCAGCGCCGGCGGATACAGGATGCCCTACGCCAAGGAACCCGAAAAGTGCATAGGCTGCAGGACCTGCGAGCGGCTCTGCCCGGACCTGTGCATCGACATTCAGGATTGAGGAGGCAGGCAGGTATGAGAAAGGATTTCAGGATCTCCGGTTCCGGCGGCCAGGGCGTCGTATCGCTTGCGATACTGCTTGCAAACGTCTACGGCGTGTATGAAAATTATGAGGTCGCGCAGACTCAGAGCTACGGCGCCGCCGCCAGGGGCGGAGCCAGCCAGGCGGGGCTCGTCGTATCCGACAAGCCGATAGATTACATCGAGGTGGACAAGGCGGACGTGTTCGTCGCCTTCAACGAGGCCTCGTTCAAGACCTATTACCCCAAGACCAAGAAGGACGCCATCATCTTTGTGGACTCCACCCTGGTCCCGAAGGAGCTCTATGCTGACATCCCGCACACGGTATACGAGATACCGGCGACGGACATCGCGGAGCACCAGTTCAAGCTGTATATGGCGAACGTGGTGATGATGGGCTTTATCGCGGCGAAGCTCGGGAACATCAGCTTTGACTCGCTCACAAAGGTCATAGCGGACCAGCTTCCGGCCAGGGCCTACGAAGAAAACGTGGCGGCGCTCACTGCGGGGTACGAAAGAGGAAAGAGTTAATGGATCTTTATGAAATCGAAGGGAAGAAACTCCTGAAGGAATTCGGCATACCCACGGACGAGGGCTTCCTCTACACCGGCGACCCGGCCGACGAGCGGATAAAATATCCCTGCGTGCTCAAGGCGCAGGTGCTCAGCGGCAAAAGGGGCAAGGCCGGCGGCGTGAAGGTGGTCCGGGACCGGGCCGAGCTCGAAAAGACGGCGGCGGAGATATCCGCGCTGACCATCGGCGGAAAGCGGGTAGAGGCGGTGCTGGTGGCGCCATTCATGGACATCGCGCGGGAGCACTACCTGGGCATAACGCTGGACCCGCTCAACAGGAAGAGGATACTGCTCTACTCCGCCTGCGGCGGCATGGACATAGAGCAGCTCGCGCAGGAGGACGCCTCCAAGCTGGTGCGCATGGACGTGACGGAGGGACTGGACGCCGAGCACCTGCGCGAGCAGGCCGTCCTGAGCGGCGTGAGCGAGAGCACGGCGCAGCAGCTCGCGGACATCGCCGCGAGGCTCTATAAGCTCTTCATAGAGCGCGACGCCACGACGGCGGAGATAAACCCCATAGCCGAATCTTCGGACGGGCGCCTCACAGCGGCGGACTCCAAGGTCGTCGTGGACAGCAGCGCGCTCTACCGCCAGCCCGACCTGACCGTCATACCGAGGCCGGAGCTGAACGAGCTCGAAAAGGACGCCGACGAGCTGAAGATCGGCTACGTCGAGGTGGACGAGGGCGGCAACGTGGGCCTGGTTGTGATAGGAGCAGGGCTCGGCATGGCGACGCTGGACACCGCCATACACTACGGGCTCCGGCCCTATGACTTCACCGACCTGGGCTCCAAGCTCAGCGAGCGCTGCCTGAGGACCGGCGTCAAGCTGGTGGTCCAGAACCCGGGGATAAAGGCGATACTCTTCAACGGTTTCGGCGGGATGTACAGCACGCGCGAGATGGCTGAGTGGATACTCGCCAGCATGGACGAGTTCGGGGACAGGAAGATCCCCGTCGTCGTCAAGCTGAGGGGCTATAACCCCGAGGAGGGCTGGAGCCTGCTGGAGAAGGCCGGCATACCGCTCGTCAAGAACGGGACGACGGACGACGCCGTAAAGCTGCTGAAGCGGGAACTGGAGGAAGCGATATGAGCATTCTCGTCGGGAAGGACACAAAACTCATTATACAGGGCATGACGGGCAAGGGCGGCAGGGTCCACGCCAGGCGTATCATAGACTACGGCGGGAACCTAATAGCCGGAGTAACGCCCGGGAAAGGGGGAACGGAGGTAGAAGGGCGGCCGGTCTACAACACGGTGGCGGAAGCCAAGGCCGCGCACCCGGAGATAAACGCCTCGCTCATACTCACGCCGTCGTCCTCGGTACGCTCCGCCGGCTTTGAGGCGGTGGAGGCCGGCATCGACACGATAGTCATTTCGACCGAGTGGGTCCCAGTGCGCGACACACTGGACATCGTGACGGCGGCAAGGAAGAAGGGCCTGACCGTGATAGGCCCGAACACGGTGGGAGTCATCTCGCCGGGCAAGGGTATACTGGGCATAATGCCCGGGAACATCTATGGCAAGGGCGGACACATCGGCCTGGTGTCGAGGAGCGGGACCCTGACGCATGAGAACTCCTCGAACCTGACCTTTGCCGGCTACGGGATATCGACCAGCCTGGGCATAGGCGGCGACCCGATCATCGGCCTCAATCACAAGGAGGCCCTGGAGCTCTTCCGGGACGACGAGGAGACGAAGCTGATCGTCATGATAGGCGAGATCGGCGGAGGCGGGGAGGAGCTTGCGGCAAAGTACATAGCCGAGACGAAGTATCCGAAGCCGATAATCGCGTTCATCGCCGGCTCCAAGGCGCCGGCGGGCAAGAATATGGGACATGCGGGAGCGATAGTATCCGGCCACGTCGGGACGGCGGAGTCCAAGGTCGCCGCGCTCTCGGCGGCGGGCGTGCGCATAGCGAGCACCCTGGGCCAGATACTTGAGCTAGTCGCAGAGGAAGATGAAAAGATGGATCACGTCCTGCACACCGGATAAGTAAAACCAAACAAATAGAGGGGTGAAAATCGTGAGCAAAGCAAAAACCGGCAACAGCTTCTGGTCGAGTTGGAAATGGCTCATTGAAATCGTACTTTTCTCAGTCATAGCGGGTCTGCTGATCTATGCCGTCCCGATGGAGGGACTTGAATTTCAAGGCAAGGTAATGCTTGTAATGTTCCTCTGGTGCGTGGCGCTCTGGATCGCCAAGCCGCTGGAGGAGTGGCTGGTAAGCGTCATCGCCTGCGTCATACTGGTCATCTTTTTCGGTATCGACCACAAGGGACTGCTGAGCGGCTTCCAGAACCCCGGCTGGTTCCTCGTGATCTTCTCCCAGATGATCGGAATCACGATGGTGATGACCGGCCTGGGAAGGCGCATGGCGTATTTCATAGTCTCGAAGCTCGGCAAGGGCGGGGCGCTGATGGCTAACTACGCGGTCGGCGCGACGACGGCGCTGTGCACGCTGATAATCCCGTCCGCGGGCGCGCGGACCTCGACCCTGGTAAACATAGTTGACGAGCTGAGCGAGAGCCTCGGCTTCAAGCGTGGCGAAAGGGGCGGCGAATCGCTGGTCATGACTGGCATGTTCGTCAACACGACGGGCACCATCATGTTCCTGACCGGCACCAACACCATCCCCATGGGCCTTGCGATAGTCATGGAGGCCACGGGCAGGACCATGAGCTGGGGCGAATGGTTTGCGGCGGGCTTCCTGCCGGGCGCGATCTGCTGCCTGCTCATCCCGATGTACACGCATCTTCTCTACAAGCCCAAGAAGTCCAAGACCGGCGGCCCCGCGGAGCCCAAGAAGATAGACGTCGGCTTTGCGAAACAGGCGCTGGCGGAGATGGGTCCGATGTCCACGGGTGAAAAGTGGTCTCTCATCTGCTTCTCGCTGACCGTTCTCCTCTGGGCGACGGGCAGCCTGACCGGCATAAATGCGAACATCGTCCCCTGGCTCACCGTGTTCCTGCTGCTCATCCCCAACTTCGCACCCGGGACCAGCAAGGAGATAATCAGGGAGGTCCCCTGGAGCGCGATGCTCTGGATAGGCCTCGCGATGGGCATGGCCAACAACGTCAACAGCAGCGGCGGATTCCAGTGGCTCGTTGACACCTTCTTCACCAGCAACGCCGCAGTACAGAGCCTCAGCTACACCGGTTTCCTGATAGTTTGGCTGCTGCTCGTGCTGTTCATCCACATCATCTTTGCCGGCATGGACCCGATGGTCACGCTCTTCACTCCCATCGGCATGTCGATAGCGGCGGCGCTCGGCTTCGACGTCTTTACCGTGGGCGTCATCACGATAATGGCGGTCTGCGTGGGCGCGAACTTCATGGCTTTCAACAGCCAGTCCAACCTGCTTTGGTGTGCTACCAACCGATTCACGCCCGGCCAGCAGCTGGGAGCGGCATGTCTCATCAACGTATCAGTGGCGGTTGTGCTTTTGCTGACGCTGCTGTTCTACTGGCCGCTCATCGGCATGGTTTGAGCAATGGACGCATGACTTGCGGGGCAACAAAGAGAGATTAGGCAGGTGAAGCCCGTGAAAAGGATAAAGTTAAAGTCAGCGGCGTCGGTCGCCCTCGGGCCGCTTGTCTACGTTCTGATCCTGGCGGCGCTGCCGCCGGAGACGTTCACCTTCGAGATGCGCTGCGCGATAGGGACGCTGTGCTGGATGGTCTGCTGGTGGCTGCTGCCGCCGGTGGACTACCCGGTGATCGGGCTGCTGCCCATAGCGCTCAACGCGCTCTTCCCCATGATCCCGATGGCGGACATCATCTCGCAGTACGCCTCGGACTCGATCATACTGGTGCTGTCCGGGATGATAATAACGGCGTCCTGGGAGTGTACGGGCCTGAACAAGCGGATCGCCACGGCGTTTTTGAACCTGGTAGGCACGTCGGTGCGGGCGCAGGTCATGTTCTGGTTCCTGCTCTCGACGGCGCTATCCACCATCTTGCCGAACCTTGTCGTCGCGGCGACCATCTCGCCCATCGCCATGTCCATGCTCAAGTACGTCGGTGAGGGCGATATCGCAAACAGCAAGGCGGGGAGCATGGTGGTCATGTCCGTGGCCTGGGGCGCGGGCCTGGGCGGGATGGCGACACCGATAGGCAGCGCCTCCAACCTGGTCGTCATAGAGTATCTGGAGCAGGTCTCTGGAAGGGAGTATATGTATATCGACTGGGTCGTGCGTTTTGCGCCCATAATGCTGACCCTGCTCGTGACCTGCACGGTCTATGTGTTTCTCATCAGCCCGAAGAACGCCACGCTTGCCGGGTCCAAGGAGTATTTGGTAAAGGTGCGGGCGGACATGGGCAGGATGTCGCGGGACGAGGCGCTGTGTTTCACGGTGTTTCTGGTTGCGGTGGGGCTGGCGTTCACGCGGAGCCTCTATGCCGAGCTGCTGCCCGGCCTGGCGCCGGCGTATTCCTTCGCCGCCTGCGCGATAGTCCTGTTCCTCATCCCGGGCAAGGAGAGCAAGCGGATAGTGAACTGGAAAAAGGTAGAGTCCGAGGTTGACTGGGGCCTGCTCTACATGTTCGGCGGCGCGCTGTCCCTGGGCAAGATGCTGACGGGGACGGGAGCCGACGTGGCGATAGGCACGCTCATCGGCAACACGGGCGTGAGCAGTACGCTGGGCCTGGTGTTCATCATTGTGACCTTCACACTGGTGATGTCTGACCTCACCAGCAACGGCGCGACGGCATCTATGTGCCTGCCGATAACCATGGCGATCGCGACCGCGCTGGGGGCCAACGCCACGCCTCTGCTGTACATCACGGCCATCGGCATAAACCTTTCGTTCACGATGCCCACCTCCATCCGGGCGATACCCGTGGGCTACGGACTCAAGCCATCGTTCCTGGCCAAGAAGGGGATAGTGCTCTCCGCCATTATCATAGCGGAGATGACGTTCCTGGGCTGGGCGCTGATAGAATTCTGGCCCGCGTTCAGTTTGTAGCACAAAAAAGAAGGCGCCTCATCCGGCTGTACCGGATGAGGCGCTTTTTCCATGCCCGCGCGTTTGGACAAAAAAACCTGAGTCCCGCCCCTTGACAAAGTGAGAATATTGTATATAATCAATATACACAATATACAAGGGTGATCATACTTGGATATCAAAATCAGCAATGCGGGCGGTGTGCCGATATATGAGCAGATCGCCGCGCAGATAAAGGCAAAGGTCATTTCCGGGGAGCTCAGGGAGGGGGACGCCCTTCCCTCGATGCGCCTTTTGGCGAAGGAGCTGCGGATAAGCGTCATCACGACGAAGCGCGCCTACGAGGAATTGGAGCGCGAGGGATTCATCGTGTCCATGACGGGCAAGGGCAGCTTTGTCGCGGGGAAGGACCTGGAGTTCGTGCGGGAGGAGCACCTGCGTCAGATCGAGGAGCTGATGGGCCGGATAGTCGAGCTGGCCACGGCCTGCGACATCGGCCTCGACGAGCTCACGGAGATGCTCCGACTCAGCTTTGAAGGAGACTGAATATGGAATACGCAATCGAGGTCGAGGGCCTCACAAAGCACTACAAGGGCTTCACGCTGGACAATGTGAGCTTCAGGCTGCCCTCGGGCTGCATAATGGGCTTCATAGGCGAAAACGGCGCGGGCAAGAGCACGACGATCCGGCTGCTGCTGGGCCTGGCGCGCGCGGACTCCGGCCGGGTGCGGCTGCTGGGCGAGGACCCGGAGAGCGCCGGGACGGACCTGCGGGAGCATTTGGGCGTGGTCATGGACGACTGCTGCGTCCCGGAGACGCTGTGTCTGCGGGACCTGCGCAGCGTACTCCGCGCGGGCTACCGCAGCTTTGACGAGGCCCGGTTCAAGGCCCTGGCGGAGCGCTTTGAGCTGCCGGAGCGCAAGTCCGTGAAGGACTACTCGCGCGGGATGCGGATGAAGCTCTCGCTCACGGCGGCGCTCTCGCACGACTGCCGCCTGCTCATCCTGGACGAGGCGACGAGCGGGCTGGACCCCGTGGTCCGGGACGAGCTGCTGGACCTCTTTCTTGAGTTCATCCAGGACGAGGGGCACAGCATCTTCGTCTCCTCGCACATACTGAGCGACCTGGAGAAGGTCTGCGACTACATCAGCTTCATCCACGGCGGGCGGCTGATCTTCTCGGAGGAGAAGGACGCGCTGCTGGAAAAGTACGTCGTGGCGAAGCTGAGCGAGGCGGAGCTGCGCGCGCTGGACCCGGCGAAGGTCGCTGGGGTACGGCGCTCGGCCTTCGGCGTGGAGGCGCTTGTGGAGCGCGGCGCGGCGCGCGGCCTGGTCTGCGACCCTGCGGGCATTGAGGACATCATGCTCTATTATCTGAGGGGTGAGGGAAAATGAAGGCGATGATACTCAAGGACCTGCTCTGCCTCAAGCACCAGGCGAAGAGCGTGCTGCTGGTGCTGCTGGTGTGGCTGGTGATAAGCGTGGCCACCTCGAACGCGCAGTTTTTCAGCGCGCTGGGGATATTGTACATCGTGATGCTGCCGATGACGACGCTGAGCTACGACGAGCGCGCGAGCTGGGACAGGCGGGCGCTGACGATGCCTGTGACGCGGACGCAGGTGGTGCTGAGCCGCTATGTGACCGCGCTGCTGGCGGGGCTTTTCATCTGCGCGGTGGGCGCGGCGGTGATAGGCGTGATGGACGGGCCGGAGCACATGCCGCTGAGCCTGGGCTTTTACCTTTTGGGCGTGTTCATGCTCTCGCTGGGGATGCCGCTGATGCTCTGGCTGGGCGTGGAGAAGGCGCGGATACTCGTGGCGCTGTGCTATCTGGTCCCCTTCTGCCTGCTGCTGCTCTCGGAGAAGCTGGGCCTGGACGTGGTGGGCTTTCTGAGCGGCCTGAGCCGTCCGACGCTGGTGCTGACGGCCGTGATAGCCGTGCTCGGCGTGCCTGCGGCGTCCGTGCTCCTGTCCGTGGCGATATATAAAAAGAAGGAGTTTTGAGCCCCGCCTTATCGCTTCGTCGTTATCTCGCCGTGCTCCTTTTCAAAATCCCGGACGCAGTCGCGGATGAGGATGAGCACCTGACTGTTTGCAGAACGGCCCTCGTAATCCGCGATAACATGCAGCTTGTCGAGCATGGTGTCGTCTATCCTGATGGTCAAATTCTTTACAGCCATTATTTTGCCTCCAAAACGACCATATTGAGCGTTTGAACTAAAGTCATCGGCAACTATTTTATGGTTAAAGAGTGATATTATGTCGAATATGGCGTCATCAAGACGTCAAAATATGTTCGGGAGGCTTGGATATGCCGGATTATGAAAAGCTCTATCATATACTCTTCAACGCGATGACGGATGCGCTGCGCAAGCTCGCGGCCGGGGAGGCAGAGGAGGCCCGCCGCATCCTGATGGAGGCGCAGGAGCTGACGGAAAAGCTCTATATCGAGGCATGAAAAAACCGCCGCCCCTTGCCGGGCGGCGGTGCTTTTTATCACTCGGGCAGCTTGCAGACGTCTATCCACTCGAGGGCGTTGGAGTATTTCCAGAGCTCGTCCATGTTGAGCTCTATGGCGCTCGCGCCGCTGCCTACCGCGGGGTAGACCGTCTCGAAGCGCTTCAGGCTCTCGTCGAGGTAAACGTCCACGCCGTCATTTATGCCGAAGGGGCAGACGCCGCCCACGGGATGTCCGACGAGCTCCAGGACCTCGTCCGCCGTCAGCATCTTGGCCTTGAAGTGGAACTTCTCCTTGAACTTGTGGTTATCTATCCGCGCGTCGCCGGCGGCCAGGATGAGCAGCGCCGAGCCGTCCGGCTTTTTGAAGGACAGGGTCTTGGCTATCCGGGCGCCGTCCACGCCCAGCGCCTTTGCCGCGAGCTCCACCGTCGCGGAAGAGACCGTGAATTCTATCACGCGGTCCTCCATCCCGAACTGCCTGAAATATGCGCGCCCTCTCTCAATGGACATCTCTTTCTTTGCCTCTCTTTCAAATTATTTGCAGAACCATTCCAGCAGGTCCAGCGTCCCCTCGCCCTGCGCCATGGCCAGGCTCTCCGTGAGGAGCACGTCGTCTATGTCGTAATACTGCACGAAGTAGCTGAGCGTCATCGCGTTATACTTGCGGTAGTCGATGACATAGACGTTGTGGTAATTCTGGCTCAGATAGGGCGCAAAGGGGTTGCCGAAGGAGTCTTTTATGACGACGCAGTTGGGGCCGTCCGGAAGGTCGTTGTTGGTGATGGTGACGAGCGGGTGGTCCCCGCCGAGGAAGGTCATATACTTCGAGTAGATGCTGGACTTGGACATGTCCGTCAGCACCGGCCACTCGAAGGCGCTGCCGTTGTCCTTTGTTATCGTCATCGTGATATCGCCGGGCGGGTCGTAGGCGAGCACGTTGTCCTCCCGCAGCTTGGAGCTCTGGGAGCAGTTGCCGTAGAACGAGCCCAGGAAGGGACCCATGTCCAGCTCGGTGAAGTCCTCCAGCGCGGCCGGCTCCATGCCCGCGACCTTGCAGAACTGGACATAGGAGTAGTAGGCCGCGAGCGCCGTCCAGTGGTGGTCGGTGCGGAAATAGAGGTATTCGTCGTTGTGCTCGATGAGCGTGTTGAACACGTTCACGGCGTTCACGTTCTCGTTCACCTGGGAGAAGATATAGCTTATCGTCTGGCCCTGGTCCGTGCACTTCAAAAGCTCCATGTAGTCCGAGGACACGACCACGCCCACGCTCGTGGGGATGAGGATGTCGTAGAGCTTCGCGCCGTACTGCTCGAGCATGTCGGCGCAGGAGTTCACGAGCTTCACGTGCCTGTCCGAGCCGTACTGCGAGAAGCCGTAGTAGGCGAAGGCGGCGTCTCCTATCTGGAGGACGTTGCCGTAGATGACCTCGGTCTCGTCGTCCACCTCCAGGCCGCCCCAGTGCTCGACGGACTCCTCCGGCGGCGAGGTCAGCACGACCTCGGGCGTGGGCGGCGGGGTGGGTTCGGGCGTGGGCTCCGGCATCGGCGTGGGCTCGGCGGACTGCTCCGGCGTGGGCTCCGGCGTCGCGCCTGCGGGCGGCAGCTCGTCCGCCTCGCCCAGGTCGCCGTAGATGACGACGTCGTTTATCCCGTGCAGCTCGCCCAGCCTGGTCGAGACGCTCATCCAGTAGTCCCGGAATGGGAAGGTGTCTGAAAACCAGAGGCCGATCTGGTCGAAGTACTCGCCGGAGAACAGCGTTTCCACGGAGAACTTGGGGAATTCCGTGAGCCTGCGCTTTTCGCTCACGGACTCCGTGGGCCGGAGCGGGATGACGAAGGCCACCGCAGTCAGCACGAACAGCACCACGAAAAACGGCGCGGCCGTGCGCAGACGGCTGCGATTTTCCGCGCGGCGGCGCGCTTTTTCGGACTTGTATTTTCCGCTGTCTTTCATGCGCGCACCTCAGAAGTTGAAGTAGATGAAAAAGTCATAGCTGTCTCCCACGAGCGAGGCCGTGGAGAGCAGCAGGAGGATGATGGGGAAGAGGACATAGGCAAAGAGGTTCCGGAGCTTTTCCCCGGAAATGCTCCGGCAGAGCCGCCGGTTGAGGCCGTTCGCCATGCACTTCACGAGCGGCGTGCAGGCCAGGACGGAGACGGCGAGCAAAAAGAGGTTGTTCTTGAGCAGCGTCAGGCTGAAGAAGTCCGAGGCAGCGTTGCCGTTTCCCCCGAAGAGGCCCAGGAACACCGTCCAGCCCAGCCGCACGTCCGTGAAGTGGAAGAGTATCCAGCCCGAGAACACGACGAAGAGCAGGTAAATGTGCGGCAGGACGTGCAGCTTTTCAAAGAGCCGCTTGAGGAAAAGCCGCTCGATGACGATGAAAACGAAGAAATATAGCCCCCAGAGCACAAAGTTCCAGTTTGCGCCGTGCCAGAGCCCGGTGAGCGCCCAGACGATGAAGAGGTTCAGCACCGAGCGCGCCTTGGAGCACTGCCGCCCGCCGAGCGGGATGTACACATAGTCCCGGAAGAAGGTCCCGAGCGAGATGTGCCAGCGCCGCCAGAACTCCGTGACGGTCTTGGACATATAGGGGTAGTCGAAATTCTCAAGGTAGTGCAGGCCGAGCATCCGGCCCATTCCTATCGCCATGTCGGAGTAGGCGGAAAAGTCGAGGTATATCTGCAGCATGAAGGCCGCAACGCCGACCCAGGCCCCCAGGGCCGAAAGGTTCGAGAGCGTGTGCAGGTTTTCCGCAAAGAGCGAGGCGTTGGAGGCGGTGTCCGTTGCTAGCAGGAGCTGATCCGCCAGTGCGCCGCAGGGGTCTGCGAGCAGCGTCTTTTTGGCGAGGCCTACCGTGAAGCGCAAAATGCCGGGCAGCAGGTCGCGGCTGTCCCGCTCGACAAAGAGCTCGTGCGCGATGGTCTTGTAGCGCACGATCGGCCCGGCCACGCACTGGTGGAAGAGCGCGGCGTAGAGCAGGACGTTGAGGTAATTCGGCTGGGCCTCCGCGTCGCCCCGGTAGACGTCCACGACGTAGGTCAGCAGCTGGAAGGTGTAAAACGAGATGCCGATGGGCAGCGCGATGTTCTCGATGAACTCCGGCACCTGTCCGAACACGGAGCAGACAAGGCCGGAATACTTGAAAAAGCCGATGAGCAGGATGTCCACTGTGCAGGACACGGCGACCCAGAGCTTCTTCCTGCCCCGAGTCCCCGCCCCGGCCACGCGCAGCGCGCAGAACCAGGAGGTGAGCGCCATGAACATCAGCAGCAGGACGTATTTCGGCTCGCCCCAGGCGTAAAACACCAGGGAGAACAGGAGCAAAGACATATTTTTTGCCTCTCTGCTCCGGCACAGGACATATGCCAGCAGCGAGAGGGGCAAAAAAGCATATATGAAGATGAGACTTGAAAATACCATACCCCGCGCACCAAACCTGTCAGGATCCGGCAGGGGCGGCCGCCCCTGCCGGTGTAAAAAACATTATATACCGTTATTCTTCGGTGCGCAAGGCAATTTTATGCAGCGTTGACAAAGAGCGAGCCGTCCTCGCCGCTCTGCCAGAAGAGCAGGAGCTCCTTCTCCGGGCCGAAGCTCAGCCCCATCGTGGGCATGTCCATGAACCAGGCGCCGATCTCGACACACTCCCCGGCCTCGAGTCCGCTTATCCAGAGGTAGTCGCGCAGGCGTTCGAAGTCCGAGCCCTCGCCGTCGTCGTCATATGCGTAGTAGAAGCTGCCGCCGAGCGTGACGCTGCACAGGGCGAAGGGCGCGGTGTCCGCCTTGGCGCTGAGATAGAAGGCGGGGGCCTCCTGGTCCAGGGTTATTGAGTACACGGGCTCGGAACCCGGCTCGTCGCTGAGCTCGAAGTCCTCCGCGCCGCTCGCCCCCTCCGGGGCGGAGGCCGGGACGTACTCGGGCTTTATGAGCCCCTCCAGCTCGGCATAGGGCAGGACGAAGGTGAAGCTGCCGTCGGACTCGGGGGCTATCTCGCCCTCCGAGGCGACGAGCGCCAGGCCCTCGTTGTTGAGATACCAATGCCCGCCCTCGAGCGCGGAGTCCACGAACTCGCGCAGGCCGCTGAATCCCTCGGACTCGTCCATGGCCGCGGCCTGGGCCTCGACGGCCTCCGCAGCCTTCGCGCCGAGCGCGCCGGTGTCCGTGAAGATGTCCGAGAGCGCGAGCTTCGCGCCGGTCATGGTGTTGAAGCACATGCCGACGTAGTCGCCCTTGCCGTGGGACCCGCCTGTGTAGGCGTAGTCCACGCAGAGCAGGCTGAGCACCGCGCCGTCCCCGCGCTCCACGCTGGCGGTGCGTGTGAGGCTGCGCGGCAGGAAGAGCGCGCGCTCTTCCTCGCTGAGGGTTTTGAATTCGTCCTCGGCCTGCTCGAATATCTCATCCGCCTGCGCGCCGCCCTTGGCGAGGCGGCTGGCCAGGGCCGAGCTGATCCGGTAGGACGCCGTCGAGCTGGCGGAGACCGTCACCACCGGCTCGGAGTAGTAGCCCAGAAATACCAGCGAGCCTTCCGAATCACGCAGCTCGGACTTGGGCTGCAGCAGGACGCTTATCCGCAGGTCCTCCGGCGGCGGGGCCTGGGTCTCCTCCGGCTCCGCGCTGGGCGCAGGCGTCGGGGAAGGCGCGGCGGTCTCGTCGGGGGCAGGGCTCTCCTCCGCGGGCGCGCCGGAGCAGGCCGCAAGCGATAGGCAGAGCAATATTGCAAGGGTCGTCGCCAGGATGCGGTTTTTCAAGGCAAGCACCTCCTGAAATCGTTCGATACATATTATACCACGGGTCACACCGCTTGGACAGAGAAAGCGCCGCGAATGTTCCCGAAACCGCTAGAGCAGGGCGGCATATTCCGGCTTTTCGTGCAGGACGCGGCGGACCTGCACCTCCCCGCCCGAGAGGACGAAAAACACCAGGCAGCCCTCCGCGCGCAGGCAGCGGTAGCCCCGGGCGCGCAGCGCAAGGTCCCGCGGCCGCGGGCAGCGCTCCGGCATCAGGGCCAAACTGCGCATCTGCTCCGCGATAAAGTCGTAGCTGCGCAGCGCGGCGGGCGGAGAGAGCCTGTCCAGCCGCCGGACCAGCTCTTCCAGGTCCCGGACGGCGGCGGGGCAGAGCCGGACCTCATAGCGTTCCATGCACGCCCTCCCTCAGCGCCCGCAGGACCGAGCTCAGCTCGCTGCTCGGCCCGCCGGAGGCAGTCTCCGCCTCGGCCTCCGCCAGCTTGCCGTAGAGCTCGATGAGCGCCATGCGCCGCTCGTATTCCTCAATGCTCAGGACCACCATGTCCCCGGCCCCGTTCCGCGTGATGAAAACCGGCTCCCGCGTCCTCCGGCAGAAGTCCGAGATCTCGCTCGCGCTGTTGCGCAGGTCCGATATAGGCCGTATGCTCGGCATAAGGACCACCTCCCTGCGGAAATGTTAGCATAATATTGAGCATATTTCAATGTGAATCTTGAGTATTAGGCCGGAAGCGCCGGCGGGGTGTTCACAAATTATCGGGGCTGTGTTAAGATATCGGGGAGACCTGCGAACGAAAGGGGAAATCTCCGGTGGAAGAATGTGTAATCCTCACTACGTCGCTTGCGCGCCGGTTCGAAGCGGCGATGAGAAAGGGGCGGGCGGTTTTGTTCAGCGCGCCCTGCGGCTTCGGCAAGACGGCGTCCGCGCGGGCGCTGCTGGCGGGGAAGAGGGTCTGCGCGATCTCGGCGGAGGACCCGGAACTCAGCCTGCCCGCGCCGGGCGGCAAGTGGGACGTGCTGCTGGTGGACGACCTCCAGTGGCTGAAGGACTCCGCCGAGCAGGAGGCCCTGTGCGCGGCGATACGTGAGAACCCGGAAAAGAAGTTCGTCCTGCTGACGCGCGGCACGATGCCCGGCTGGCTGCTGCCCTTCCAGCTGGCCGGAGTGCTGACGGTGCTCGGGCCATGGGACCTCGCGCTGGACAGGGACGGAGTGGACCGGCTGCTTGCGCAGAACGGGATAGCCGTGAGCGATACGGAGCTCACGGCGATACACATAGAGTCGCGCGGCTGCGCGCTGCCGCTGAGCCTGCTGGCGAGGCATCTCGCGGCAGGGGAGAAGTATAGCAGCGCCCTGACGGATGTCATCCGGCGCGAGATGTATTCGCATTTTGACGAACTGGTGTTCAGCCGTATGGACCTGGAGACGCGGCGCCTGGCGATGGAGCTGGCGCCCTTTGAGCCATTCGGCCCGGAGCTTGCGCGGATAGTGAGCGGGAACAGCCGCGCGGGCGAGCTGCTGGAGCAGTTCCAGGCGGAGACCTCCGCCCTGCGTCCGGAGCGGATAGACTCCTATAGCTATTGGCCCATCTTCCGGCGCTATCTGCTCTGGAAGCTGGAAAGGGAGCAGGACGAGGCCAGGCTGCGCGCGCTCTACGCCCGGGGCGGGCTCTACTACGAGCTGAACGAGGACTATGACCGCGCGCTCGAATGTTACAGCCGGAGCGGGGATTCGGGCAAGATCTCCGAGCTGCTGGTGCGCAACTCGGAGCTGCACCCCGGACTCGGCCACTACGACGAGATGGAGCCCTATTACAGGATGCTTCCGGAGCGGGAGATACTCTCGTCGCCCGTGCTCATCCAGGCGATGAGCATGCTGGACGCGATGTGCATGGACTACGAGGGCTCGGAGCGCTGGTACGGGGCGCTGAGCGACTTCGCCTCCAGCCGGCGCCGCTCGGACATGGCGGCGCGTGAGGCGCGCAGCCGGCTGGCCTGGCTGGACCTGGCCCTGCCGCAGCGGAGCGTTGAGGGGATGCTGGACACCTTCCCCAAGGCTTTCCGTCTGCTCAAGGCAAAGGAGATAAAGCTGCCCTCGTTTTCGGTGACGAGCTGCCTGCCCAGCCTGATGAACGGCGGGAAGGACTTCTCGCCCTGGAGCCGGAAGGACGACCTGCTGTATAAGACGCTCAAGGTCCCGGTGGAGACGGTACTGGGCCGGGACGGCGTGTGCCTGGCGGACTGTGCGATGGCGGAGAGCAAGTTTGAAAAGGGCGAAAACGTCAAGGACAGGATGCTCTCGCTCATGTCCAAGCTGAGCCGGATACGCCGGGACGGGACGCCGGACATAGAGTTTGCGGTGCTGGGTCTTCTGGCCCGGACTCAGATAGACTCCGGCCGCGCAGGCGACGCAAAGCAGACCCTCCTGACGCTCCGGAGCCGCTATGAGGCGGAGGAGATGACCCGTTTCCTGCCGAATCTGGACGCCATGCTCTGCCGGGCGGACATGTACCTCGGGGACGACACGGAGGTGGACACCTGGCACCGCGAGAAGGCGCCGAAGGACCCGCAGCGGCTGAGACTGATGAAGCGCTACCAGTATATCACCCAGGCGATGGCAGAGCTGATGCTGGGCGACGAGGACGCCGCTCTGCTCACCCTTGCGCCGCTGGAGCCCTATTGCGAGGCCTGTTCGCGCTACCTGGACAGCATAAGCCTGCACCTGCTGCGGGCAGTGGCGCGCTGGCGTCAGAAGGACCCCGGCTGGCGCCGCGAGCTGGATACGGCGCTGGACACGGCCTATGAGTTCCGCTTCATCCGCCCGGTGACGCAGTACGGCGCGGCGGTCCTGCCTCTGGTGGAGGGCTGCGGCTGGAACAAGGACGCGCAGTTCCTGAACGAGCTCACCGAAGGGCTCAAGCAGCAGGCTGTGTACTACCCGGACTTCCTCCGCCCGCGCCGGAAGATGACGGGGCCGCTCTCCGCGACGGAGCGCCAGGTGCTCCGGCTCATCTGCGCGGACAAGAGCAACGCCGAGATAGGCGAGGCCCTGGGTATAAAGCTGGCAACGGTGAAGGTACACGTCAGCCACATCCTCGTGAAGCTGAACGTCAGCCGCAGGGGCGAGGCCAAGACCGCCGCCGAAAAGCTCCGCCTCATCTGAGGCGCGGAAAAGAATACGGACGGGAAGCATTCCGCTTCCCGTCCGCTTTTTGTTTTGGCTCAGTTCTCGCCCAGGTAGGGCTCGGGGTGTTTTTCGTTCACGGCCTCGCAGATGCGGCGCAGACCCTCCTCCAGCGTGGCCCTGGGGCAGGCCAGGTTCAGGCGGATGAAGCAGTCCGAGTTCTGCACGAACATGTCCCCGCCCTCGAGCAGGACCCCGGCGCGGTAGGCGAAGAACATGGGCAGGTCCTCCTCCGGCCGGAAGTACTCTCCCAGGTCCACCCAGGCGAGGTAGGTCGCCTCCGAGACCCGGTAGCGCGCCCGGGGCAGGTGCTCGGCCAGGTACTTGCCGACAAAGTCGAAGTTGTCGTCCAGGTATTCCTGGAGCTCAAGCAGCCAGGGCTCGCCCTTTTCGTAGGCGGCCTGGGCCGCGGCGACGCTCAGGGGGTTGTCGAAATTGTAGTGCCGGTCCATCCAGACGGCGCGCAGGCCCTCATCCCGGATGATGATGTTCGAGAGCATCAGCCCCGCGAGGTTGAAGGTCTTGCTCGGCGCCATGCAGGTGACGAGCTTTTTGTATCCCGGCATGACCTTGCCCAGGGGCGTGTGGACCTGGCCGCGGCGCAGCAGGTCGCAGTGTATCTCGTCCGAGATGACCCACATATCGTGCTTTTCGAGTATGCCGGCGAGCCTCTGGAGCTCCTGGGGCGTCCAGACCCGGCCGCTGGGGTTGTGCGGGTCGCAGTGGATGAAGAGCCTGGTCTTTTCGTCGGCACAGCGGCGCTCGAGGTCCTCCCAGTCTATGCTGTAGTATCCGTCGGAGTTTATGAGGTCCGAGCAGACATAGGCGCGCCCGCTGTGGTCCGCGGCGTGCTTGAAGTAGGCGTAGGAGGGGGTGAGGAAGAGGACCTTTTCATCCGGCTTGCATATGTATTCAACAAGCTCGAAGAGCGCGGGGATGACTCCGTTCGACATGACGAGCTCTTCCTTGGGGAAGTCCCAGCCGTAGCGCCTGCGGCACCAGGCGGAGAAGGCCTCGTAGTAGCCCGGGTCGGAGACGCGCGTATAGCCGAAGATGCGCCTGTCGAGCCTCCGGCGGATGGCGTCTATGACGACGTCCGGTGTGGCGAACTCCATATCCGCCACCCACATGCGGATGAACTCCTCGTCCTTGTAGGGAAAGACCATGTTCTCGTCGGCGTGGAAGATGTACTGGCGGAAGCCGTCCGTGTTCATGGCGTTGGTGTGCCTGCGGTCGATGATCTCGTCGAAGTTGTACATATATTCACTCCTCACGGATAGAACTGCATTTTTGCGCAAGGTATTCGATGACCCGCTTACGGGTCAGGATGCCGCAGAGCGTGCCGCGGCCGTCCACGATGGGGACGAAGTTCTGGTTCAGCGTGGCGGAGACGACCTCTTCGGAGGCGGCGTCTATGGGCAGGGCGGGGCAGAAGTCGCGCCGGACGATGCCGCTGATGCGGTATTGCTCCTGGGCTTTGAGGTCCGTGCTGCCGGTCATGAGCAGGTGGCGCAGGAAGTCGCCCTCAGTGACGCTGCCTATGTACTGTTCCCGCTCGTTGAGGACGGGGATGGCCGTGTAGCCGTGGATGGTGAAGCGCTCCAGCCCCTGACGCACCGTGTCGTTTTCGTGCAGGAACGCGGTGGAGACCTTGGGGATCATGAGCTTTGCAATATTCATATTTTACCTCCGTAAGCGTGCTCTTTGCTTACATTATATCAGAGAAATCGGGAAGGGCAAGGCCCGGCGCGTTCAGGACTTGTCCTGCGCGGCGAGGTAGCGGCGTATCTCGGCCTCGACGGCGCGGACCTCCTCCTCAAAGGCCTGGGAGCTTATCCTCATCGCGCCCGCGCCGAGGATTATGAGCTGTTCCGTCGTGTCCGAGGTGACGACGCGGGTGCTGTATTTTTTGGCGATCTCGTGCGTGGTCTTTTCGATGTACATATCGGCGGTCTCGGCCTCTTTGGTGTAGACGACGTAGAGGTTGTGGTATTTTTCAACCTCGCGCTCCGCGCCCTTGACCTTGTAGGCGTCAAAGACCAGGATGGGGACGATGCGCCTGTAGCCGGCGTAGTTGCAGAGGATATCCATGAGCTTGTGCCTGGCGGCGTCCATACTGCCCTCGGCTATCTCGCGCAGGCTGTCCCAGGAGAAGATGACGTTGTAGCCGTCCACGAGCAGGTGTTCCGGTCCTTCGGTCCGGGGCTTCTGCGGTCTGCGCACGGCGGCGGAGGGCTCGGTTTTTTTGACGCTGCGCATGGCCTGGACGGGGTCCCGCCGCACGGGGCCGTAGGTGCGCTCGAAGATGGCCATGAGCTCCTTGTCCGAGGCGAGCATGTTCCGGTAGGCGGCGGCGCGGGATTCGGGCGGCTCGCGCTCGGCCCTGTGCTCCCGCGCGAAGATGCTCGGCAGGTGCATGTGCGCCGGGGCCTCGTCCCAGCGGACCAGCACGCCCGCGCCGTGGCTGCAGAATACGGAGTCCGCGGAATTCTGCGTGTCCGCGTCCGGGTCGTAGCCGGAGGCGGCGACGACGGCTTCTGCGTTGTGGCAGGGGGCGTAGCCCCCGGGTATACAGCTCAGCTGGCCTCGCCCGCGCGTATAGGCGGCGAGCTCACGGGCGTAGCCGCGCAGCTCGGAGACCGGGGCGCGGCCCGTTATGACGGCCGTCTCGCCCTCGGTCTCGGGCGGGGAGAAGGAGGCGCAGAGCCGGGGCATATCCGCCAGCGCGCGGCCCACCGACTCCTGCGGCAGGCGCAGCGTGAACTCGTACCAGGGCTCCAGCAGCACGCACTCGCCCCGGACCTGCGCGGACCGCAGACCCTGGCGCACGGCCCTGTAGGTCGCCTGGCGGAAGTCCCCGCCCTCGGTGTGTTTGGGGTGGGCGCGGCCGGAGCGGAGCGTTATCCGGACGTCAGTCAGCGGCGAGCCGGTGAGGGTGCCGAGGTGCGTTTTCTCGGCCAGGTGGGTGAGGATGAGGCGCTGCCAGTTGAGCGCAAGCTCGTCCTCGCGGCAGTCGGAGGCGAGCTGCACGCCGCTGCCCGGCTCGCCGGGCTCGAGCAGGAGGTGTACCTCGGCGTAGTGCCGGAGCGGCTCGTAGTGGCCCGCGCCCTCCACGGCGGCGCTTATAGTCTCCTTATAGAGGATGCCGCCCTCGTCGAAGCCGAGCTCCAGGCCGAAGCGGCGCTCTATGAGGCTCTGCAGGACCTCGAGCTGCACCTCGCCCATGAGCTGCAAAAAGGCGGCGCCCAGGCGCTCGTCCCAGACGACGCGCAGAGTCGGGTCCTCCTGCTCGAGCTCGCGGAGCCGCAGGAGCAGGGCGTGGACGTCCGCGCCCCGGGGCGGGATGACCCGGTAGCGCAGGACCGGCTCGAGCGAGGGGGCCTCGGCGTCCGGCTCGAAGCCAAGGCCCTCGCCCGGGTAGGTGTCCGCCAGGCCGGTGAGGGCGCAGACCGTCCCGGGCTCCGCGGAGCCGATGAGCTGGAACTTCGCCCCGGAATAGAGCCGGAGCTGGTCCGCCTTGCCGCGCCACTCGCGGCGGGCGTCGGCGCGGGAGGCGAGCTCGGCCTTGACTTTCAGCTCGCCGCCCGTGACCTTGAGCCAGGTGAGGCGCTGCCCGTCCTCCGAGCGGCTTATCTTGAAAATCCTCGCGCCGAAGTCCCCGCGCGGCTCTGGGGCCGGGCAGTAGCGCGGCAGGGCGTCCAGCAGCGCGTCCACGCCCTCGAGCCGGAGCGCCGAGCCGAAGTAGCAGGGGAAGAGCTCGCGCCGCGAGACCGCCGCCGCGAGCTGGGCCTCCGTGGGCTCGGCGCCGGAGGTGACGGTCTCCAGCAGCTCCTCGCTGCACAGGGCGAGCTCGTCCGCCGCGCCGGGCGCGAGCATGTCCACGCAGGCCGCGCCGAAGCGGCTCTGCAGCTCGGCCATGCGCTGGCCCCTGTCCGCCCCGGCGAGGTCCGACTTGTTTATGAAAATAAAGACCGGGACGCGGTGCCGCTCCAGCAGACGCCAGAGTGTCTCCGTGTGGCTCTGCACCCCGTCCGTGCCGCTTATGACCAGGATGGCGCAGTCCATGACCTGCAGTGCGCGCTCGGCCTCGGCGGAGAAGTCCACGTGGCCCGGCGTGTCCAGCAGGGTGAGGACGGCGTCCGGCAGGTTCAGCAGGGCAAGCTTGGAGAAGATGGTGATGCCCCGCGCCCGCTCGAGCGTATCGGTGTCCAGGAAGGCGTCGCGGTGATCGACCCTCCCAAGCTTCCTCAGCGCCCCCGCGCGATATAAGAGCGCCTCGCTCAGGGTCGTTTTTCCCGAGTCCACATGCGCAAGTATCCCGACTACCAACCGCTTCATCTGCCGCAACCTTCCCAAAAGTACTGAGTCGATTATACCGGATACCCGCCCTTTTGTACAGAGCCGGGGCGGAATCCGCGGCCGCGGCGGGGCATCGTGAAAAAATAAACTTTTAGTGTAGTCTGGGCTACATATGCCGTTGAGGGGCGTTTCGGCATGTTTTATCATGGTAACAGCGGGCGCGCTGCGCCCGGCTCTAATTTGGCAAGGAGGAATAAAAATGGGCGTGGATACCACCACTCTGACGGTCAACGGCGTCCGGCGCGTGTTCTCGATGGGCAGCGCCTTCGGCCAGGTCCCGTACAGCGAGACGCTGCTCGAGACCCTGCGCGACCGCCTCGGCCTGACGGGAGCGAAGCGGGCCTGCGACGAGGGCGCCTGCGGCTGCTGCACGGTCATCAAGGACGGCGAGGCCGTACCCTCGTGCATGCTGCTCACCGCCGACTGCGACGGCGCGGAGATCACCACCCTCGAGGGCCTGGCGGACCCCGTGACGGGCGAGCTTTCCAAGGTGCAGCAGGCATTTTTGGATTACAACGCCTTCCAGTGCGGCTTCTGCACGCCGGGCATCATCATGACCACCACGGCGCTGCTCAACAAGAACCCCAACCCCAGCGAAGAGGAAGTGCGCGACGCCCTCTCCGGCAACTACTGCCGCTGCATAAGCCAATACCACGTCTTTGAGGCCATAGCCTCCGTCGCGGGCAGGGGCGTGGAGCTCGACGAGAAATGGGAGGGCAGAAGATGAAACACTTCGGAAACGAAAACTATTCGCCTGAGAACTACCGCTATGTGGGCCGCGTAAACGTCCCGCGCAAGGACGCGCGCGAGATCGTCACGGGCAAGTGCACCTTCCTGGACGACTTCAGCCTGCCGCAGCTGCTCATCGGCCGCGCCAAGCGCAGCCCCCACGCCCACGCCAGGATAAAGAGCATCAACGTTGAAAAGGCGAGGGCGCTGAACGGCGTCGCGGCGGTCCTGACCTACAAGGACATAGACCAGAGCTGGCTCATGGGCTGGCCCCCGATGAAGCCCATCCTGGGCGAGCGCGTGCTCTATGTGGGCGACCCCGTGGCGCTGGTCGCGGCGGAGACCCGCGAGATAGCCGACGAGGCCATAGAGCTCATCGAGGTCGAATACGAGGTCCTGCCCGCCGTCACGAGCGGCATCGAGGCCATAAAGGACGGCGCGCCCCAGCTCTACCCCGGCATGTTCAAGAACAACATCGTGACGCCCGGCTACCCGCCCTTCCAGAAGGACGGCCCCTTCTGGCACCTCGTGAAGGGCGACCCGGAGAAGGGCTTTGAGGAATGTGCCTACATCGCGGAGGACACGGTGGAGTTCTCCAAGATGGCCGCGCCGGCCTCGCCGGAGCCGCCCGGAGCCATAGTGCGCTGGGAGGGCGGCCGCGACTTCACCGTCTGGTGCGACACGCAGTCCGGCTACATCTGCAAGATAACGAACGCCTCCGTCATCACGGACTGCAACATGGACATACACACTTTCAACGTCGGCGGCAGCTACGGCAACAAGCAGAGCCAGGTGCAGATAGTCTCCTCGGCGGCGGTGCTCTCCATGAAAACGGGCCGCCCCGTGAAGTTCTACCAGACCAAGGCCGAGCAGATGTGCTGCTTTGAGACGCGTCTCGGCAGCCAGGTCCACGCCAAGATCGGCATGGACAAGGACGGCGTCGTAAAGGCCGTGAAGGCCGAGTGGACCGTCGATACCGGCTGCCTGAGCAACGCGACCCAGGGACAGATAGGCGTCGGCATAGGCGAGGCGCAGCTGGTCATGTGCAAATGCCCGAACTGGGACCTCGACACGAACCTCGTCGTCACGAACAAGCAGCCCGCCGGCATCGTCCGCGGCTACGGCGGCCAGGAGCTGAACTCCTGCCTCTCCCTGCTCATCGGCCGCACCATGCGCGAGGGCGGCTTCGACCCCGTCGAGTGCTACAAGAAGAACTACGTCGGCGAGGGCGACGTCTACACCTGGCGCGACGGCCGCCAGTGGCAGGCCCACTCCGTGAGCTACGTCAAGGCCATAGAGGCCGCGGCGGAGAAGTTCGGCTGGAAGGACAAGTGGAAGGGCTGGGGCGTCCCGACCTGGACCAGCGATGACGGGCGATATGTCCGCGGCGTCGGCTGCGGCATCATCGGCAACGCCGACATCGGCGAGGACAACACCGAGGCCTATGTCCGCGTCGTCCCCGACCTCGTGGGCGACAAGGCACGCATCGTCCTCCAGACAAACATCACCGAATCCGGCATGGGCCAGCGCAGCAACATCGTCAAGATGGTCGCGGAGATCATGAACGTCCCCTTCGACAAGGTTGACATAACTCCGGGAGACACGATGATAAACCCGACGGGCTTCGGCCTGTGCGGCTCACGCGGAACGATAACCTATGGCCACGCGGTATCGAGCGCGGCGGAGGACGCGAAGCACAAGCTCTTCGAGCTGGCGAAGCCCTATCTCGAGGTGGCGGAGGACAGCATGTACCTGACGGACTACGGCGTGGCGACTGTGGCGCGCCCGGGCAAGTTCGTGAGCTGGAAGAAGCTCATCCCGCAGGACCTGACCCTGACTGGCTACGGCCAGCACCTGGAGAACTTCTCGACGCCGAACATGTTCATCGTGTTCCTGGAGGTTCAGGTGGACCGCGAAACGGGCAAGGTGGACGTGCTGAACATGCTGGGCGGCACGGACTGCGGCCAGATCATAGACCCCTCGGGCCTGGAGATGCAGGCGCAGGGCGGCATAGGCTCCGCCTCGCTGGACACGGCGACCTTTGAGGAGCACATCATAGACCCCGGCACGGGCAGGACGATGACCTACGACATGATAGAGTACAAGTGGCGGCCCTTCAACGAGTTCCCGGAGTACGAGACCTGTTTCCTCGAGAGCCAGTTCGACACCTTCCAGTTCAAGGCGACGGGCGTGGGCGAGATAGCCGGCGCGGCGGCGGCGAGCGCGCCGATGCAGGCGATCTCGAATGCGATAGGCGTACAGGTAGCGCAGTACCCGGCGACGCCGGACGTCATTTTGAAGGCCTTGGGCAAGATCTGAGGAAGGAGCGGAAAAGATGAAGAGATTTGATTACGTGCGGCCCGGCTCCTGCGCCGAGGCCTCCGCGGAGCTGACCGAGGGCGCGGTATACATGGCCGGAGGCAGCGACCTTCTCGGCGCGCTCAAGCAGGACATCCTGCCGAAGTACCCGAAGAAGCTGGTCAGCCTGCGCGACATCCCGGACATGCGGGGCGTGAAGCTCGAGGACGGCGCGCTCAAGCTGGGCGCGATGACGACCCTGGGCGAGGTCTGCGAGAGCGAGACGGTCAAGAACAGCGTCCCGGCCCTGGCCGAGGCGGCGCACAGCGTCGCGACGCCGCTGGTGCGAAACATAGGCACCGTGGGCGGCAACCTCTGTCAGGACGTGCGCTGCTGGTTCTACCGCTACCCGAACGAGATAGGCGGCAGGCTCGACTGCGCGCGCAAGGGCGGCCAGGAGTGCTATGCCCTCAAGGGCGATTCCCGCTACCACAGCATCTTCGGCGGCATGAAAACGGCGAGCCCCGTGGGCTGCTCCGGCGGCTGCCCGAACAACACGGACATCGGCTCCTATATGGAGAAGCTGCGCGCGGGCGACTGGGCCGGTGCGGCGGAGATATTCTACCGCGTGAACCCCCTGCCGACGGTGACGAGCCGCGTCTGCGCCCACCCCTGCGAGAACCACTGCAACCGCATGAGCCCCCTCGCCACGCAGGACGCCGCCGAGGCGGACGACTGCGTATCCATCCACACCGTGGAGCGCGCCCTGGGCGACTACGCCATGGAGCACAAGGACGTCTACTACAGGGCTCCGGAAAAGGAGACGGGCGTCTCCGTCGCCGTAGTCGGCGCGGGTCCTGCGGGCCTCACCGCGGCCTATTACCTGCGCCGCGCGGGCCACAGCGTCACGGTCTACGACAAGATGGAGAAGGCCGGCGGCATGCTGCAATACGCCATCCCGAACTACCGCCTGCCCAAGCACTACGTGGACGAGGCCGTGGAGGCCATAGCGGGCATGGGCGTGCGCTTCGAGCTGGGCAAGGAGCTCGGCCGCGACTTCGATGCGGAGAGCCTGGAAAAGCGCTTCGACAAGGTGTTCTACGCCACGGGCGCGTGGAAGCGTCCGGTGCTGGGCTTCGACGGCGAGGAGTTCACGGAGTTCGGCCTGGAGTTCCTGGTCGAGGTCAACAAGTGGATGAACAAGAAAAAGCGCGAGAGCGTCGTCGTCATCGGCGGCGGCAACGTGGCCATGGACGTGGCCGTGACGGCTAAGCGCCTGGGCGCGAAGAGCGTGACCCTGGTGTTCCGCAAGCCGGAGAACGAGCTCACGGCCTCCCGCGAGGAGATCGCCCGGGCGAAGGAGGAGGGCGTGCAGATCATGCCCCAGTGGGGCGTGAAGCGCGCGCTGTATAAGGACGGCCAGGTCACGGGCATGGAGCTCAAGCGCACCTTCTATACGCGCGACGAGAAGGGCAGGCTCGTGCTGCACTACAACGAGGACGAGACGACCGTCGTCGAGGCCGACAGCGTCCTCATGGCGGCGGGCCAGCAGGTGGACCTGAGCTTCCTGGGCGACTACGCCAGCGCGCGGGGCCGCCTGGTGGTGGACGGCGAAAGCCAGGCCACGAGCCACAAGGGCGTCTACGCGGGCGGCGACATCGTCTCCGGCCCGAGCACGGTGATAAGCGCCATCCGCCAGGGCCGCAACGCGGCGGAGGCGATAAACGCGAGCGCGGGCATAGCCAGGCCGGAATACAGGCACGAGGGCTTCTTGAAGTTCGACCCCGCCTTCTCCGAGCTGCACAGGGGCGTGAAGGACCAGAGCATCCCCGTCGAGGAGCGGACGCTGGAGCGCGAGGACAGCGTGACCGTGAGCCGCGAGGCCGCGGAGGCCGAGGCGCGCCGCTGCATGAACTGCGGCTGCTACTCGGTGAACGCCTCGGACCTCTCGCCGGTGCTGGTTGCGCTGGGCGCGACGGTAAAGACGACGAAGCGCGAGATAGCTGCGGCGGCGCTCTTCACGGAGGAGCTCAAGGTGAAGGACAAGCTGGAGCCGGACGAGATCGTGACTGAGGTCAGCATCCCGGTGACGGAGGGCGCGGTCACGCACTACGACAAGTTCCGCCTGCGCGACAGCGTGGACTTTGCGATGGTGAGCCTGGCCTCGAGCTACGAGCTGGACGACGGGAAGATAAAGAGCGCGAGCCTGGTGTTCGGCGGCGTGGCGCCGGTGCCGCTCAGACGCGAGGCGGCGGAGCGCTATCTCGTTGGCCGCGAGCCGGACGAGGAGACGGCGCAGGAGGCCGCGCGCCTGGCGCTGGAGGGCGCGGCGCCCTTTGAGAAGAACGCTTACAAGGTCCAGGTGGCGCAGACTCTGGTGAAGCAGTCTGTCCTGAGACTGAGGGGCTGATAAGAGGCAATGTGAGCAGTCCCCCGCGGCACGCCGCGGGGGACTGCGGAGGTTGACAAGCATGGAAAAGCTGAGCATAATATTGACGAGCCGCTGCGAGCTCCAGTGCCGCTACTGCCGCCGCCGCAGCGACGACGGCGGTTTTGCGCGCGCGGAGGCCGTGCTGAAAGCGGCGGAGGGCGCGGAGCGCGTGGAGCTGGCGGGCGGTGACCCGCTGCTGTACCCGGAGATCTGCGGCCTGGTGCGGCGGCTGAGGGCGCAGCCCGGCAGGCGCTGGCTCGGCCTTGCCACGAACGGCATACATCTCGCGCCGTTGGCGGCGGAGCTCAAGTCGGCGGGCCTGGACGCGGTGGACGTCCACCTCGACAGCAGCAACGCCTACGACTTCGCGGCGATAACGGGCCGCAGCCAGCTGCTCAACGAGATACTAAACGGCATCTGGGCCGCGGCGGCGCAGGGCCTGGAGCTGAGCGTCACGAGCATCCTGCAGCCGGAGACGCTGCCGCAGACGGCGGTCCTGGCCTCGCTGGCGAAGCAGTACGAGCTCACGGTGCGCTTCCTGCGCCTGGAGGGCGGCCCGGAATACTCCGAGGCGCTCGCCCTGCTCGGGAGATACTTCAAGGGCCTGGAGCGGGACGGGGACTGCTGGCGCTCGCCTGAGCTGCGCGGGCGCATCGTGCTGGGCGGCGAGCCCTGCCGGACGCTGAGTTTTGAGGAGACGGAATGTGAAGGATAGTCCGAGTTTCAGGATAAAGGTGCCGAGCTTCATCAGCACGAAGCAGAACGCCTGGTTTTTCCAGCGCCTGGGGGAGCCGGTGGAGTTCCGCGCGGACCAGCTGATAGCCGTGCCGGGCAGCTACCCGAGATACAGCTACTTTCTAAAGAGCGGGCGCGTGATAGCGGGGATAGTGAACAGCTCGAACCACCAGCGGCTGATGCTGTCCTTCGAGGAGAGCAGCCTGCTGCTGGAGCAGTACCAGCTGACGGGCAAGCCCTGCGACCTCTACTACCGCGCAGTGACGGACTGCGTGGCGCAGATGATCTCCTACCACGACCTGACGCAGGCGATGAAGGCGGACTTTTCCGTGACGCTGGACGTGCTGAACGCCATATCCGACCTGGGCGCGATGTCGCTCAAGCAGCGCATGTTCGAGACAGCCTCGGACGCTACGGAGAAGGTGTGCTCGCAGTTTTTGGACTTTGCGCTGGCCTTCGGCGAGGACGAGGGCGGCGAGGTGCTGATAGCGGAGAAACTGACGCAGGACAAGATCGGAGCGCTGAGCGGTCTGCACCGCGTGACGGTCTCGCGCGAGCTGAAAAAGCTGAAAGAACGTGGGCTGCTCCGCTTTGCGGAGGGCTATTACCGCATCCCCAGCCTCGGCGCGCTCATCGAGTATTGCGACGAGCACTCAGGAGGTGAGCCGCATGGAGATTGAGCGCTACGCCGCACAGAGGGAGAATTACCCCATGCCGGAGGACGCAGCGGGCGTGGGTACGGCGGCGGACCGGGAGAGCGGCAACGTCATAGCGATAGGCGTGGTGACGCGGCGCAAGACCTACAGCCGCGCGGGCTACCTGTGCCAGAAGGGCGCGCCGCCGGAGCTGCACGCCGCGGCCTGCGCGCTGCTGGAGCTCAGCCGGGATATGCCGGTCATAAAGACCGTGCTGCTCCGGCCGGAGGAGGTCTGCGAGCGCATCTGCGGCGGGGAGGCCCCGCCTCCGGAGCTGCTGCGCTGTGCCGCCCTCGCGCTGGCCGCCCTGCGCCAGGCCCTTTCCGGCTGCCTGGCGGAAAAAACGGACATCGACTAAGCGCAAATAAAACGCCCGGCCCCTGAAATGGAGCCGGGCGCTTATGCATCCGTGACGGCAAAGCCATCTGCCTTACGTGGCTGGCCGATGAATATATAAAAAGGTCTTACCCGACTTTGCGGGTAAGACCTTCCTTTGCTGTTATGGGTCCACAGGCGAGCCCATGGGAAGCTCAGCCGACGGCAGTGCTGGGGGCGGTGAGCTCGAGCGTGCAGAGTCCGTAGCTCTGGACGAGGCGGAGCTGTGCGCCGTTTATGTTCCAGCTCTCCCAGGTGGCGCCGGACTCGGAAGCCTCGCCCTCGCTGCTCTCGTCGGGCTCTCCGTAGAGCTCGACCAGCTTCTCATAATAGGGCTCGGACTCAGCTCCGGAGAGGTAGATGGAGACCACGCTCACTTTGCCGCTGCCGTCGTATGCCGTGCTGGGCTCCGTCTGCTCGCCGAAAAGCTCGACGCTGTAGATGCGCCCTATCAGGGTCTCGCCGTCTCCGGCGATGTTTTCCTCTCCTCCGCCCAGGGCATCCTTTGCGGCCTCGTCGTCCTTACCGAGCAGCGCAAGGCATTCGCTGAGGTTTTCGGCCGTGGCGTCTGACGGCTCGGGCGTCTCTTCCGGCTCCACGGGTTCGGTCTCGACAGGAGCAGTCTCCACAGGCGCAGTAGGCGTCGGCTCAGGCGTATCCTCATCCTCCACGCCGCAGGCCGCAAGCAGTACCATGGCCAGGACGGCCGTGATTATTGTCTTGATAGTCGTTTTCATTTCGTCTCATTCTCCTGTTACTTTTTCTTTCTATTTGTCTCGGGCGGTTTCGTTCAGTTTTCCGGGATCTCGTTTTCCGCCCCGGAAGCGACGAATAGCCCGTGATCACCGTATTTGCTGTTCAGAGCATCAAGCGCTTCAAGCGCCTCGCTCTCGGAACCGTACTGGCCGAGGGTCACGATGTATTCTCCGCCGAGGGTCTTGAGCTGTGTCGGGGACTCGGCGTGATACTCCTCGCAGAGCAGGCCCAGCTCCTCCGTATAGGGCATGGCCTCCGTGCGCAGGTAGTAGACCGCGCCTTCCTCTTCGGCCCCCGCATCCTCCTTGAAGCTCAGCATCAGCGCGCCCGGGTCCGTGTACTCGGACACCTCGCAGCTCCAGCCGGGATTCAGCACAATGACCACGCCGAAGCGCGAGTCGTCCAGCACCATCATCCTGTACGCGTCCTGGACGGCAGAGGTTTCGAGCAGGCTCTCGCTCAGGGAGTCGAAGTCGATATCCCGCACCCCGACGAGGTTTATCATCAGGCGGTTGGGCGAAGAATAGCGCGTCACGCTGTAGTACGGGACGGCGTCCAGCTCGCCCGCGTCGCTTTTGAAGCTCAGCAGCACGCTTTCGCCGCAGTTTTGGGCTTCGCCGCGGGCGCCGTCGGTGATTTCGCCGCCGCTGCCTATCTGCAGGACCTGCACGATGCTGCCGAGCACCGGGATCTGCGAGGCGTAGGTGTAGATGGGCATGATGTTGGCGCTTGCAAACAGCACGCATACGACCGCCGCCGCGCTGACGGCCATACGGCGGAGCGAGCGGAGCCTCTTTGTCCTCTCGGCCCGGCGCATGGACTTTGTTATGACCTCGTCCAGCTGAGCGGGTATGCTTATTTCGTCATAATTTTTCTTGCCGGTGTTCATGACTCAGTCCTCTCCTTTCAGTAAGAACGTCCGCATTTTCCCCAACGCCCTGTATAAGCGGGACTTGACCGTGGATTCCGGCTCGCAGAGGAGCAGGGCCAGGTTTTCAAAGGTGTAGCCCTCGAAATAGTGGAGGACCACGCAGGTCCTGTCCCGTTCGCAGAGCTCGTCTAGCGCCGCGTAGAGGTCAAGCGAATCCTCCGGCTCGAGCGCCGCCTCGTCCGGAGGCCCTTGCTCCGGGGGCAGCGCGTCATCCAGGAACGTCACGCGGGAACTGCGCCGGAGCTGATCCAGCGCGCAGTTTATGACGATGCGCGTCATCCAGGTCCCGAAATACTCCGGATTCTTGAGCGATCTCAGGTTCAGCAGCGCCTTGTAGGTGGCGTCCCCGACTATATCGAGCGCATCCTGCTCGTTTTTGACGTAGGAGTAAGCTATGCGGTAGTACCTTGCCTTATCCGACTGCAGTCTCTGGGCAAACTCGAATTTGTCCATGCTATGAATCTTCCTTTTCACAATTGTGACGAGCCGTCGCTCTGTAATATTAGACAGACCGGCGCGGAAAATAGTTGTGCGGAAAATAAAAAATTTTTCGGAGCCCCGCGCGTTAGGACAAAATAGCAAAAATCCCTGCAAAAAACGGCAAACCGTCCGAACAGCTTAAATTAACGAGTATGTTTTATTCAGATATTCAACGATGTATTGGCTAAATATGCACCGTGTTGAGCTTTTTTCTTGTAATATAGGGATGTGCCGTGGTATTATATTAAATAATAAAGATCATTGAAGCTGGGCCGGCACACAGCCGGAGAACGCTGGGGGGTGGGCGTTTGTGATGGAAAAAGAAAAGAGCAAAAAGAAGGAGCCTTGGTTGAAATACCGTCACCGCATCGTGCGAAACGTCGCATATGCGGTGATGTATCCGTATACGAGGATAAAATACGGCATAGAGATAGAGCGCTTCCGGGCGCAGGGGGACAGGGCGTATCTGATACTCATGAACCACCAGACGGCCTTCGACCAATTTTTTGTGGGCATGGCCTTCAAGGGTCCGGTGTACTATGTGGCGAGCGAGGACCTGTTTTCGAACGGCTGGATATCCTCGCTGCTGCGCTGGCTGGTCGCGCCGATACCGATAAAGAAGCAGACCTCTGATATATCGGCGGTGCTCAACTGCGTCAAGGTGGCGAAGGAGGGCGGGACGATAGCCATAGCGCCGGAGGGGAACCGCTGTTACAGCGGCAGGACGGGCTACATGAACCCGGCAATAGCCTCTCTTGCGAAGATATTGAAGCTGCCCGTGGCGCTTTTCCGGATAGAGGGCGGCTACGGCGTCCACCCGCGCTGGAGCGATGTGGTCCGGAGGGGGAAAATGCGGGCCTATGTCTCCAGGGTGATAGAGCCGGAGGAGCTTGCCAAACTGAGCAAGCAGGAGCTGCTGGAGCAGATAGAGTCCGGCCTCGCAGTGGACGAGGCTGTTGCGGACGGCGAGTTCAGGTCCGAAAGGCGCGCGGAATATCTGGAGCGGGCGATGTACGTCTGCCCCTACTGCGGGCTCTCGGAGTTCGAGAGCCGCGGCAACGAGATAGAGTGCAAGCGCTGCCGGCGCCGCGTGAGCTACGGGACGGATAAGCGGCTGAGCGGAGTGGGGTTCAGCTTCCCATTTGAGTTCGTGGCCCAGTGGTACGACTACCAGGAGAGCTTCGTGCTGGCGCTGGACCCCGGGGACTGGACGGAAAAGCCGATGTATACGGACAGCGCGGACCTCTACGAGGTCATCGTGTACGAGCGGAAGCGCCGCCTGCGGCGCGGCGCGGCGGTCCGCCTCTACGGGGACCGGGTGACGATAGACGAAGGGAGTGAAAACGAGCTTGTGTTCCCCTTTGAGAGCGTGGGGGCGCTTTCGGTTTTGGGGAGGAACAAGCTGAATATATATCACGGGGGCAAGGTGTATCAGCTCAAGAGCGGCAAAAGGTTCAACGCGCTCAAGTATGTGAACATCTACCACCGGAGCAAAAACAAAAGCAGGGGTGACAAGGGTGGAAAATTTTTGGGATTATAGCGTGTGGAGCGGCTTCAACCTGATAGCGGTGCTGCTTGCGAGCCTTTTGGCGGCGAACATACTGCGCAGGTGCGTGGGCTTTCTGAGGAATTCGCTCATACCCGCCTCGGTGTTGGGCGGCGGGATACTGATACTCATAGTGGGAGTATACAAGGCGTTCACGGGCGATATCCTGTTCGACACGGAGTTTTTCGGCGGCAGCGGCACGAACGACCTGGAGGTTATTACATACCACACGCTGGCGTTGGGCTTTATCGCCTCGGCGTTCAAGCCGTCCAAGACGAAGCTGACGAAAAAGCGGACGGTGGAGATCTTCAACACGGGCGTGACGACGGTCTCGACCTATCTGCTGCAGGCGGTGTTCGGGCTGGGTATATCCATTGTCGCGGCGATGCTGGTCAGCGGATTTTTCCCGGCGGCTGGCATACTGCTGCCCTTCGGCTACGGGCAGGGGACCGGTCAGGCGCTGAACTACGGCGGTATATTTGAAAATGACTTCGGCTTTTCGGGAGGCAAGAGCTTCGGGCTGACGATAGCGGCGCTGGGCTTTCTGAGCGCGAGCATAGGCGGAGTTATACATTTGAATATGCTCAAGCGCAAGGGCAAGATAAAGCTGGTCGCCGCGAAGGACAGGGCGCTGCGCTCTGAGGAGATACAGTCTGACGACGAGATCCCGATGCAGGAGAGCATAGACAAGATGACGATACAGATAGCGCTCATAGCAGTGGCCTATATGCTGGCCTATCTGCTCATGTGGGCGCTGGGCCTGCTGCTGCCGGGGCTAAAATCGGTGATCTACGGCTTCAACTTTCTGCTGGGCGTGCTGACGGCAACGCTGGTGAAGCTGCTGATGGGCTGGCTCAAAAAGAAGCATGTGTTAAAAAAGGAATATACCAACAGCTTTTTGATGACGCGCGCGAGCAACTTTTTCTTTGACATCATGGTAGTGGCGGGCATAGCCGCGATACGTTTCAGCGTGTTGAAGGATTATTGGGGCATAATACTGATAATGGGCGTCGTAGGCCTGGTAATAACCTATATTTATAATTATTATGTTGCGAAAAAGCTGTTTCCGGAGTATGCAGAGGAGCAGTTCCTGACGATGTACGGGATGCTGACGGGGACGGCGAGCACGGGCGTCATCCTGCTGCGTGAGATAGACGGGGACTTCAAGACTCCGGCGCTGGACAATCTGGTGTATCAGAACTTCCCGGCGATAGTCTTTGGGTTTCCGATGATGCTGCTGGCGACGCTGGCGCCGGTGCGACCGGTGCTGACGCTGCTGATACTGGTGGTGTTTTTTGTGGTAATGAACGTGATACTGTTCAGGAGCCGGATATTCAAGCGGCGCGGGAGCGAATAAACGGGGAAAATGGGAGGAACGGACGTCAAAATTTGCATAAAAAAGGGCCGCATATCAGCGGGCGGAGCGGCAAGAATATAAGCGAGCCAAGGCTCAAAGAAGAGAAAAGGAGATGCAATTTGATGTCCACCAGGAGCAACAACCTCGTAAACCCGAACGCCCGCGAGGCCATGAACCGCTTCAAGATGGAGGCGGCCGGTGACTTTGACGTGTATTCACCACAAAACCGCAAGTAAAAACATACAAATAACCGCTCGTACATACAGCAATATAGCATAAACAGCCTCTCAATGAATTTGAGAGGCTGTTTATGTGTTCAAGGAGGGAATATGCCGGCAGGGAAGACCGAAAGCATTAAACTGGAATGTCGATGCAAATGTTGTTACAATAATAAAAAATGCGTTTTTTGAAGATGCGAACTTATGCCCCGTGAATGAGAAAGCCATAATGCGCTTCACAAGCCTGACTCACAGTTGTCATCATTCACTCTGACTGGCTTTAACCGAAACTTCAAAACTTCTGGCCGACTCCTTAAGTCAAGCCCGTAATTTAAGCGTTGTACCAATGCGGCTGGCGCCGCTGGATATATGGAGGTGTTACAAATGAAAGACCCGGAAAAGACCATTGGTGGGATGATAGACAAAGCGGGAACGTGTTTTATTTCGTATGTGGACGAGGACGGATTCCCGGTAACAAAGGCGATGCTGCCGCCGCGAGAGAGGAACGGTATCAAGGAGCTGTGGTTTTCCACAAACACATCATCGAACAAGGTGAAGTCATTCAGGAGAAACAATAAAGCCGGAGTTTATTTTATGGACAGGCGTTTTTTCAGGGGTGTCAGTCTTTCGGGGACGGTGGAAGTGCTGGAAACGGCTGAGGCAAAAATGAGGATATGGAGAGAAGGCGACACCTTGTATTACAAGGAGGGCGTGAACGATCCGGACTACTGCGTGCTAAGATTTACGGCCGCTCGGGGGAGCTATTACAGCAACTTCAAGTCGGAGCATTTTGAAATACCGGGGCTCTCGAGTGAGGAGCGCTGAATATATATGTCTTTTAGATTGCTTACGCAACCTCTACAAAAGTGGCGGGTAAAATATGTGCTATTATTTAGATTGACAAAGAATAATGCGAAGAATATAATGTAGCTGTAAATATTGACAATGTGAGCTCCCGTAACAAACTGGTTGACCAAAACTGCACATTAGACGGGAGCTATTATTGTACGCACCTATTGAAACGTTAAAATAAACAGTATTAACGATTCAATAAAACCGATATGTGCGAAAGATGAGTGGGCTATGAAAAAAGTCAGCATAAAAGACGTTGCAAAGGAAGCTGGAGTGTCTCCAACGACCGTATCCTATATCCTGAATAATAATAAAAACGTCTCCATTACGCAGGAGACAAGGGACAGGGTGCTTGCAGCGGCGGAAAAGCTGAAGTATGTACCCAGCCAGGCTGCCAAGACCCTCGGCTCGAGCAGAGTGCTGGGAAAGACGCAATCCAAAATGATCGGGGTCGTTATCCCTCAGACAGAGGACACGGCAGCGGACGCTTACATCATGCTGAGCAATCCCTTTTACAGCACTTTTTTGAGCGCGGTGGAATATGAGATGCGCCGGGCTAACTACCATGTCCTGGTCACCGGCACCAACAGGGGACAGAGCTACATTGAGGTAGTGAAAAGCCGCGCCCTTGACGGAGTCATAATAATCGGCATGTACCCGTCTGAGGACGTGGAGGAGTACAGGCGCTTCAACATCCCCACGGTCCTGGTGGACTGCTACGGCAGCTCGGGAGAGGGCTTTTACAGCATTCGCACGGACGACAGGCTCGGCGGATACATGGCGACGAAATATCTGCTGGATATGGGGCATCGCAGCATCGCTTTCGTTTCGGGCGAGATCAAAGAGGACGGCGTCAACTACATGCGCTACCAGGGCTATCTTGACGCGCTCAATGAATTCGGAGTCAAGTGCGACGCCCGCCTGACATTGGGCGGGTACGTAGGCTTCAGCTACGGCGCCGAAGCGGCTGAGGCCATAGCAAGGGCAAACAGGCGCAGAAAGCAGAAGATAACGGCGGTGTTCGCCACGTCGGACATAACGGCCATCGGCCTTATAAAAGGGCTGAGCGAGAACGGGCTCTCCGTGCCGGACGACATCTCGGTCATGGGTTTTGACGACATAGATTACGCGGAGATGTGCGTCCCGGGTCTGACAACTGTGCGGCAGAACATAATCCTGAAAGGCCACGAAGCCGCAAAGCTGATGATAAAGGCCATGAACGGAGAAGAGACGGCGAGCGAGACGATAATCCCAATGCAGCTGGTGGAGAGGTCTTCTGTAAAGAAATTACCGATGTACACGGAGGTCACATGAAATACAAGCACATTCCGGGCGGGCTGTTCCCCCACTTCGACTGCGGCTTTGAGCGAAGGCCGCTTTGGGCTGAGCCGGGAGGGGAGATCTCCCTCGGCTGCAGGCTTGACGCAGGTGCGGAGCGGCTTGCGCTGAACGTATTGCACGCAGGAGAAGCTCATATACTTGATGGTAAGCTGGTAAATACCAACGACCTTGGGCAGAAGTATTTCAGCTTCACAATGACGGCTCCGCTGACGGGCGAAAGTTTTGACTATCGCTTCGTTTCGGAAACCGGAGAACTCAGCAAAACATATACTTGCCCGCTGACACAACGCAGGAGGCTCCCGTTCGCGGGAAGCTGCCGCTGCGAAAACGGAATTTGGGCGGCCTATGGAACGGATACACTGGAAGTCGGACTGAAAATTGAGCTATTCCCATGTATCCGTTTGATTTTTACAACCAACTTTAACGTTAAAATAGACCGTAAATCTGAAATATGCGAACAATTCAGCCCGGATTATGAGCTTGCCGGGGGAGACGGGCAGCTCCGGCTGAGAAAAAACGGGCGCACGCTGCTCGAAATAGGAGACGAAATAGAGGTCCGGGAGTCCTGCGGGAGAGTGGTCGTGCTCGGCTTCGGGCTCCGCCTTCCCGGCAAGGCCGCATATGGTTTTGGAGAAAAATTCGACCGCGTGGATCAGGCGGGACTCAAGCCGCTGAACTACGTCGTTGAGCAGTATTCGCATCAGCAGGACAAAAGCTATATGCCGGTGCCGTTCATGTTCACGGACGCCGGGGTCAGCTTTTTGCAGACGGGGTATTCGCGCTCGCAGTTTGATTTGAGCCGCGGCTCAGAGGGCGGGATGCTGACCGCAGATATAAGCTGTTTCTGTCCGGAAAGCGGAGCACTCTATGAGGCGATAATAAACGAGGGTTCACCGGCTGAACTTATAGAGGGATATACTCGCCGGACGGGCAAACCGGCGCTCCCGCCGGACTGGGCTTTCGGGCCGTGGATGTCGTCGAACGGCTGGAATACTCAGGCCGAGGCCGAGGAACAGCTTGAAAGAATGTATGAGACCTCGATACCGGCGTCGGTGATGGTGCTCGAGGCCTGGAGCGATGAGGAGACGTTCTACATATGGAATGACGCCGAGTACGAGCCGCGCGAGGACGGCGGGGCGTTCAGGTACGAGGACTTCAGCTTCCGCCGGGACGGAAAATGGCCGGACCCGATGGCCTTTGTAAACAGGCTGGAGCGGGCCGGAGTGAGGCTCGTGCTGTGGCAGATCCCCGTCATCAAGTATGAGCGGGCGGAGCACGGCGTGCAGCTGGACCTTGACGAAAAATACGCCATTGAGAACGGACTCTGCATAAGAAACGGCGACGGCAGCCCATACCGGATAACCGAGATGTGGTTCGGTAATTCCCTGATGCCGGACTTCACGAATCCAGAGACCCGGCGCTGGTGGTTTGAAAAGCGCAGATATCTGACAGAGCAGATGCACGTGGCCGGATTCAAAACGGACGGCGGCGAATTCCTGTTCGACCCCGAGGCGTACAGCTCGGACGGGCGCACGGGCTATGAACTGCACAATGAGTATCCGCTGCTGTACGAGGGCGCATACCACGAATTTATGGATGAGACCATCGGACGCGGAAAGGGCCTTACATTCAGCCGTGCAGGCTTCACGGGGGCGCAGAAGTATCCGGCTCATTGGGCGGGAGACCAGGTGTCGGAGTTCTCAGAGCTGAGGGGACAGCTCGTCGCAGGTCTGTCTCTGGGACTGACGGGAGTGCCGTTCTGGGGATTTGACATAGGCGGCTTTGCCGGAAATTTCCCGAGCACGGAGCTGTATCTGCGCTCTGCCGCCTTCGCGGCCTTCGCACCGATAATGCAGTTCCACTCCGAGCCAAGGTACGGCCAGTACTACATGACAGAACGCGAGCACTGGAACAACGACCGCAGCCCCTGGAACATGGCGGAGGCGAACCGGGACGACGGCATAGTCCCGATCTACCGGCTGTTCGCCAATCTGAGGATGAATCTGATGCCGTATATCCTCGGCGAGGCGAGATTCAGCAGCCGGACATCCAGGCCGATAATGGCGCACCTCATCTACGACTTCCTCGAAACTGACGGAGATGCGGTCCTTGATATAGAGGACGAGTATATGTTCGGCCGCAGCCTGCTGGTCGCCCCGATGATAACAGAGGGCGAGAGCTCGAGGAGCATATATCTGCCCCGCGGCCGCTGGCTGGACTTCTGGACGGGCGAGCCGGTCGAGGGCGGCGTAAGAGTGGAGAGAGCGTGCGGGCTGGACAGGATACCTGTTTTCGTTAAATACGGTTCTGTGCTGCCTGTCGGCCTGAACAGCGCCATGTGTATGGGTACCACGACGCCGGAAGGCCGGATGGGCAACACACTGGGCAAATACGAGAATTTCGCGCTTCTGATATACGGCGGTTTGGCGGAAGCGGATATAGAGGACGACGCAGCCGGAAAGTTCCGCCTGAGCTGGTCGAAGGGGAAACCGGTGACAGAGGGCGAGAGGCGCTGCCCTGTTTCAGTATTTCTGATGGAAGAGGGACTGCCCTGCCCGGACGGAGACAGCCGCGTCGGAGGGAACATTTTTGGGCGCAGTATGAACGGTGTCAGAATAGAGTAAGGCTCTTGGGGGAGGTAAACGTGTCAGAATATTTGGTAACGGGAAACGAATACGTGTCTCTGCCCACTATCAGACAGAGAGACGGGGCGATAGAGAGCCTGAGCTTCCTGCACATGGGCGCAAAGGGCATGATCGAGCTCTGCGGCGGTCCTGATAAGCCGCTTATAGCGCCGTTCGCGGAGATAAACGGTCTGAGCATGCCCGAGGGAGGCCTGCGGTGGAAGCGCCTCAACAGCTGGGTGCCGCAGTTTGAGGCCGAATACGGGGGCTGCAAGCTGGAGGGGACCTTGCTGGCGCCCTTGGGAGAGCGGGGCTTTGGGTACAGGCTGGTGTTAAATGCCGGAGCCGACGGTGCGGGATACAAGCTGGGCGTGAACGGCTGCTGGGCTGAGGCGCTGCACTCTGGGAACGAGAGCAAGCCCATAGAGGCTGAAAAGCACGTGTATGCGAGCGGTTGGAACCACAGCTTTGTGATGGATATGCGTCCGGGCCTGTCGCTCTTTGCCTTCGCTCCGATATTCACCGAGGACAGAACGACCTGCGCTGTGCAGGACTGGTTTGAAAAGCGCGGGGATCAGGTCTGCTTCGGCCTGGAGCTCCACGGGCGGCTTGAGCCGGGCGAAAGCAAGGAACTGTGCATATGGTTCGGCCTCGGCTTTGAGGAGGTCGCAGCCTCTACCTCGGCAAAGGAGATGCTGCGCCAGGGTTACGAGGCCGAGCTGCAAAAGACCCTTGATTGGCTGGCAAAGCGAGAGCGCACCGTCGGTGACACAAAGCTGGATGAGACGCTGAACCTGAACATGTTTTTCAGCTATTTCTTCGGCGGCGGGCTGACGCTGGACACGGAGGAGTTCGTGCTCGTGACCTCACGGAGCCCGCGCTATTACGTCAGCGCGGCGTACTGGGACAGGGACAGCCTGCTCTGGAGCTTCCCGGCCATCCTAATGGCGGACAGCGAGACCGCAGCCGAGATGCTCCGCTATGTGTTCACAAGGCAGATAAGGAACATAGGCGTCCACAGCCGCTTCATAGACGGCACGCTGCTCGAACCGGGCTTTGAACTTGACGAGCTATGCGCTCCCATAATAGCGCTGGGCATGTATGTGGATAAGACAGGGGACAGCTCAATACTCAACGAGGACTGCGTCAAGCGAGGCGCCGACAGGATATTGAAGCTGCTGAGTACAAAGCGCAGCTCACAGGCCGCCCTGTACGAGACCTTCCTTCAGCCGACGGACGATATGCGCAGCTATCCATATATCTGCTACGACAATGTGCTGGTGTGGTACATACTTGGAAAGCTCGACGCACTGTATCCCGGCAGATGGCAGGGCCTGACGGAAGAGTCCGGAGCGGTGAGGGCTGCGATCATGGAGCACTGCGTAAAGGAAAAGGACGGAAAGCCGATGTTCGCTTGGTCCGTGGACCTGAAGGGCGGCTGGGACATATATGACGAGCCCCCCGGGAGCCTCCTGCTGCTGCCGCACTACGGCTTCTGCGGCATGGATGACGAGGTCTGGAAAAACACCGCCGAGGTAATACGAAGGAAGGACTACCCCTACTCCTTTGCGGACTGCCCGATAGCAGAGATAGGATGCCCGCATGCGCCGCATCCCTGGGTGCTGAGCATATCCAACAGCCTGCTCTCGGACAGAAAGGAGGAAGCCGGAAAGCACCTTTCGCTCTGCATTATGGACAACGGCATAGCCTGCGAGAGCGTCGATGAGTACACAGGGGAGAGCAGGACCGGCGATGCCTTTGCCACATGCGCCGGCTTTTTGGCATACGCCATAGACAGCGCCTTCGGCGGGAGAAAGCGGGTGATGGAGTGAAGATCCTGCCTTGGGTAATTGAAACCGAAGACTGCGGCAAGGAGAGCCGTGAGTTTCGGGAGAGCATATTTTCGCTCGGCAACGGATACATGGGTACCCGGGGCTATCGTCCTGAGCAGCCCGGGGTCCACAGCGCATGGCGTTCTACCTTTATTTCCGGCTTTTTCGAGTACATCCGCCCGGGAATAACAGACATGGTGAATCAGCCGGACTTCTCGGCGTCTGAGCTCAGGATATCCGGCCGGCCTGTTGAGGAGCTTGGGATCTCGGAATGCGTACAGAGGCTGCACATGGATAGCGGCCTTGTCGAATGGGAGTATACGGCGGAGGCGGACGGAGCCGCTGTGCGCGTGCGGGTGGAGAAATTCCTGAGCATGGCAGACAGGCACACGGCGGCCATGAGATTCACGCTCACCCCAAAGAGCGCGTCTGTGGACTGCTCGGTAGCCGTAGGCCTGGATGGGGCAGTCAGGAACCTGCCCATTGCAGACAACCAGCTTCAGGACAACACAGAATTTGCGCGTATCTGGGGAGAGCTGGACACAAAGCCGCTTGAGGGCGGCGGGATGCTCACCGCAAAAACTTCTGAGAGCGGCCGCGTAACAGCAATGTGCTTTTCGGCCCGCTGCGCCGGAGACGCCGTGTGTTCAAGAGAACTGCGAGAAGATTATGTGGGCAGCCGATTTGAAGCAAGGCTGGAACCGGGCCGCAGCCTCACAGTTGAAAAGCTCGTCTCCGTCGCCTGCTTCAGGGACGGCGCGGAGCCTGAAAGGATAGCGTATGAGGCCCTGAAAAGCGTGGAGTCAAAGGGATTTGACGGAATGCTCGAGGATACGAAGCGGGCCTGGTCAGAAATTTGGAGCGACCTGGATATCAAGCTCACCGGCTGCGACGAGTGGCAGGGAGCCCTCCGCTATAACATCTTTCAGCTCATCCAGTCCACGCCGGAGGGCGACGGCAGGGCCAGCATCGGCGCAAGAGGCCTGACGCACGGCAGATACAAGGGCTGCTATTTCTGGGATACCGAGATATTCATGCTGCCCATGTTCACATGCATGAGACCCGGCGCAGCCCGCAGCCTGCTCGAGTACAGGTATAGCACGCTGGACGACGCCGTCAAGAGCGCGGAAGGTTTTTCGGCAAAGGGCGCGAGATATTCCTGGATGTCGGCCGACACAGGCTTTGAGCAGTGCGAGACCTGGGATACCGGCTGCTGCGAGATACACATAACGGCAGACATTGCCTACGCCATAGGCAGCTATTGCAGGCAGACGGGAGACATGGGCTTCCTTCTCGACTGCGGCTGCGAGATACTGGTACAGACGGCCAGATACTGGACCGACCGCTTCAACTATTGCCCCGGCGAGGACAGGTACCATCTGCTGTTTGTAAAAGGGCCGGACGAATACTGCGGCGTGACCACCGACGATTTTTACACTGTGAGAATGGCGGCCCATAACCTGCGCCTCGCGGCGGAAGCGGTGGATACGGTCAAACGCGGATTCCGCAAGAAGTGGGAGAGCCTGCGAGAAAAGCTCGCTATTGACGATAGCGAGCCGGAAAAATGGCTGGAGATCGCCGAAAAGACATCTCAGCGCTACGACGCGGAGAAAAAGCTCTGGATCCAGGACTCGACATTTGAATACCTTGAGCCCTTGGATATAGAGGCACACAAGACCGGGAATCTGCCGCTTTACAGAACCATCAGCTTTGACAGGCTCCAGAGATACAAGGTCCTCAAGCAGCCGGCGGTGCTCATGTATATGGCGCTCATGCCGGAGGAATTCAGCATGGAAGAGCTGCGTGCCGCCTGGGATTACTATGAGCCAAAGACCCTGCACGACTCTACCCTCAGCTTCGGCATACACGCCATGCTTGCAGCAAGGCTGGGGCTGGAGGATAAGGCAGTGAGCTACTTTGAAAAGTCCCTGTTCCTTGACCTGAAGGATGTGATGTCAAACACTGGACGCGAAGGTATACACGCGGCATCGCTGGGGGCCACGTGGCAGGCGATGGTGTTCGGCTTCTGCGGATTGACACAGCAGGGCGGAAAGCCGGTGTGTGAGCCGAGACTGCCTTGCGGCATCGAGTCCGTGGAATTCAGCGTGCAATGCGGAGGCAAACGCTTCAACATATATATTGCCGATCAAAAAGCGGAAATTACTGAAAAATGCTAATTTTAACGTTAAAGTTATAATTAATTCTCTCAAAATAGCACCGGACCTGCGCGCGGCCGGCACGACGATGGGAGAGTTGATGAATAAAAAAACAATATCAAAAAAGTCAGGAGGAATCAAAAATGAAGAATTGGAAGAAGCTCTTGTCACTGTGCCTTGCGCTGATCATGATGCTTGGCTTGATGTCTGCCTGCGGCCAGGAGCCGGTCGAAACGAGCGATCCGCCCGCCGATGCGACAGACGCAGCCCCCGCTGATACCGGCGAAACGTCCACCGATGGCGAGGACGTCTACGCCATGGAAGGCTCGGTGACGATAGCCTATCCCGAAGGCGAGACGGCTGAGATCCAGCCCGTGCTCGAGGCCTTCCGAGCCCAGTATCCGAACATCGAAGTCGTTGAGGAGCCGTTCCCCGGCTCGACCGGCGGCGCGTTCAACGAGTACCTTGCACAGAAGGCCGCTTCCGGCAGCATGCCTGACCTTATGTGGCTTGACTGGAACGACTTTGCTCCCGAAGTTGCCAGCGGTTATGTCTATGACATCACTGAGCTGTTCTTCTCCGATCCCGAGTCCGAGTATGTGCCCTCCGGCATGACCGACCCCTATACCTATGGCGGCAAGCTCTATGCCCTGCCCTGCCAGATGAACGCCATGGGCATAACGATGAACCTCGATATGCTCGACGAGCTGAACATTGAGAAGCCGGGCTATGACTGGACGATGGATGAATTCATCGAGATAGTCAAGAAGGGCATCACTGCCGGCACTGTCGGCGCCGCTACGCTCGAAGACCTTGACAATGTCTACTCCGCTCAGGCTGAAGGCTGGTGGTATCCCGCCTACGACTTTGTGAACCAGAAGTTCGACTTCACGAACATGTGGGTCCCCGCTATGAACAGACTGGCCGAGCTGCGCGAGGTCCCCGGCCTTGAGGCCTGGATCATGCGTTACCCGAAGGAGGAGGACGGCACCACCTCCATGAGCTCCGAATACGTCGCCAAGTTCGGCGAGGCCGGCAAGGACGACAACCACTACACCTTCAAAAACGGCATGGCTCTGCTCTGCACCAACGCCACCTACAACGATAACTGGATGCGCAACGAGTGCCAGGTAAACTGGGACTACTGGCCGTATCCGCGGGTAGATGAGAATACCCCGACCTACACCCCCATCCATGTTGACTGCGCCTATCTCACCAGTACCTGCGCCGATCCCGAGGCCGCCTTCCAGCTGCTCAAGTGGCTGACCTACGGCGTCGAGGGCAACCTCCAGAGGCTCGACATCTTCGCGGCACGCAGCGACGGCGAGTTCGCCGGCGAGACGACCACTCTGCTCAAGACCTGGTTCATGCCCTGCACGCAGCACCCGGACGTTGTTGCCAAGTTCAGCGAGAACCCGAACGTGACCGAGGGCCTCGCCGCCCTGTACGAGAGCCTTGAGTACTCCATCCGCGGCGACATCAACAAGGTCATCCCGGGCTACAACAACATTTTCAACGACGAGGTCAACGCGCTCCTGAGTTCTGTCCGCGAGGGCAAGGCGAGCGCAGCCGAGGTCGCGCCTCAGATCGATACACTGGTTAATGCGGCCCTGGAAGAGCAGCTTGCGGCTTTCAACGAAAAAGTCGGCGGCTGACATGCGTATGACATCTGCTTAAAAGCACGGCATCTTTGGAGCCTGCCGTCACGACCGTTTGGTCGTGACGGCAGGTGGACGAATCAGTTTCGGGGAGGGTGTGAGCATGAAAAAACTTGCAAAGGCGGCGGCTGTCGCTCTGGCGGCTGCGATCGTCGTCTGGGTAGCGGTCACCGCCGTCGTTATGAGTGCGGAGGCCGGCAACCTGGACGACCTTGCGGCTCGGACACAAAGAGAGTACATCCTCTCCGACGATGAGCTGGCCAACTCTCAGCTCGGGTTTATGGATAGGACTGCGGGCGCTTTAACATACGGTGACGGCATGGAGCTTATTGCTGAAACCGAGTATGAGTTCAACCTTGAAGTTGAAGCGGAAGGTGATTACTGGATAGCCGCAGTCTATGCTGCCTATGAGGACAACGCCTTTGAAAACCAGGTGCGGGTCGGCGTGAATGGTGAGACCTGCACCGTAGTGCTGCCCTTCCTGTGGGCGGACACCTGTGAGACAGGTGTGGACAGATATGGCAACGAGATACAGCCTGAGCAGTATCAGCTGCCGTTTTCAGCCTCTTATTTTGAGGATTATGAGGACTTTGCCCGCCTGCCCGTCGAGTACAGGCTTGAGGAGGGAACCAACAGCCTCACGATCTACCCGATGAATCAGAACATAAAACTATATGCCCTGTATGCCGTAAAGCCGGAGGCCATTCCGAGTTATGACGAATATATTGCCGGATATCCGGACGCAGAGGAGTATACTGGGCCGGTTATTACTATACAAGGCGAGGATTTCAGGGCCAAGAGCGACAGCGCGATACGCGGCTCGAGCGTCCAGAATGTCTCGCTTACCCCGTACAGCCCCTACGGCAAGCTGATAAACGCCACTGAGGACAAGTCCAACAAGCTGATCGGACAGAAGCTGTACTATGAGGTCGAGGTACCAGAGGACGCTTTTTATTGCCTGAGCTTCAAATACAGCCAGCCGCTCAAGACCGGCGGACTATCTTACCGCTCGATCGAGGTGGACGGTCAGACTCCGTATGCCGAGCTGAGAGACATAGGCTTTGCCAACACCGGAATTAACAAATACGACAACCTCACGGCCGGAGGAGAGGAGCCTCTGCGCATATACCTGACGAAGGGCGTGCACATCCTCACGCTGAAGGTTACGGCGGGGCCGCTGGACGGGCCGTATCACCGATTGCTTGAGGTCATCGGTGACATAAATGAGACGGGCCTGCTGCTCAGCCGCATAAGGGGCAACAGCTCCGGCTCAAGCGCAAGCGTGGATGCGAACAGGACTTGGGACGTGTTCCAGTATATGCCCGACATACTGGAGAAAACCGAGAGCTGGATAGATGGACTCAATGCCATATACAACGAGCTTGGTGAGCTGTCAGGGGGAAGTCCCTCCTTTGCTGCGGACATCAAGCTGGCTGTTCAGAATCTGGAGAGGTTTGCATCGAAACCGAGGGAGATACCGAACCGCCTGAACCTGCTCAACGACGGCTCGAATTCTGCAGCACAGCTGGCTGCAAAGGCTCTCTCGAGCCTCTATGACCAGAACCTCAGTCTGGACTGCATATACCTGCACGCCGACGGCGCAGAACTGCCGTCGCCCTCGGCTAACCTCTTCAAAAGCATGGACGCCTCGCTCAAGCAGTTCCTGTATTCGTTCTCTCCGATAATGAACGAGGTGGAGAGTTCAACGAGCGGCAGCGGGACGCTGACTGTCTGGGTAAACAAGTCAACGCAGTACGTCGAAACTCTCCGACAGCTCACTGCCGAGGACTTTACCCAAGAGACAGGAATAAATGTGTCGTTCTCAATAATGCCGGACGAGAAAAGGATAACGATGGCAAACTCCACGGGCGACACGCCGGACGTGGCTCTGGGCCTTAACTATTACCGCCCGGCCGAGTTCGCCATGCGAGGCATGGCGCTCAACCTGCTGGAATTTGACGACTTCATCGACTGGTACAGCAAGGAGTTCAACCTCGAATCCCTTGCGCCCATGGCCTATGAGGACGGCATATATGCTGCGGCGGAGACCCAGGACTACTACGTCCTGTTCTACAGGAAGGACATCCTGGATTCGCTGGGTCTGAGCGTGCCTGAAACCTGGGAGGACGTCAAGGCCATGATGCCGACGCTCCTGAGCAACGCCATGAACTTCTACCTGCCCCTGGCCAAAGACCCGGGCTACAAGGGCTTTGAATCCATGGGCTGCTTCATCTTCCAGAACGGCGGCAGCCTGTATTCGGAGGACGGCTGCTACTCCAACTTCAGCGACCCAAACACGCTCAAAGGTCTGCGGGAGATGACGGAGCTGTACAGCGTCTACGGCTTGGCACAGAACGTGCCGGACTTCTTCAACGCTTTCCGCTCGGGATATATACCGATAGGCGTTTCAAACTCGGCAACCTACGTGAAGTTGCAGATGGGCGCGCCGGAACTGAATGGGCTATGGGACATAGCACTCTCACCTGGCACGGAGTTGGACGGCGTCATACACCGGGAGCAGTCGGCTGATGTGACGACAGCCATGATATTCGCCAATACCAAGATGAAGGACGAGGCCTATGAATTCCTGAAATGGTGGCTTTCTTCAGAGACGCAGCTCAGGTATGCAAACGACCTGCAGGCCAGGTATGGCTCGGATTATATCTGGAACTCGGCAAACCATGTGGCTTTTGCCCAGATGTCCTATCCACTTTCACATAAGCAGGTCATACTCGAGCAGTGGCAGTGGCAGAAGGAGATACTCAGGCACCCGGCGAGCTACATACTCGAGCGCTCGCTCAGCAATGCCTGGATACAGATAGTCACGGAGGGCGAACAGTTCAGGCCAATGATAGATGAGGCCACGCTCATCTCAAACCGAGAGATGCTCAGAAAACTGACGGAGTTCGGCTACTTCGACGACGAAGGCAATAAAATCAAAGACTACAATATTCACGTCGTCGACGATATCATAGCCGGACTGGAAGCGGAAAGGGGGAAGTAGGCATGGCTGCGATACGGGCAGTTAAAAACGGTGTCTCCGCTGTTATTAGGCGGATGGACAAACACGCGGTGTTTTGGCTTCAGCTTCCATTCGTTCTGCTGTTTGTGGTGTTTATAATCGTCCCCATACTTGTGGCCTTCGGCCTGTCGTTCACGGACTTCAACTCTATTCAGAGTCCTAATTGGGTGGGAGCGGAGAATTATATCAACATTCTCACGAACGACGACGTATTTTCGGGTTATGCCCTGCCGAACACCATCAAGTACGCGGTCATAGTCGGCGTTTTCGGATATGTCCTGGCCTTTATCCTGGCCTGGATGTTGGCTCAGGTGCCTCGCATACCGAGAACGATCATGGCTGCGATACTCTACTTGCCGTCCATGACAGGCCCCACCATGATCCAGAATGTCTGGCAGGTGATCTTCGCAGGAGATAAAGTGGGGTATTTGAACTCCTTCCTGCTGAAACTGGACATTATCAGGGAGCCGATAGTCTGGCTGTCGGACTCGAAATATATTATGACGATCATGATAATCGTCTCGCTCTGGAGCTGCATGGGCATAGGCTTCCTCTCCATGCTGGCGGGTATCCTGAACGTTAACCGCGAGCTGTACGAGGCCGCTCACATAGACGGAGTGTCGAACAGGCTCCAGGAGGTCATTTATGTGACGATACCGGCCATCAAGCCGCACATGATGTTCGGCGCCATCATGGCCATCGTCAACGCCTTCCAGAACGCCAACATAGGCGTCCAGCTCTCCGGTGCGAACCCGACGCCAGGATATGCCGGACAGCTGCTGATAACACACGCTGATGAGCACGCATTCGTCCGGTATGAGATGGGTTACAGTGCGGCAATATCCGTCATCGTGCTTATCATCATATGGGTCATATCTCAGCTGTCCAAGAAGGTGTTCAGGGATAAGGAGGCGGCGTGATGAAGACAAAGAGAAAAAACCGCATCCGGCTTACCGGCATCAACCCCACGCGCTTTGACAGGAGCCAGATCAAATTCTACATAATCCTCCTGCCGATAATGGTGTTCATGTCCTTCCCGATGATATTCATCATTTTTAACGCTTTCAAGCCTCTGGATGAGCTGCTGAACTACCCTCCGAACCTCATAACGCTCAGGCCGACTCTGCAAAACTTTCAGAGTCTTATCGCGACCTCGGACAACAAGGCCATACCAGTTTCTAGATATCTTTTCAACAGTGTGCTGTCTACGCTGGTGGTCGTGCTGCTTTCGGTGCTTATAACCTCCATGGCAGCCTATTGCATGTCGAAAAAGAAGTACAGGCTAAAGAACATCCTCTTCGGCATAAACGAGGCGGCGCTTATGTTCGTTTCTGCCGCCGTGGCCATACCGAGATACATAATCATGAGCAAGCTCGGCTTCACGGATACCTTCTGGGCGCAAGTGATACCGCTGCTGGCCATACCTGTGGGCCTGTATCTGGTAAAGCAATTCATTGACGAGCTGCCGGACGAGATGATAGAGGCTGCAAGGATTGACGGAGCAGGAGACTTTCAGATACTGAGGAAGATAGTCATACCGAATATTTCGCCCGCGCTTGCTACCGTGGCGATATTGGCTTTCCAGTCGGCCTGGGGCAGCGTGGAGGCCTCGAACTATTTTATAAACAACGAGGCGCTCAAGACATTCGCATTTTATATGACCACTCTGTCAAACCAGGCGGGCGCAAGCAATCTCGCGAATGCCAACAACATGGCCGGAGCTAGCGGCATACTCGGCAACAGCGCGGTGGCGGGCCTGGGCCTTCAGGCGGCGGCTACACTCATCATGTTCATCCCTAACCTCGTACTGTTCATCATACTTCAATCCCGGGTCATGAATACCATGTCCCACTCCGGCATGAAGTGAGGTGGGGCGTATGAGAGGAAAGTTGAAAAGAGCATTTGCCGTGCTGCTGTGCTGCCTCGCGGCCGCTTCGCTGCTTGGCGGCGCGACGGGCGCCCTGGCCATGGACAGCACCACATACACCGTGACCTACGGCGCTGAGCAGAATTCTCTAAGCATGTCCGTAAGGATCCAGGATGCCTTCGTGCCTGTCGGGACCTATCTTACCAATGTAGGTCTGAGTTCACCGGAAGACATGTTCTTACATGAAGGTTCCCTTTACATTGCCGATTCAGGCAATGGGCGCATTGTAGTGTACGAATTGGAGACCGGCAAGGTCGAGAGCTTCGGAGAGGGGATACTCAGCGGGCCAACGGGCATATGGCTCGATGACGACGGAACTGCATACGTTGCTGATTACAGGGCGGAAGAGGTTGTCATCTTTGGAGCGGACCGCAATGAGCTGAGCCGAATAGGCAGACCTCAGGAAAGCTATTACGGCTCGAGCCCCTATAAACCCAAAAAAGTGGCGGTAAATGACTTCGGCACCATATTCGTAGTCAGTGAGGGCACGAGCGAGGGCATACTGCAATTCAATGCGGATGGCAGCTTCAACGGTTTTTTCGGCGCGAATACGACAGGGGGGCTTTCACTCATAGAGTGGTTCCAAAAGATATTCTACACTGACGAGCAGAAGGATCGGATGCTGCTCCGCACCCCGCCCCCGATCGTGGCTCTGGACATTGCGGATGACAATATGGTTTTTTCCGTCTCGCAGACGGGAGAGTCCTTCGACCCCATAAAGCGCCTGAATCTTGCCGGAACAAATACTTTTGCCGAAAGCAACTACACAAGGCCGGACTATGTGGACGTGTCTGTGACTGAAAACGGCAACTACTACGCCGTGACTAGTAACGGCTACATAGACGAATACTCGAGCGAGGGCATGTTTCTCTACCAGTTCGGAGGCAGGGCCTCGAACTCGGACAGGAACGGCGTCATGACGGTCGTAAGCGCTGTTGAAACTGATGAAAACGGCAACATCTATCTTCTGGACAAAGAGCGCGGACTCATACAGGTCTGGAGCCCCACGGACTTCGCCGACCTGGTCAACCGGGCAAACTCTGCCTACAATGCCGGCAACTACGAGGAAAGCCTTGCCGCATGGCGCGAGGTCCAGAAGATGAATCCCAATACGTCAATGGCAAACTATGACTACGCAAACGCGCTTTTCCAGCTCATGCGCTATGATGAAGCGGCTGAGTATTACAAGCTTTGCGGGGACAGGGAACGTTATTCGGACTGCTTCTGGGAGATGCGCAGCGAGTGGATGCGGCAGAACATTGAGTGGGTGCTGCTCGCTGTGGTCATACTGTTCGCACTGGGCCTGACAGACCACTTTGCCAGAAAGCGCTATGCCTATCATGAATACATTTCGGATGCGGTGGACCGCTTCAAATCCAGGCATCCTCTGATTAAACAGCTGACCACGGACGCCTGGTATATGGTCATGCACCCGATAGACGGGGCGTACTACATAAAGCAAAAGGACAGGGGCAGTTTTGCCGCTGCGACAATACTCTACATCACGGCCTTTGCTGTCAGCATGATCTGCCGAGGCCTGACCTCGTTCGTTTTTGGAGGAGGCTACTGGATAGGCAGCAGCCCCTTGGCCATAGCGCTGATTCAGGTGGGGCCAGCCGCGCTGTTCCTCGTGGGTACATACCTCATAAGCGCCATAAATGAAGGCAAGGCAACATTCAAACAGATGTATGTCATCCTCGGCTATTCGCTGACCGCCTTTATCGTGTTCTGGCCTGTGATGGTAGTGTTGTCATATGTGTTCACCTGGACGGAGATGTTCATGTATGACCTGCTCTGCGGGCTGATACTGGGATATACCTGTATTCTCGTCTTCATATCGATACGGGAGACGAATATGTACACCATCCCAAAGACTATTTCAAATGTTCTGTTAACACTGTTCTTCATGGCAATGGCCATCATAGCTGCGGCTGTGCTGTTCATCCTCTGGCGCGAGCTGCTGTCCTTCGTGCTCGAGGTGTTTGAGGAGGTGAGATATCGTGCGTTACAATAAGTGCATGATGAAGGTCGCGGCACTAATTTTGGTATTGACGCTTCTGATGACAACAACTGCCAGCGCGGCCGTCAGCTCCGCTGACGGCCCGATAGGGGGGCTTCAAGCAGCCCCCCTATCGGGAAACCCATTACAATCAGGAATGCTCGAGGCGAACTCAAATCGTCAGATTCATCCTTACAGCGACGAGCTGGTAGAAAGCCGATTTGACCTGGAGGGCTTTGAAAAGGCTGCGGAATCGGATGAGCTGGAGCTATGGCTGAACAGGCAGTTCGGAGCCCTGAGAGTTGTGAACAAGGACAGCGGATACATATGGGGCAGCCTGCCGCTTGAGGAGGCAGAGGGCCTAAACAGTACCTGGAACTGTTACGGCAATTCTCTCGTGGCAATAGAGTGCTTCGACAGCTCCGGGGGCGAGAGCCGTTTCAGCATAGGCAAGGACGGCACTGTAAGCTACAAGTTGACTGAAAACGGGCTTATTTGCAGCGTTGCGTTCGAGAGCGTGGGCATCGAGATGGACGTGTCCGTCGAGCTTGAGGGCAGCCGCCTGAGCTTCAAGGTGGTAGAAGGCAGCCTCAGGGAGAAACTTCTCGAGGATGACAAAAAGGGCTATATGCTCAAATCCGTCACCTTTATGCCGTTCCTTGGTTCTTCATATGGCGCGGATATAGACGGCTATATGCTTATTCCCGACGGTACGGGAGCACTCATCCGTTTCCTTGAGCCCGCAAACTATGTCTCCACATATGCGGCCAGAGTATACGGTCCGGACGCGGGCGTGGAAAACTACAGTTACGGAGGCTATGCTTACATAAAAGAGGAGAGTCAGGCTTTCATGCCGATCTACGGCATAGTCCACGGCGCGGGGCAGAACGGTTTTCTGGCGGTAGTCGAGAGCGGAGCGGAGTATGCCAGCATCGTCGCCACTCCGGCACTGACGAACAACCCTTATAACTGGGCGGCGGCACGGTTCGAATACCGCCAGAAGTATATGATGAACATAAACCGCAAGGAGGGTTCGGGCGCCCTGATGCCGCAGCCGGACATGAACCGGTTTGAACCCCAAATAAGCTTCTACTTCACCGACGGAGAAGCTGCGGATTATGACGGAATGGCCGTGATGTACAGGGACCTGTTGCTTGAGAGCGGGGAGCTGACAAAGCTCGGGGATGATGTCTCTTCTACCATGCCGATGCTGCTGGAGGTTTTGGGAGCCGACAAGAAAAAGGGTTTCCTGTTCAACACAACAAGCACCTTCACATCTTTCTCAGACGCATCGGAGATAGTGTCTTCGCTTAACGGGGACGGAATAGAAAACCTGCTTATGGTGTACCGCTGCTATTCCAAGAACAACGAGGCCGGCGCGAAGCTGATGGGACAGCTTGGATCTTCGGAGGAGCTCGCGCAGCTGAGGTCTCAGTTGGAGAATGGCGGCGGAGAGCTGAAGCTGTACCTGAATCCGCTTACAGCCAACGAAGACCAGATCACGCAGCGCACCGAAGCCGCCAACAACCTCTCCAGCATGGTCATAAAGTGGCTCAATTCTCTCAATGTCTACGGAGCCATGTACGACACGACCTATGTGTACCGCCTCTCCCGGGCGGAGCGCGCGGTGGACTCGGCGCTTTCCCGGAACTACGGAGCGGACTTTGCTCTGGATCAGCTGTCGTTCAGGCTGTACAGCGATTTTACGTCGGGCAAAGAGGTGACCAGGACAGAGAGCCTGGGAATTGCAGAGAGCCTGGTCGAGACACTTTCGTCCGAAGGCAAGCTGACGATGTATAAACCGAACCAGTATTTCTGGGCGCATACCGATCAATTTCTCAGCGCCCCAACAGTGAGCAGCCAACTGCTGTATGAGAGCGACACAGTGCCGTTTTTACAGATAGTCCTGAGCGGATGTGCGGAGGTGTTCGCCGAACCGCTGAATATGACATCCTGCTCCAGAGAAAAGCTGTTGAGGCTGGTGGAGTATGGAATGGCTCCGTCTTTCGTGGTGGTGGGCTGCGACAGTGTTGAGCTTGTGAATACGGCGCAGGCGGAATACTCCTCCGCGGGCTTTGAGGGCTGGCATGAAAAGATAACAGAGGCCTATGAAACCGTGTCCTCGGCGCTCAACAGCGTATGGGGCAATGGGATAACGGAACATTGCTGCCTTGACAGCGGCTTTGTGCGGGTGAGCTATGACAACGGAGCAAAGATATACGTCAACTATACCGACAAGGTGCAGACAGCGGATGGCGTGAGCGTTGAGCCTTGCTGGTTTGCCATAGTGGAATGAGGGGGGGTGAGGCGTATGCGCGGCTCAAATAGCGGCACAGCCGTAAAACAGAAAGAGCGCAGCCGGGGCCTTGCAAGGCTGCCAAAGTCAGGCGCACCCAGACTAAAGAACCGGCAAAGGGAGACGCTCACGGGCCTGATCTTTTTCCTGCCCTGGATAATCGGCTTTCTGGCAATAACCTGTTACCCGCTGATCTATTCCATTGTCATCAGCTTCAACCAGGTGGCGATACGCCCTGGCGAGATAACGCTGGAACCAATAGGCTGGGAGTATTTCAGGCAGGCCCTGTTCCTCGACACGGAGTATCCCACCATGCTGGTGACTTCCGTCACACAGGTGGCCATAGGCACACCGATTTCCGTAGTGTTCGCACTGGTCATCGCTCTGCTGTTGAATCGAGGCTTTCGCGGCAGGACGGTGTACAGGATGATCTTTTTCCTGCCTGTCATCATTATGAGCGGTCCGGTCATGTCCGAACTGCTGACCGAGACCTCGGCCATGAGCATAGATATGGACATAATGGGCCTCAGCTCGATACTCATGGAGCTGGATAAGGGCTGGTCAACGCTGCTGCTGAGCATTTTGAACAGCTTCATAAGGATACTCTGGTTCTGCGGCGTCCAGATAATCGTCTTTCTGGTGTCGCTCCAGAAGATCGACAGCAGCATGTACGAGGCTGCGTCAATAGACGGGGCCTCGGCCTGGGAGGCTTTCTGGAAGATAACCCTGCCGCATCTGCGGCCCATCATAATGCTGAACACAATCTATACGATAATTGAAATGGGCACCGCGGCGGACGACGCCACAAACACAAAGATCATGGAGTCGATCACGGACATAGCCAGACCGTACAGCTTTGCTGCGGCGATGTCGTGGATATACGCGTTCTGCCTGATGCTGCTCATGACCATTGCCTTCCTGCTGCTCAGGGAGCGCCGTGAGAAGGGAGGGTCAAAATGATGCGAAGGAAAGCTGCGAGCAGAGTTGCCCGCCTGAATGTGGGCGAGGCGCTTGCAAGGTTTTTCAGAGGCAAGGCGGGTTCTTCAAGCGTGCCGGCAAAGTTGATGACCTACCTGATCCTTACCGGCCTGGGCTTTGTGTTTATCTACCCGCTTATCTACATGATATCCGTCAGCCTCATGGACACGGCCGACCTGGTGGATGCCACGGTGACCTGGGTGCCGACGCACTTCACACTGGAGGGTTTCAGAAAAGCTGCCAGGACGCTGGAGTTCTGGGACGGACTCAAGGACTCTCTCATAATGACGGTGATACCGGCCGGACTCCAGACCCTGACGCTTGCCATGGCGGGCTACGGTTTGGCGAGATACCCCGTGCCGTTCAAGAAGCTCTGGGTCGTGCTCGCGGTGTTCATCTTTCTCATCCCCAGCCAGGTCACGACCATACCTAGGTTCCTGCTTTTCAATACCTATAAACTGGTAGGTACTATCTGGCCGATGTATCTCATCTGCCTGCTCGGCCAGGGCATCAAAAGCTCGGTGTTCCTGCTCATATTCTACAACTACTTCAGCTCATATCCGAAGGCAATGGACGAAGCGGCAAAAATAGACGGGGCCGGGCCGTGGAAGATATTCTTCCGCATAGCCTTGCCGATGGCAAAGCCTGCGTTGGTGCTGACATACCTGTTCTCGTTCATCTGGATTTGGAACGACACGACACAGATACCGCAGTATTCGACCGGGGCCGTGACGACCCTTCCCATGCACCTTCAGCAGTTTGTGGACGCTTTCAACAAACTCTATTCCTCCTCCGGCGTCAGCACCGGCGGAGCGTTGAATGAATCCATTCGCCTAGCCGGAACTCTGCTCTCGATACTTCCGCTCATCCTGCTCTACGTAATAATTCAGCGGCAATTTGTGGAGAGCATCGAAAAGACCGGCATAACGGGAGAATAACGATGCGAAAAACCCTGATAATCGCGGCGGCGATCCTGCTCGCCGCCGCGATCTCTGCCTGCGGGGCGGTTCAGACCGAGGGGACGGGGAAGGAAGTACTTCAACTTTATGGGCTGCCCTCAGACGGTCTCGCTCACGAGCCCTACGGCTGGGACAACCTGTACGGCAGCAAAGAAGTACCCGAGAAATGGTGGCAGAGGAGCCCCAGGGACCCCAAAACCGGCGAAGAAGTGGAGATAAACGTCTCCGTCGGGACATCCTTGAAGGACAAGGACATCTGGCTTGAGTGGTCTCTGAACGGAGAACTCATGGAGCCGGTAAAATGCAGCCACAGGGCAAACGTCAGCGTTGACGGCGTGGAAAGGCTGCGCTGCATAGGCAAGCTCGGCAGCTTCGACACCGGAGACAGGGTGGAATACACAGTCTGCGCCGGAACGGACGGGAAAGCGGAAAAACAGCTCGGCATATTTGAGTTCTCAATTTCCGAATGGCAGACGTTTATCCCCGAAAGTATACGCGCGGATGAAAGCGGCCTGGTCATTTCCGGCTCGGCCGGAGGCGTGGAAGCCACGGCCAGGGCGGAGCTGTCGGACGGCGTGCTTTCGCTCACGGTGGAAGACGGCGCTGAAGAGTCGGACTTGGAGAAAGCCGGAGAGCTGTCTTTGACAAGCGGCGGACTCAAAGCCGAATTTGCAGAGGACAGCTGCGCTTTCTCCGCAGAGCTTGACGGACGTGAGCTTTTGAACATGTGCGAGGGCCTGGAATTGCTGACCGACGGTGAAAGCGTCAGCGGAGTGAGGCTCAGCCTCTCTGCCGGAGACGACGATGCGTTCTATGGCTTCGGCATGAGGTACGATTCGCTAGACCAGCGCGGCAAGACCGTGGACATCTACTGCGTCAATTGGTATACACAGCAGCAGGGCGAATCCTATACGCCGGTGCCGTTCTACTTCGTGCCTGATAAGTACGGGCTCTTTGTGGACAGCACCTGCTATTCGCGCTTTGCCATGTGTTCTGAGCGTGAAGACGCCTGCGTCGTGGAGGTGTATACCGAGGGCGACGGCGAGTTTTCCGTGCCGTTCCACTTCATAACCGGAGATAACGCCGACATCCTGTCCAAGTATTCAGAGCTGGCCGGGAAGGCGGAACTGCCTCCCGCCTGGGCTTTTGGCCCGTGGATATCCGCCAACGAGTGGAACAGGCAATCCGAGATAATGGAGCAGCTGGACGCCGCTCTGGAAAACCAGATATCCACCAGCGTAATAGTCATCGAAGCCTGGAGCGACGAGGAGACCTTCTACATCTGGAACGACGCGGAGTATGAGCCGAATGACGGCTCGGGGGCCTTCAGCTTGGACGATTTTACGTTCTCGGGCAGATGGCCTGACCCCGCAGGTATGATCGACGAGCTGCACAAGAACGGGATAAAGGTCCTGCTGTGGCAGATACCGGTGCTCAAATACTCGGCGACTGCTCCGGTACAGTCCATGAGAGACCAGTTTTATGCCGAGGATATGGGTTATGTGTTCAGCCGTGCGGACGGTTCGACCTACCGTATGCCGTCCGGGACCTGGTTCGGCAGCAGCCTCCTGGTGGACTTCACAAATCCCGAAGCGGCGAGCTGGTTTTTGGAAAAGCGGAGATATCTTATTGACGAGCTGGGCGTAGACGGCTTCAAAACCGACGGCGGCGAGTTCGTCTGGGGCAGTGACGTCGTGGCCTCGAACGGCCTCTCGGGCCGCAGCCTCAGAAATGCATATCCCGATGCCTATGCGCAGGCTTACTATGACTTCATAAATGCCGACGGGCAGGAGCGAGTGACCTTCAGCCGGGCGGGGGGCAGCTCCATGCAGACGCACCCCCTGTGCTGGATAGGCGATCAGCTGTCGGATGAAAAGGCCTTCAAATCGGCAATAATCGCCGCCCAGAGCGCGTCCATGTCCGGCATACCCTTCGTGGCCTGGGACATCGCGGGTTTCAGCGGAGACGTGCCAACAACGGAGCTCTATTGCCGCAGCGCCGCCCAGGCGGCCTTTTCCCCGGTGATGCAGCTGCACTCGGAGACCAGCGGAGACCCAGTCCCCAGTGTGGCCCGCACGCCTTGGAACATGGCCGAGCGCAAGGGCAGCGATACCTGCCTTGAGGTGTACAAGTACTACGCAAACCTCAGAATGAACCTTTTGCCGTATATCTACTCCGAGGCGGCATATTCAAGCGAGAGCGGCGAGCCGCTCATGCGGAGCATGGCCTATGAGTTCCCAGAGGACAGCGAGGCGGCGGAGTATGAGTACCAGTATATGTTGGGACGCAGCCTGCTCGTCGCCCCGGTGACGGAGATATCGAGCGGCAGGGTGGAGGTGTATCTTCCCGAAGGGGAGTGGTACGGCTTCTTTGACGGGGAACGCTATGAGCCCGGGACCCACATATTCGAGTGCGAGCTCGACGAGATACCGGTGTTTGTCCGCGGCGGGTCCGTGATACCCCTGAATACTGCGAACGGGGAACTCGGAAGCTATGTAGGAAATGGCACTGAGGACTATTTGGAGCTGGAGTTCTGGTCCTATTCGGAAAAATCGGAATACGATTGGTTTGACTACGTCTCGGGAGAGCGCTATACATTGAAGTTCGCGGATGAAGGCGCGAAGCCGGCTGTTCCATATGAATATGAGGCGCGTTGTTATACCGGTTGAGCCGGTGCGCCGGAACGGAGAAATATATGCTGTACGACTACCTTGTTCCGAAGCTCAGGCCGTTTGCACGGAAAGAAAACATGGTGACCCGCGGCGGGCTCAGGCTCACCGTGCTGGCGGACAGGCTGTTTAGAATTGAGACAGTGCCGGGCGGCGGGTTTGTTGACGAGGCCAGCCAGCTAGTGTGGTACAGAGATGCCCGCCCAGTGCAGTTCAGCCTGAAGGAGGATGACGGCGTGCTCAGGCTCGATACCGGCGCCGTACAGCTGTGCATTCCTCCTGACAGGCCGCTTGAAGGATGCGTGTCCTTCCCGGACGGCAGAGAGGCCGGGCTTGACAACGTCGGGAATCTTCTTGGTACTTTCAGGACCCTGGATACGACGGATGGCAAGCATCTCAGAATACTACCGGATGTAAATGTTTACGACAAAGAACACATACCGCTCGGACTCGGCGTGTGCTCCAAAAGCGGCGTCGCGGTGCTGGACGACTCGTCGAGTCTCCTGCTCATGCCCGATGGAAAACTGGTGTCGCGCCCGAAGGGCGCCCGCGACCTCTATGTGTTTGCCTACGGTCACGACTACGCCGGGGCGGTTCAGGCGCTGTATGAGATAAGCGGCTGCCCTCCCGTCATACCGCGCTGGGCGCTTGGCAACTGGTGGAGCCGCTATTGGCCTTATACTCAGGACGAGTACCTTGAACTCATGGAGCGCTTTGATGACGAGGGTATACCAATATCCGTAGCCGTCATCGACATGGACTGGCATTACGTCGATATCGACAGGCAGTTCGGCATCAGTGAAAAGGGCCTGAACGGGGAGGAATACGGGGGAACGGAGGGCTGGACGGGATACACCTGGAACGAGAGCCTGTTCCCGGATCACGTTGCGTTTCTCAAGAAGTTGCATGAGCAGGGCAGGAGGACGAGCCTGAATCTGCACCCGGCCCTTGGCCTGCGCTGGTTTGAAAAGCGATATGTGGATATGGCGCGGTATGTGGACCTCGACCCGGAGACAAAGCGGCACATACCCTTTGCCATACAGGACGAGAATTTTGTTGCAGGCTATTTCGATGCTGTCCACCATCCGCTTGAGGATGAGGGCGTGGACTTCTGGTGGATAGATTGGCAGCAGGGGAACAAGACCGCGCAGAAGGGACTCGACCCGCTCTGGGCGCTGAACCATTACCATTGGCTGGACAACGAGCACAGGACAGGCGAGGGCGTAATCCTCTCGCGCTACTGCGGCCCCGGCGCGCACAGATACCCCGTGGGTTTCAGCGGCGACACGCTCATGAACTGGGAGTTTCTGCGCTATATGCCATATTTCACATCAACTTCCGCAAACATTGGCTTTGGGTGGTGGAGCCACGATATTGGAGGGCATTACCAGGGCGAACGCGACGACGAGTTGTACCTCCGCTGGCTGCAATTCGGCGTGTTCAGCCCTATAAACCGTATCCACTGCTGCCCTACGCCAACTGTGTCGAAGGAGCCTTGGACCCTGCCATCGGGCGCAAGGGAAATTGCCGCCAAGTGGTTCAGATTGAGACACATGCTGATACCATATATCTATACTTACGCCTGCCTGGGCAAGCTCGAGGGCAAGCAGCTGGTAAGCCCGATGTATCATCAGTGGCCTGAGGAGCCGGAGGCGTATGAAGCTGATGGACAGTATATGTTTGGTGAAAGCCTCTTAGTTGCTCCGATTACAGAGCACTCAGAGGATCTCGGTATGGGCGAGACAGATGTCTGGCTGCCGGAGGGCCGCTGGACGGACATCTTCACAGGCCTGGTCTACGACGGCGGACGGAGATTGCATATGCTCCGGGATATGGGCAGCATACCTGCCCTTGCAAAAGCCGGAACCGTGCTTGCGCTTGACGCGGAGCCAGACAGCCGCTGCACGGAGCCGGAGAAACTGCTCGTGCGCGTTTTCCCGGGAAACGGGGCCTTCCAGCTGTATGAGGGCAGCCCGAAGGAGCCGTCCGTGACGGTTTTCACTCAGAGCATGGAGGAAGAGGGCAGACTCAGCCTGGAGATATCCATGCCGCCGGAGAAATGGGATGCCGGACGCAGGTTTGAACTGAGGTTTGAGGGAATATTCTCCGGGGAACTTAAAATGCACGTTTGCGGGGAGCGGCGCCCCGTGAGGACTCGCCGCTGCGGAGGACTGAGAGCGGAGTTCACGCTCCATTCGGGAGAAAAGGCGGCATTGGAGCTTCACTGGGAGCCGGAGACGCCGAGAGAGCGCTTCGAGCGCGAGCTCCTGCAGCTCCTGATCAGACTGCCGCAGGACAACATGTACAAGGAAAAGGAGTGGGAGCGGCTCAGGACAATGACGAAAACTGAGATCGGGAAGCATGTGCAAAAACTTGATTTCCCCACGGCGGGAATAAAAATGCTTGAGGAGCTGCTGTCAGCCGAAACAACATAGGATCATGAGACATATGCGGACCGGATGAGCTGAATCAAAATACAAAGGCGCGGACAACCTCAATGGTGTCCGCGCCTTTCTTCAGACAATCTGCTGCCCTGCATAGCCAACAAAACCAGTACATATTTGGATATACAAATCAGCTGCGGTTCGCTGTATTCCCTCCACGCCTGAATCGCTCCGTCTCGGCGGCATAGTATTACCTTCCGGCAAAAACGGGAACACTTGAAGCATGGAGGTGAAGCATATGCAGCACAGCGCGGCGAGAAGGCCAAGAAATGCAGCCAATCCCGCAAACACCGTGTATGAGGACAGCTGCCTGCATGAGCTCGGCGGTGCGATTTACGTCGTCGAGCGGGTGTTCACGGGTCACAGGACCGCGAAACAGGCCGTGGTGGAGGAAATCGTTGCCTCTGCTGGAATGATCCACAGCTTTGACCGCCCGGACAGGCCGGTGGTATAATATCGCCATGTACGGGCGGTCCCTATCCGGAAAGGAGGAAAGCTGTTGGGGACCCAGCTCAGACTTGCCGACACCTATTACCGGCTCTCGGACGAGGAAAAAAAGCGCGGCGAGTCTTCAAGTATAATGAACCAAAGGGAGATAGTCGAGAGCTACTGCCGCAGCCGCGGCATCATAATAGTCCGTGAGTTCGTGGACGACGGCTTCTCAGGAGGCAACTTTGACCGGCCCGGCTTCCAGGCCATGCTGCGGCACCTGAGCACCGGCCAGGCTAACACGGTCGTCACCAAGGACCTGTCCCGGCTCGGCAGGGATATGTCCGAGTCGAGCTACTACGCCGAGCGATTTTTCCCCGAGAACGGCATCCGCTATATAGCGCCGCAGGACAATTTCGACTCCACCGGCGACAACATGATGGCCCCGTTCCAGTTCGCCATGAACGACGTCTACCTGCGCGACACCTCGCGCAAGGTCCGTGCGGTGCTGGACAACAAGCGCAGGAACGGCAAATACGCCGCCTGCCCGCCTTACGGCTACAAAAAGGCCCGCAACACCACGGACCAGCTCGTCCCCGACGAGAACACAGCGCCGGTGGTGCAGCGCATCTTCGCTCTGGCGGCGGCAGGGGAGTCCACGCGTTCGATTGCCGCAAGGCTGACGAGGGAGGGGGTAATGCCCCCGCTCAAATACCGCGTGGAGTGCCGCGACGAGTTCACCGAGCGCGGTGCGGCCCACGTCTCGGACGCCTGGAACTACACCACCGTGAAGCGCATCCTGCGCAACCGCGTCTACCTGGGCCACACCATACTCGGACGGAGCCGAAAGGTCAGCGTGAAGTCGAAGAAGAAGCTGCCCGTGCCGGAGGAGGACTGGTTCGTCACCGAGAACACGCACGAGGCGCTTGTCAGCCCCGAGCAGTTCGAGCTTGCCGAGCACTATCTCGGCGAGAACACTAAGTCCAATGCCGCAAACCCGTCCTTCCGCCACAGTATCTTCGGCGGCGTGGCCTTCTGCGCCAGCTGCGGCGCTGCGATGTGCTCCGGCGGCTCGGTTTACAAGGGCGAACGGGAGAAATACTGGTACCTCGTGTGCAACAACCTCTCATCGCGCTCGACGCACCGCTGCGAGGCGGGCGCAAGGATACGCTATGACGACCTCGTGGAGATAGTCCGGCGTGACCTGGAAAAGCTGATAAGGTTCAGCGTGGAGGAGACGGAGGAGATAACGCGCCAGGCCGTAGAGCGCGCCCGGGAGCTCTCCGGCGAGGCGGACGTGCCTAAGCAGCTGAGACTCATTGAAAAGCAGCTTGAAAACTCGGGCCGAATGCTGGAGCGGATGTACCGCGACAACGCCTCCGGTATCCTGAGCGACGAGCAGCTCGAGAGCATGGCAAGGAAGCTCTCGGACGAGATGAAGGAGCTGAACCGCAGGTCGGCGGAGCTCAAATCCGGCCGTTTGGAATCAGAAAAAGTGCGGGACGCCTACACGGAGTTCTTCGAGCTTGCGAAGAAGTACACGCATATCGAGAAGCTGGACCGGGAAATCCTCCACACCTTCATAGAGCGCATCGAGATAGGCCCGAAGCTCCTGCCCGAAGGCAAGCGCGTGACGAGCCATAAACAGAGCTACAGGCAGAGCATAAAGATATATTACCGTTTTATAGGAGAGCTTGACGAAAGCCCTGAAAGAGTCGTGGATACAAAGGAACTGTCCAAAGGGGCTTGAAGCAGAAGTTTTGAGGTGAAAAAACGGCAAAGGAGGTCGGCGTGAATCTGAAGCAGGGCTACAACGGCGACCTCACGAGCCGCCAGGCCGGTTCCGTCGGCGGCCAGATGGTCAAGAAGATGATCGAGGCCTACGAGAACGGCATGAAGTAAGCGAAAGCTGAAAAAAGCGGAAAGCCGCCCGGTATCGGGCGGCTTTTTGCCGTTAGTCCTTGTATTCAAACTCGATGTCGTAGAGCGAGACGGTGTCTCCGTCCTTGACGCCCAGGGCCTCCATGCGCTCGAAGATGCCCGCCGTGCGCAGGCAGCGGTCGAAGTACATCCGGCTCTCGTAGTCCGAGAAGTTCACGGACGCCACCAGACGCGCAAGCCAGTCGCCCTCGACTATCCACATGTCGCCGTCGTGCCTTATCACGACGTCCTCCGCTGTGCCTATCTCCGGCTCAGGCGGGACGTAGTCCGGCTCATACACAGTCACCGGCGGCAGGTGCGCAAGCTCGCCCGCCGCGGCCCGCATCAGCTCCCGCGTACCCACGGTGGACGCGGCCGAGAGCTCGAAGAACCTGCAGCCCTTCGCCTCCACATGCGCGCGCAGGCGCTCGAGGTTGTCGCTGCCCGGCTCGAGCAGGTCGCACTTGTTTGCGGCAACGAGCTGCGGCCGCGAGGCCAGCTCCGGGTTGTACTGCTCAAGCTCCGCGTTTATCGCCTCAAAGTCCTCCACCGGGTCGCGCCCCTCGCTGCCGGAGACGTCCACGAGGTGGATGAGCAGACGGCAGCGGTCAATGTGGCGCAGGAAATCGTGGCCCAGGCCCGCGCCGCCGCTCGCGCCCTCTATGATGCCGGGGATGTCCGCCAGCACGAAGGACACGCCCTCGTCCACGTAGACTACGCCGAGGTTCGGGAAGAGCGTGGTGAAGTGGTAGTTCGCGATCTTGGGGTGCGCGTTCGAGACGACGGAGAGCAGCGTGCTCTTGCCGACGTTCGGGAAGCCGACGAGGCCCACGTCCGCAAGGAGCTTGAGCTCCAGCGTTATCGTGTGCGCCTCGCCGGGCAGGCCGGGCTTGGCAAAGCGGGGTACCTGGCGGGTGGGCGTGGCGAAGTGCTTGTTGCCCCAGCCGCCGCGGCCGCCGCGGCAGGCGACGTAGTCCTCGCCCGAGGACATGTCGTGCATGATGGCGCCGCTGTCCGCGTCCCGCAGGACGGTCCCGCGCGGGACCTTGAGGACGATGCTCGCGCCGTCTTTCCCGGAGCAGCGCTTGCCCTGACCGGGCTGGCCGTTTTCCGCCGTGAACTTACGCTTGTAGCGGAAGTCCATGAGCGTGGACATGTGCTCGTCCACGGTGAAGATGATACTGCCGCCGCGGCCGCCGTCGCCGCCGTCCGGCCCGCCCGCCGCGACGTATTTCTCGCGGTGGAAGGAGACGGCCCCGGCCCCGCCGTCGCCGGAGCGGACCTGGATCGTCACCTTGTCAACAAATGGTGATGCCATAATAAAAACTCCCGATATCAAAAAGAGACGGACGAAAAGTCCGTCTCTTTTTTGTTTTGTTACTGATTGAGCTCGTAGACGGAGACCTTTTTGCGGTCCTTGCCGTAGCGCTCGAAGCGGACGGTGCCGTCCACCAGGGAGAACAGGGTGTCGTCCTTGCCCTTGCCGACGTTGGTGCCGGGGTGGATCTTGGTGCCGCGCTGCCTGACGAGGATGTTACCGGCGAGGACGAACTGCCCGTCGGCCCTCTTGGCGCCGAGGCGCTTGGACTCGCTGTCGCGCCCGTTTTTGGTGGAGCCCATTCCCTTTTTATGTGCCATGTGTTACACCTCCAATGTCATAAGTGCGGGGGATAGTCACGCGATGGTCTCTATCTGGACCTTGGTGTAGGGCTGACGATGGCCCTGCGTGCGCTGGTAGCCCTTCTTGGGCTTCATCTTGTAGACGCGGACCTTCTTGCCGCGGCCGTTCTTGACGACATTGGCGGTGACGGAAGCGCCCTCGATGATGGGGGTGCCGAACACGGCGTTGCCCTCGTCGATGACGGCGAGAACGCGGTCGAACTTGACGGTAGCGCCGGCCTCGGCGTCGAGCTTTTCGACGTAGATGACGTCGCCCTCCGCGACGCGGTACTGCTTACCGCCGGTCTCGATGACTGCATGCTTCATTTCTGTTTCATCCTCTCTGTAAGAGACTCGCTCTAGAGGGTGGGGCAAGGCCCGCTTGTGTACCCTGTCAATGCGGCCTTAGTATAATACCACGCCGAATGGCCCATGTCAACAACATTTTCCGCATATTTCATATCTCAAAGCTGAATTCCACGCCGGTTTTGGTGTTTTTTACGCCGCAGGAGCCGCCGTGGAGCTCGATGATGCTTTTTGCTATCGCCAGGCCCAGGCCCGTGCCGCCGCCCGTGCGGGACTCGTCCGCGCGGTAGAAGCTCTCCCAGACCTTCCCGAGCGCTTCATCCGGCAGGGGCGGGCAGTCGTTTTCCACGGCAAAGCGCGTCCTGCTCCCGCGCCGCTCAGCGCTCACCATGATGCACCCGCCCTCGGGCGTGTACTTCACCGCGTTCGCGGCGAAGTTCTCGACGACCTGCGCCAGACGCCCCTCGTCCGCCGTTACCCTCAGCTCCTCCGGGAAGCTGAACTCTACCTCCAGCCCTTTCGCCTGCGCCGCCATCTCGAACCTCGCGAACACGCTCCGCGCCAGCTCCGGGAGCGAAAACTCCGTGCGCTCTATCTTCACCTTGCCCGCCTCGAGCCGCGAGAGGTCCAGCATCTCCAGCACCATCGCGTCCGCGCGCTCGGCCTCGGAGAGGATGACGCCGAGATACTTGTCCCGCTTGTCCTCGGCTATGCGTTCCTTCAGGCCCTCGGCGTAGCTGTGTATGACTGCCAGCGGGGTCTTGAGCTCGTGCGCGATGTTCGACACCATCTGCCGCCGGTCCTGCTCTGCCGTCTTGGCGTAGTCCAGCGCGGTGCCGAGGCGCTTTATCTCGTCGGAGCACTTGTAGCAGCCCTCGCGCAGCCGCTCGGCCTCGAGCCAGCGCCAGTCCGCGCCTTCCCACCAGTCCGGCGCCCCGCCGTACATGAGCGCGTCGCCCACATAGCGCGCCGGGGTGATGAGCCGCCGCCTTATGCGCCTGTTAACAAAGAGCGCCAGCGCCGCCGCGAGCAGGAAAGTCACGAGATACAGCCGCCAGAGCTCGCGCAGCGCGCTGCCCCAGGGCGAAAAGTACGACGCACACACGATGTAGTTCTCCACCTCGACCTCGCCCGAGCTGATGTTCTCGCTGTAGATATTGGACGAGTACCCTGTCCCGCCGTCAAAGTTGTAGCTGTGGCAGACGGAGACGCACAGCTCGTCGGAGGCGAGATAGTCCAGGATCGGCTCGCAGCCGTCCTTGAAGCCCGGGCCTATCTTGGAAACGAAGTCGGCGAGGCCGCTGTAGTCCTCACCGTCAAATGAGAAGGCAGGCGAGGGCTCGTATATGCAGACCTCGGCGCGCCGTGCGTAGAGCGTGACGGTCTCCGCGCCTTTGGGGAGCGCGTCGGGGTCGGAGTACAGGACGCTCCACACGGCGTCCTCGGCGCTCAGCAACTCGGCGGCGTCATAGTCCGCGACGGCTGTCTGAGTTTCGTAGTCGTCGTAGTCGAAAAACTCTATGAGGCTGGGCGTGAACTCCTTACCGTCGAAGGCGCCGGTGAAGCGCAGGGCCAGCACAAAGACGACGGCGCCGGCGCGTATGGCCTCGGCCCCCTCCGCCGTGAGCAGGGAGGCATCGATAAACGCCCGGGCATAGCCCTCGCCCGCGTCGCCGGAGATGAGCTGCTCCGGCGTGAGATATTGAAAGTATATGAAGTCCCGCCAGCTGCACTCTATGAGCTGCCCGTCGGCGTCGTACACCGCTGCGGCGGAATATACCGGCGAGCTTTCGGCCTTGCCGTAAAAGCTCCCGGGGCTGAGACCGCCGATGCGTGCGCCATAGGCCGCCGCCTCCCAGAACCGGCTGTCCTCGAAGTTTGCCATCCCGCTCAGCCCGGCGCCTGGCGTGCTGTCAAAGCACCGGTCCGCTATCAGGCTGGCATTGACTTCGTTCGCGCTGTCATACCGCTCCTGCGCAAAGCCCTTGGCCACGAGCGTGGCGCAGAACATCGAAACTGCCCAGGTGAGGAACACGGCGGCGCAGATGAGGAGCGGCACGGCCTTGGCCGAGCGCGGCGGGGCTTTGTCTTTCCGCTTCATGTTCAGCCCTCCAGCCGGTAGCCGGCCTTGATGACGGTCTTGATGCAGGCGGCGCTCCCGCCCAGCTTCTCGCGCAGGCGCTTTATGTGCGTGTCCACGGCGCGGGCCTCGCCCTCGTAGTCGTAGCCCCAGCACTTCACCAGCAGCTGCTCGCGGCTCATCACCAGGCCACGGTTTATCATGAGGCAGCGCAGGAGGGCGTATTCCTTCGGCGTGAGCGCAAGCTCGCGGCCCCCGGCCCAGACGCGCCGGGTCGAGTCCTCGAGCACGATGCCGCCGGCCTCCATGCGGCCGCCCGTGAGCACCTGACGGCGGCTGCGCTTTATGAGCGCCGCCGTTTTGGCGTAGAGCACCGAGAGCGAGAAGGGTTTCGTCACATAGTCGTCCGCGCCCAGCTCGTAGCCGAGCAGCTTGTCCTCCTCGTCGGAGAGCGCGGTGAGCAGTATTATCGGCACGTCGTTGTCCCGGCGCAGGGCGCGGCAGACGGAAAGTCCGTCCAGCTCCGGCATCATGATGTCCAGCAGCACGGCGTCAAACTCCGCGTCCTCGATAAGCTCCAGCGCACGCAGGCCGTTTTCGGCCTCGAAGGGCGTGTCGCCCCGGCTGCGGAAGTAGTCGCAGACGACCTCACGCAGCCTGGCCTCGTCCTCAACTATCAATATACGAAAGTCCATGTCCTCACCCCTCCCATGCATACTACGATATACATTTGTATTCTCTGTGTCAATATTCCGGCAGGATACACAGAAACGCGCCGGAAAATTTGTGCGCGGGACGATGCAAATTGGATACAAATGTATGTTACCCTGCAAACAAGGGGGCGTTCCAAATGAGAAAACTGACTGCGATGCTCATACTGCTCGCGCTTTTGTCCGGCTGCGGCGCTGCGAGCGGGCCGGAAATCGTTCAATATTGGAATATGAGAGCGGAGGCGCTGCCGAAAGGCATGAACTTTGTGAACGACCTGTGCGTCACGAAAGACGGCGGGACGGTGCTGGGCGGCGACGGGCTGTATCTCGGCTCCGGCGAGGGCTATGCCGCCTGCGCGCTGCCGGAGGACTGCGCGCAGATACTGGCCATCAGCCCAGCTCCCGAGGGCGGCTTTGCCGCTCTCGTGCAAACGGGCGCCGGCGAGGGCGTTTGCCTGCTCAGCTTCGACGGCTTGGGGGCGCTCAGAGGAAGCCGCGAGGTCGAGGCGCAGCGCTATACCCGGCTGCTGCTGACGGAGGACGGGCGGGCGTTGGCCCTGAGCGAGGGCTGCCTGTATGACCTCGACGGCGGCGCCGCGGAGGCGGAGAAGGGCGCACAGTTCACGGCCATGGCCGTGTACGAAGGCAGGGTGCTGGTCTGCGCATATGTGAGCGCGGGCGAGCGCAGCGAGATATGCGAGCTGGATGCGGGGACGATGGAGCTCCGCCGGGTCATGAGCCTGCCGGGGCGGTATGTGTGGCTGCTCGGCCTCTCGCCGGAGGGCGGACTGCTGGCGGGCGACCCCTCTTATATAGACGGCGGACTGCGGCTGCTCGAGCCCGAGGCCGGGGATACGGAGCGCTATCTGCTCTGGCAGGAGACCGGCGTCTCCGGGCGGGCCTTCAGCACCCTCGCCGCCGCGGAAGGGCGGCTGCTGCTCTGCGAGCGGGGCGGTACGGAGCTGTGGGTCTGCGAATACCTGAGCGGCCCCGCCAGGACTGTTATCACCATGGCCGTGGACGAGGCGATACGCCCGGACGCGCTGCTGCTGGCCTCGGCCTTCAACCGCCAGAGCGAACAGTACAGGGTAGATGTCGAGTATTTCAGTCCCTCGGCCTCAACCTCGCTGCTGACAGAGCTGGGCGCGGGCGAGGGGCCGGATATGTTCGGGCTTTATTACATGGAAACGCTGGCGGAGGCGGAGAAAAACGGCGTGTTCCTCGACCTGCTGCCGACGCTCGAGGAGGAGGACCGGCTGGGGCTCATCGAGCCGCTATATGACGCTCTCTCGGAGACGGGCGTCCTCTACCGCGTACCCTACGGGTTTAATATCGGCACCTTCAGGGGACCGGAGAGCCTGCTTGGCGAGGGCCCGGTTACGTTCGATGAGCTGCAGGCCGCGGCGGAGGAGCTGGGCGGCGGTGCGACGGTCTTTCCTCAGGGGTACACGGCCGACGTTGTGCTCTCCTGGGGCCTGCGCTTCACGCTGGAGAGCTATGTGGACCGCGAGAGCGGCAGTTGCAGCTTCGACAGCGAGGGCTTCGTGCAGCTGCTTGAGGCCTGCGCCGCCGCGCCGAAGACCTCGGAGCAGGGCGGCGGCGGACCGAATCTGCTCACGCTGGAGGTGCTGAACGGGCCGCAGAGGCTTGCGACGATAAGGAAATACAGCGGCAACGACTACAGCTTCGTGGGCTTTCCGTGCGCGGGCGGGAACGGCAGTGCGTTCATGCTCGACCTGCACTTTGCGGTCTCCGCGCGCAGCGGCGAAGTTGAGGGCTGCCTGGAATTCATACGCTGGGCGCTGTCGGAGGAGGGCCAGGCCCCTGAACTGATGGGGACCATGGGTCCGGTGAGCAGGAGGGCGCTGAGTCCGGTGAGGAGCATCCTCGAGGCCGAGGTGGAGGACCTGCTGGAAAACGGCGTGCAGAGCAAGTACGAGCCGGGGCTGATGTTCGAGGAAGCCGAGGCGGAGAAGTTCTGGCGGCTGTTGGAAGGCACATGCGAGCTCTACGGCACGGACCCGGCGCTCTACGAGATAATAGACGAGGAGGCGGCAGTCTTTTTTGCCGGAGACCGCAGCGCGGAAGAGGCTGCCCGGCTCATACAGGACCGCGCTTCGACCTATCTCTCCGAGCTATACGGATAAGGAGGTGCCGAACTTGAGAAAACTGACGGCGATTCTCATACTGCTCGCGCTTTTGTCCGGCTGCGGCGCGGGACCGGTGGAAAATACGCAGACCGCGCCGCCCGCGGCGACGCCGGAGGTGCGCGTCATCGAGGCGGGCAGCGGGATATTCGGGCGTGAGGAGATACCCATGCCCGAGGGCTATACCAGCTGCTCGCCCTACGCCGAGGGCCGCGACCGGGCCTTCTTCAAGCTCACCGGCAGCGGGGTGGAGGACATCATCTGCGAGTACGACGCGGAAACGGGGGGCTTCAGGCGGACGCCCTTCCCCTGCGAGCCCGACGCGCTCATAAACTCCAGCGTCATAACTCCCGGGGGCGGGCTCGTGAGCTGCGTCTTTCTGCACGGCGAGGATTACAGCTTGTCCGATTACTTCATGCGCGAGTACGACAGCGAGGGCAGGCTCATACATGACGTGGACCTGGCCGGGCTCAAACTCAACGACGAGACCTCCGTCTTTGACTACATCCCCTGCGAGGGCGGCTACCTCGTCTCGAAGTTCAACAGCCTGCAATTCGTGGACTACGAGGGCAGGGCCGAGGTGCTGGACACGCGCTTTGAACACCCGACCGTGCTGGCCTACAACTCAGAGGGAGGCATCATCTTCTGCGCGAACAGGCCGGAGGGCTACACCGTCACCGAATACGGCCTTGACGGCGCGGAGGGCGAGAGCTGGGTCCTGGACACTGACTGGTACATGCCCAAATGGGGCTGGGGCGAGGACGAGCTGTATGTCGGCTCCGAGGGCTGGCTCTGCGGCCTCGACTACCGCACGGGCGAGCTGAGGCCGCTCATCAACACCGAGGCCAGCGGCTTCGGCTCGAGCCTGCGGCTGACGGAGGACTGCTGGTTCACGAGCTTCAACTTCCGGCCCTATGTCTGCCGCGAGCTGCCGGAGGGCCTGGAGCTGAGTGTGCTGAGGCTGGCGGCGGGCGGCACGGGCAGCGGCATAGCGGAGCTCGTGAAGGGCTTCAACGCCTCGAACAGCGCGAAGGGCATAGTCATCGAGCTCGAATACTACACGGGCGGCAGCGGAATGACCCGCCTGGCCTCCGAGGTCGGCGCGGGCAGCGCGCCGGACCTCTACGACCTCGCCACCCTGCCGAGGGAGCTGCTGGCCCGGTGCGGCTATCTCGCGGACCTGGGAGATATCGTCCGTGACGCGGGCTTTGCCGAGGGCGTGATAAACGCCTGCACCAGCACGGACGGCGGGGTATACGAGTTCACGCCCTGCTTTGAGCTCATATACTGCGCCATTTCCCGGGAATACGTCCCGGACGGGGAGTGGACGCCGGAGGACATGCTGAGACTCTATGAGGAGACGGGCCTGCCCGTCTTTGACCCGAACATGAGCCGCGAGATGTTCCTCGAATACTACCTCGCCTTCAACGGCGGCGGATACATAGACGGTGGGACGCGCTTCGACAGCGCGCAGTTCGCGGCGCTGCTGGAATACGCCTCGGCCCTGCCGGAGCGCTTCGAGCCGGACATGAGCGTGGACATGGCGCGCATATGCGCGGGCCGCCAGCTGTGCGCCCTGGAATATGGGGGCAGGGACCTCCCCGCGTCGCTCTGCGTGGAGGACGCGGCCATGCCGGAGGGCTGCGCGAGGCTGGGCTTTCCCTCGGCCGGGGGCGGGACCATAGCCATCAGCTCCGACTACCGCATCGGCGTCTCGGCAACGACCGCGCAGCGCGAAGCGGCGGAGGCCTTCCTGAGCTACGCCCTGGAAAACCTGCCCTACGGCAGCCCGCCGTCCTCGGTCGAGTCCGAGCTGCGCAGCGCCCTGGAGGAGCGGCTGAGTATCTGGGACGGCCGGGAAGAGATGACGAGCAACCTCGTGCTGACGGACGAGAACGGCGCGGAGCGCGTGCTCGAGCTCAAAGGCCGCACACCCGGCGCGGCGGAGGTGGAAGCGGCGCTGGCGCTCATAAACTCCGCATCGGCGGTCTACGACTGCGACGAGACGCTGCTCGACATCGTCATCGACGAGGCGGGGGCATACTTTGCTGGCGACAAGTCCGCGGAGGACGCCTGCGCGATAATCCAAAACAGGGTGGATACCTACATAGCCGAGCAGTTCGGCTGAGCATCGGGGGAGCGGAAGCTCCCCCGTTTTTTCGTTGACACAGTGCATTGTTTGTATTATAATAACTAATACAAAAGAGAGGAGGCGCGCGGGCTTGCTGCTGAGGCTGGATTTTTCGTCGCAGATACCGATATACAGGCAGATACGGGACCAGATCGTGGTCGGCATCGCCTCGGGCGAGCTGGCGCCGGGCGAGAAGCTGCCGGCCATCCGCGCGCTGGCGGAGCAGTCGGGCGTCAACATGATGACGGTCAGCAAGGCCTATACTCTGCTCAAGCAGGAGGGCCTCATCACGACGGACCGCCGGGGCGGGACGGTCGTGTCGGGCTCCCCGGACACCGGGGAGCTGGGGCCTCAGACGCTGGAGGGTCTGAGGCTGATAGCCGCTGAGGCGCGGCTCTCCGGCCTGTCGGAGGCGGATTTTCTGGACCTCTGCCGCGAATTTTACCGTGAAGGAGGCGGTGAAAAATGAGCGACTTTACTGCCACGGTCATACTGGTCCTCTGCTTTTATCCCCTGCTGCCCATCATAGCCGGGGTCATGGCGAACGAGGCGAAGGCGAAGAAGAACATCGTCATCGGCTGCACCCTGCCGTTTACGGCGCAGCACGACCCGAGGGTGCAGGAGCTGTGCCGCAGGTACAAAAAGCAGGTCTGGCTCTGGTTTTTCGTCCTGACGGCGGCGATACTGCCTGCGTTTTTCATAGAGCGCACGTCCCTGAGCCTAGCGTGGATGATGCTCTGGGTGGTCGCGGCGCTCGTGCCGTTTTTCGTGCTGTTCGCGCGCTGCAACGGGCGGCTGCGGGCGCTCAAAAAGCAGGAGGGCTGGTCGACGCCCTACACGGGCGCGGTGGTGCTGGACATAAGCGCAAAGCCGGAGGAGCTGGGAAAGCCCTATTCGCGCTGGCTGTTCATCCCGCCGCTCGTCATATCGCTCATACCCTGCGTGCTGGCGATGCTCTCGGGAAGCGAGGGCGAGCGCTGGGGCGGGCTTATCCTCGCCGGTACCTTTGCGCTCTGCTGTCTCATGAGCATTTTCTTCTACCCGCTGGTGTTCCGGCAGAGGCCGGACGTGGTGGATTCTGACAGCCGTGTGAACGCGGCGCTGACCCGCGTGCGGCGCTACAATTGGGGCAAGGTGTGGATGGCCCTGGCCTGGCTCTCGGCGCTCCTGGCCGTGTCGCTGTGGATATTCCGGGAGAGTGCATTGGGGTTTATGATATCCACGCTGCTGTACACGCTGCTGATACTTTATATCTGCCTGAGGGCGGAGTTCGCGGCGCGGCGGGCGCAGGAGCGGCTCACGCGCGAGAGCGGCCCGGACTATGTGGACGAGGACGAGTTCTGGCTCTGGGGCATGGTGTACTACAACCCGAACGACAGGCGCGCGATGATAAACGACCGCACGGGCATGGGCATGAGCATGAACCTCGCGCGGCCCGCGGGGAAGATAACGATGGGCCTGTGCGCGCTGCTGCTCATCGTCTGTCTGCCGGGTTTCAGCATCTGGTTCATAGCTGTGGACTTCACGCCCCGCGAGGCGCGGATAGAGGACGGGGCGCTGTACTTCGAGCACTTCACGGAGAAGTACGAGATAGCGCTGGGCGAGATAAGCGGCACGGAGCTCCTGGACGACCTGCCTAGCGCGAAGCGCGTCGCCGGCACGGGCATGAACACGCTCTGCGAGGGGCGTTTCGAGGTCGAGGGCTACGAGAACGTGCGCATAAGCCTCGACCCGGGGCAGGACCGCTACATAGTGGTGTTGACAGAGGGAGGCCTCACGCGTATATTCAACCTGATGAGCGCGGCGGAGACGGAGAAGTTCTACGCCGAGCTCACTCAGGCTCTGAAATAATAAGATACCATCTCATTTGGAGGAGGAGAACTATGCTCAGGATAGAACACCTCACAAAGACCTACGGCGAGAAGAAGGCCGTGGACGACCTTTCGCTGCACATAGAGCCGGGGCAGATCTACGGTTTCATCGGCCACAACGGCGCGGGCAAGACCACTACCATCAAGGCCTGCTGCGGCATACTCAAGTTCGACGCCGGAGAGATATACGTCTGCGGCAAGAGCATCAAGACACAGGCGCTGGAGTGCAAAAGGGACATCGCCTACATTCCGGATAACCCGGACCTCTACGACTTCCTCTCCGGCATCAAATACCTCAACTTCATCGCGGACGTCTACGGCGTGCCAGCCGACGCGCGCAACGAGCGGATACACAAATACGCCGACCTCTTCGAGTTGACCGACGACCTCGCCCAGCCTGTGTCCGCCTACTCCCACGGCATGAAGCAGAAGCTGGCGCTCATCTCGGCGCTCATACACGAGCCGAAGCTCATCATAATGGATGAGCCCTTCGTCGGCCTCGACCCCGTCGCCTCGCACAAGCTCAAGACCATCATGCGCGAGCACTGCGACAAGGGCGGTGCGATCTTCTTCTCGACCCACGTCCTGGAGGTGGCGGAAAAGCTCTGCGACATGGTCGCCATCATCAAGAGCGGCAAGCTCGTCGTCTCCGGCACGATGGAGGAGGTCCGCGGCAACGATTCCCTCGAGGAAGTGTTCCTCGAGCTCGAGGAGGAATAAGCCATGTTCAAGGCGCTTTTGCGTACCCAGTTTGCCTCCATCTGGGCCGCGCTCTTCCGCAACAGCACCGGCGCCAAGAAAAAGAGCGCCGGCAAGGCCGTGCTCGTGGGCATACTGTTCATCTATATCATCGGCTGTTTTCTCGTCATGTTCGGCGGGATGTTCTTCGTCATCGCAGAGCCACTGGCGGCTATGGGGCTGAGCTGGTTCTACTTCGCACTCGCGGGAATAGTTGCGGCAGCGCTCTGTTTCATCGGCAGCGTGTTCATGGCCCAGCAGCAGCTCTTCAACGCCAAGGATAACGAGCTGCTCCTTTCCATGCCGATACCCTCCGCCTGCATCCTCGGCTCGCGCATGGCCGCGCTGCTGCTCGTGAACTACGGCCTCGAGCTCATTGTGTTCATCCCCGCGGGCGTGGTCTGGTGTATGCAGCTGCCCGTCACGGTGTTGGGCGTGGTGTTTTTCGTACTCGTCTGCCTGCTTCTGCCCTTCCTGATCCTTTCTTTCACCTGCCTCTTCGCCTGGCTGCTCGCGCTCATCTCCTCGCGGATGCGCTACAAGACCCTCATAACGCTGGTGCTCTCGCTCGTGTTCCTCGGCGCTTATATGTACGCCGCCATGAACATGCAGAACTACCTTATGGCCCTTCTGCAGAGCAGCGCGCAGTTTGCCGGCTCCGTCGAGGCCTACGCCTACCCGGCCTACGCACTCGGCGTCGCAATAGCCGGAGGCCACGTGCCGAGCCTGCTCGGCTTTGCCGCCTGCTGCATAGTGCCCTTCGCCATAGTCTGCGCCCTGCTCTCGCGCTTTTTCACCAGCGTCACCACTCGGCGCGCCTCCGTGCGCATAAAGTACCGCCGCACCGAGCTCAAGGCCGCGGGCGCGATGTCCGCGCTTCTGGGCAAGGAGCTGCGGCGCTTCGCCTCGAACAGCATGATAATCCTCAATTCCGCCCTGGGCAGCGTGTTCCTCATCATTATGGGCGTCGCGGCGCTCATCTACCGCGACAGCCTGATGGAGGTCCTCGGCCTCATCCCAGGGGACGGTATGCTGGCCGGCATCGCGGTGCTGGCGCTGTCCTTCATGGGCGCGATGGACTATATTTCCGCCGCGACCATCTCGCTCGAGGGCAAGTGCCTGTGGATACCCAAGACCATCCCCGTGCCGGTCCGGACGATACTCATGTCCAAGGTCCTGCTGAACGTCGTCATCGCCCTGCCGGCGACGTTCATCGCCTCGGTCTGCGTGGCGATAGCCCTGCCCATGACGGCGCTGGAGCGGATTTTTGTGGTGCTGATTCCGGCAATAATCTCGGTGTTCATCTCGCTCTACGGCGTGGTGATAAACCTGCGCTTCCCCAAGTTCGACTATATAAACGAGGTGAACGTGGTCAAAAACAGCATGAGCGTCTGCGTCTGCCTGTTCTCGTCCTGGGGCATCGTGGCCGCGCCGGCGCTGCTCTATGTGTTCCTGCTGAGCGACTTCGTGAGTATGGCTGCCTTCCTCGGCATCTGCACGGCCCTGCTGCTCGCCGCCTGCCTGCTGCTATACCTGAAGCTCTGCCGCAGCGAGGAGCGCTTCCTGGAGCTGTGACAGCGGAGAAAATATCGACGTCCCCCGGTCCGGAAGGGCCGGGGGACGTTTTTCATATGAGTACGATGACGAGGGCCATGACCAGCGCGGCGGCTGCGGTGGAGATGAAGAGCCATTTCTTCCAGCGCTCGGTGCGGGAAGGGGGCGGCATGGCCTCGCGCAGGTAGTCCCCGGCGGCGCGGCGGGCCTGCCTGAGCACCTCCTCGCGGCTGACTCCGCCGGAACCGGCGAAGTCCTCGCGCACGATGAATATGGCCTCTTCGAACACTCTCGGGTCCGGCGAACGGACGATGACCACGCGGCGTGCAACGCCCTTTACGATACCTTGTTTTTTCATGCGCGCACGTCCACCCTCACCGCCAGGACCGTCATGTCGTCCGCGGAGCCGCCCTCATCCGCTGCGCGGCGCAGGACCTGCCTGGCCAGGGCCTTCATGTCGCCGTCGGCCTCGTCCCCGCGCATCAGCTCGCGGAGCCAGGCGTCGTCGTCGCCGCTTATCACGCCGTCCGAGGCGATGACCGCCAGACTGCCTGGCTTGAGCCGCATCCTTACCACATCCGGCGCGGCGCCCTCGCCGGTCATGAGTCCGGCGGCAAGGCTCTCGCCGGAGACGCGGCGCACGCTCTTGCCCGTGCGCACATAGGAGGGCGCGGCCCCGTATTTATAGAAGCAGGTCTCGCCCGTGAAGAGGTCCACGCACATGAGGTCCACCGTGGCGTAGCCCCACTCGTCGCCGTTGCGCAGGAGCATGACGGAGTTGAGTATCTTCATCGCCGTTGCCGGGTCCACGCCTGAGCGGAGGAAGCGCTCGAGTATCTCCACCGCCTCGCGGCTCTCGACGGCGGCGTCCTCGCCGGAGCCCATGCCGTCGGAGAGGATGACGCAGAGGACGCCCGAGTCGGTTTTGAAATAGGTGCCGCGGTCCCCGGAGACGTTCTCGCCCTTCTTCTTCATCGCGGCTATTCCGACGGAGACAGCGAGCGGCTCGGCCTCGAGCAGGGTCATCCGGCCCTCCGCGCCCGAGTTCGGCCTGCACAGGCGCACGCCCAGCACGGCGGAGAGTTTGTCCAGATATGCCGGGTCGCTCGTGAGCGCGGGGAGCTTGCCCGATTCGATGACCGCGCGGAGCCTGCCGGTGGAGTCCCGGAACACGGCGGCGTCGGCCTCGATGTCCTGGGAGCGGAGGTAGCGCATGAGCCTGCGCTCGGCGAGGGGGTCCGCGCCGTTCATGCTGCCCAGCTCCTGCGCGACGCCGGAGAGGATCTCGGCAAAGTCCTCGTACTGGCCCCAGGCGGCGCTGCGGCTCTCCTCCATACGGGCGCGGAACTGCTTTCTGCCGGCCGAGGCGCGCAGCTCCGCGTTCACCGCCGTGACGAAGGCGGCAAGGCCCTTGCACTTTTCGCGGAACCACTCGGGTATGTCCTCGGCCTCGAGGAGCCCGCGCTCCGTCATGGCGGCGGTGGCCTGGTTGAGGGCGTCCAGCGTTTCCATGTAGCCCTTGACCCAGCACTCGTCCCGGCGCTTGCAGCGGATGCAGGCGGCGTCGGCGGCGCGGTCGAAGATGCGGGCGACGTCGTTGTCGTTGACGAACTGCGCGCCGCGCCGCGCGACCTCGGAGACGTCTCCGAAGGCGCGGGCGATGCCCTCCACGCGGCGGGAGGCGTAGCGGCGCAGGCCGCTCTCGCCCATGCCCGCGGAGAGTGGCTGGATGAGCGCGCCGACCCTGGCCAGCAGTCCCGGCGGCAGCAGCATGAAGCAGACCGAGGCTGCAAAGACCTCGAATAGCGCGTCCACGCGGGGGCTGAGGTTCCAGACGCAGAACACCGCCAGGCCGTTGGCCAGGATGAAGCTCACGACGAAGCTGAGCCGCCCGAAGCGCGAGAACATTCCGGACACCAGGCCCGCGAAGGCGTAGGCCATGGTAAAGACCGGCACGCCGCCCGCTGCGGCGTCCATGGCCAGGCCGAAGGCGGTGCCTGCGGCGGCCCCGGCAAGGGAGCCGCCCTTGAGCGCGCAGGTCATGACGAGCATCAACGCCAGGGCGCGGCCAATGGAGATGACGCCCATTATGTTCAGTCGCGAGAGGGCCATGAGCGCGCAGGCCGCAAAGACGATGACCGCCGCGTCGTGCCGCTTTTCCGAGGCCTCCGTGCCGCGCTCGCCCATGGAGAGCGCCTCCCGGAAGAAGCAGACCGCGCCCGCCGCCAGCACGGCCTCCACCACCGCGGGCATGAGAAGCTCCAGTGGCTCATCCCCGGCGGCCAGACCGCCCAAAAGCCCCGTCGCCGCCATGACTGAGGCAGTCAGCAGCGGCATGAACCAGAGCCGCGCCCTGGCCTTTGTGTCGATAAAGATGAAACCCGCCGTGAATATGAGCACGCAGGCCGCCGCATAGCGTATCCCCCAGGCCAGCCCACCGACGGTCAGATAGCCTAGGCAGGCCCCCGCCAGGGAGGCCACACCGTTCAGACCCGCGCCGGCCTGGGCGACAGCCGCCGCGCCGAAGGGAGCCGCGGTCCCGGCGAATCTCGCCGCAGACATCAAAAAGCCCGTAAGAAAATAAACGCCCGCGGCGCCAAGCGCCCCGGCCCTGCCCGATAAGGATACACGTTTCGCCGGTATCTCCGGCCCGCCTGCCTTGTCCCTGCCTGCCATGACATCGCCTCCTGCGAATAAGTTGACATAAGTATAGAATAACTAGTTATGCAAACCATGTCATACGGCGCTGTTGAGTTTTAGGATTTTAGCGGCGGATATGCGGGCAAAGGGCGGGCAGCGGCTCAAATACGCGAGAGACCGCCCGGGCCGAGCTCATAGACGGCGGTACAGACCTCCGCGATATAGCGCCTGTCGTGGGAGACGCTGATTATGGCGCCGCGGAAGCTGCGGAGCAGTTCGCGCACGACGGGGCCGGAGAGAGGGGAGAGGTTGCGCGTGGGCTCGTCGAGGATGAGGACGTCCGCGCCCTCTATAGCCATGGATGCGAGGAGCAGCTTGGCCCTCTGGCCGCCGGAGAGCTCGGAGCAGGGGTGCTCCATCTCCCTGGAGGTGTAGCGCAGGCTGCCGAGGACGGAGCGTATCCTGGTCTCCTCGGCACGGCTGCCGGAGACGTTCAGAAGCTCGACGGGGCTCCGGCGTGTGTCAAGGCGCTCCCCGAAGTCCTGGGGCATATAGGCGGCGCGGATGTCGCGCCTGGGCAGGAGCTCGGAGGCTATGCGGCGCAGGAGGGTGGTCTTGCCCGCGCCGTTCGCGCCGACGATGCAGACGCGCTCCGGGCCGGTGACGCGCAGCTCTATGTCCCTGGCCAGGGGCCTGCCGCCCGCCTCGAGCAGTGGCAGGTTGAGCTCGAGCACGCGCTTCCCGGCGGGTATTGAGACCTCGGAGGGGAAGGAGAGAAAGATGGCGTCCTCTGTTTCGGGCAGGGCGGTTAGGGCAGCGCGCTCGCGCTCAAATCTGCGGCCCATGGACTGTACGGAGTGCATCTTCTTTTTGAGCAGCCGCCCGCCGTGCGGGTCCTGTCGCGAAACCTTGGCCTGGGCGCTCTCCACCGTCTGGCGGATCTGCCTGTAGCGCTCGAGCCGCCTGTCGAATTCCTCGCGCTCCTTGCGCGCGGCCTGCTCCTGCCGGGCAAGGGCGCGAAAGCGCGTCTCGACATAGTCGCGGTAGGGCAGGCGCGCGACTGTGGCGCGCGGCAGGGTCTTGCGCCGCAGCAGTTCGAGGTGGACAATGACGTTGGCCGTGCGCTCTATTAGCGTCTCGTCGTGGGAGACGAAGAGCATGGGCTCCCGGCGGCTGAGGATGAAGCCCTCCAGCCACTCGAGCGCGTCCAGGTCCAGGTCGTTCGAGGGCTCGTCCAGGAGATAGAGCTCCGGATCCTCAGCGGCGATGCAGGCAAGCTGCATTTTTATCCGCTCCCCACCGGAGAACTGGCGCAGCTGGCGCCCGGAGCTGAAAAAGTCCAGGTCCAGCTCAAGCTCCGCGGCGAGGGCGGCGCGCTCCTTGGGGCTCATGCGGGCAAAGCCGGGGGAGGACTCGAATAGCTGCCTCGCGGTCAGGTCGAGCAGCGTGCGGTCCGGCTCCTGAGGCAGCCAGCCGCAGCGCCCGCCGGGCGAGATGCTTCCCGTCCACTCGACATAGCCCTCAACCAGGGCCGGGTCGCGTATGAGCCGGAGCAGGGTGGACTTGCCGTCGCCCTCCTCGCCTATGAGCACGGCCCTGTCGCCGGGGCCGAGGTGGAGGGAGAAGTCCCGCATTATCTCGCGGAGGTCGCGCCGGTGGACGATGCTGAGTTTGTCTATGGTGAGCATAAAAATACCGCTCCTTTGCATATATCTGCCCCGTGAGCCGGGACGCAGACGCGCAAAGAGCGGCCGTACCAAAAAAGGGCGGCGGCAGAGGGCGTATCTGATCCGGCATGGCGAGCCCGACCCGCCGCGCAGACGGGCCTCGGGACTGGCTCAGTTCGGGATCAGATTACTTCCGCATCTTCCCACCCTTTTCAATGTTCTTGCAAGCATTATAACAGCGAATTCCGCGCGGCGCAAGCCCGGTGGAGGATGTGCACGAAAACCGGCATTTTGCTGCGCCGCTGTTGCATTTACTGGGCGTATCTGCTAAACTGTATTAGAATTTGTGAGTCAGGTGCTGAGGATGAAGCTGAAAAAGTATATCCCCATAGTCATAATGCTCTGCCTGGTTGCGGGAGCCGCGGCGCTGATGCTGGCGGGAGACGGCGTGACGGTCGAGATGCTGACGAACTACGCGCCGAAGAACACGGCGCTGGCGGTGGTCGTGGCGCTGCTTGCCTATGCCGTGAAGAGCCAGACGGTTTTCGTGCTCTACGGCGTGGTGGCGACGGCGGTGGGCATCGTGTTTGAGCCGCCGCTTTCTCTCATCGTGAACGCGGTGGGCTCTGTCATCTGCATCAGCGTGCCGTACTTCACGGGCCGGGCCTCGGGCGGCGAGGCGGCGCACAAGCTGCTGAAGAAATATAAAAAACTTGGCGAGGTCTACGAGGGAAACAGGGACAATCTCTTCCTCGTCTCGCTGGTGCTGCGCGTTACGAACCTCTCGAACGACATTCTCGGCCTTTTCTTCGGCGCGCTGAGGATGGATTACTGGCAGTATCTGGCGAGCAGCTTTATAGGGATATTGCCGACGATGGTGCTCTACACCCTGCTCGGCAGAGACCTGGACCCGACCAGTGGACCGGTTCTGATATGTCTGGGCATAGACTTGGCGTGCATCGCGGCGTCCTGGATCGTGCTGAAGTCCAGGAAAAACAGAAAGGGGAAGCAAAATGAAGAAAAAGCTCTCTGAGGGCAGGGAGAACAAGCGTAAAGCCCTGCTCCGCAAGAGAAAGGAGGAACCGGCGGCGTTCTGGACCTATGTCGTCCTGCGCTTCATCGTCATACTTATCCTCATCCGCTGCATCCTCCGCGGCGACATTGAGAGCGCTTTCGTCTGCGTGCTGGTGCTGGTGATCTACCTGCTGCCGCAGTTCGTGGAGAACAAGCTGAACATAGACATCCCCACCGCGCTCGAGGTCATCATCTTCGTGTTCGTGTTTGCGGCGGAGATACTTGGCGAGCTGCAATCGTATTTCATAAAGTACTCGAACTGGGACACGATACTGCACACTTCCTCCGGCTTTCTCTGCGCTGCGGTGGGCTTTTCGCTGGTCGATCTGCTCAACCGAAGCGACAACGTGAAGGTCCAGCTCTCTCCGGGCTACCTGGCGATAACCGCCTTCTGCTTTTCCATGACCATCGGCATCCTCTGGGAATTCATCGAGCTCTCGGCCGACAAGCTGTTTTTGCTTGATATGCAGAAGGACACCATCGTGAACCAGATAAGCTCCGTCAGCCTGGACCCGACGAACAGCAACATACCCATAACCGTCAAGGACATACAGGACGTCATCCTCGTCACGGGCTCCGGAGAGGTGCCTCTGGGCCTGGGCGGGTTCCTGGACATCGGGCTCTACGACACGATGGAGGACCTCTTCGTCAACTTCATCGGGGCGGTCGTGTTCTCCGTCGTGGCCTTTTTCGAGTGCAAAAGCGAAAAGCGCCCTCTTACGACGGCGCTTACGCTCAAAAGGAAGAAAAAGGTACAGAACGGCTGATTCACCGGCAGGCGGCGAGCACGGCGTCAAAGACCGCGCCGGGCATTTTCACGAAGTACCAGCCCAGGCCCTGGTAGCCCACATAGCCGCCCTCGATGAGCCGGAGCTCGACTGTCGTGCCGTCGGACATGGAAATGAACAGATGCCCCTGGACGGCGCTGTCGTAGATGTCGCGGTCGGTCTCCCAGAGGTAGACGAACTTCCCGGCGCAGAGCTCGTCGAGGAAGGCGGAGACGGTGTCCCCGGGCAGGGAAAGCTCCCTGAATTCGCGCCGGGCCTCGTTCCAGTCCTCGTGCGTGAGCCAGCTGACGGACTCCATGCGCTCGGCCAGATGCAGGCGCGTGTCGAAGAGGTCCGCGCCGGTGTCGAGGCTGATGCCGTTCAGGCGCTCGAGCAGCATGGCGGAGCCGTCGTCGTTGAGACAGCAGATGCGGAAGTCCGGGTCGTATCCCCTGACGGTGTAGATGTCCCCGGACATGGTGCCGGCGAGCTCAACGTAGTCGGACTCGTCCGACCACTCGTCGATGCTGCCCGTGGCGCGGCCGAGGTACTCCCCGACGAGGGCGGAGGCGTCGTCGAGCCATTCGCCCTGGGTGTAGACCGTACCCTCGTAGACGACGCAGGCGATCATGTCCATGGCGACGCCGGGTTCCGCCTCGGGCAGCTCTATGGCCGGGACGTATACGCCTTGGGCGGACGACGCGGCGGCGGTCTCAGCGGGCGGCACGGCGGTGAGTCCTGGGTCCGCGACGCCGGCCGGGCGCAGCTGCGCCGCAATAACGAGCAATACGCAGGCTGCAAGCGCGGCGGCAAAGTAGTATACGCCGCGCCCGCGGCTTTTCTTTTTGTAGTCGGCGGCCTCGTCTATAAAGCGCGGGTCGATGTTTTCAAGGCAGTTTGAGAGTCTGTGTTCGTTCATATTTCGATCCCCTCCGAGTCGAGCCTTTCCCTGAGCGAGGCGCGCAGCCGCGCGAGCAGGGAGGTGGTTTTGGACTTGGACCAGCCCATGCGTTTGGAGAGGGCGTCGATGGAGTCGAGATACCAATAGCGGCGCACGAAGGCTACGCGCTGCTCGCGGGAAAGCGAAGCGAGCCAGCGGTCGAGGCAGACGGTGATCTCCGCGTCCTCGACAATGCGCTCCGGCGTCCTGCCCGCTGAGACGCAGCTTGCCAGCTCCTCGAGGGCGGCGAGCGGCTCGCCGCCGCCGCGCTTCTGGCGCGAGGCGTCGCGCAGGCGGTTTATGGAGATGTTTCGCGTTATCCTGCCCGCGAAGGCCCGAAGGCTCTTCGGCTCGGCGGGCGGGATGGAGTCCCAGAGCCTGTAGAGCGCGTCGCTGACGCACTCCTCCGCGTCCTGCTCGTCGCCGGTGATGCCCAGGGCGACGGAGCCGCAGTATGCCCCGTATTTTTCGCGCACGGCGGAGATCGCCGCTTCGTCCCGGCTTTGGAACAGCTGTATGATCGCCCTATCATCCATAGACTTCCCTCCCGAAAGGCCCTTCACCAATAAAGACACCGAAACTGGCTCGCGCGTTGCATGAGCTCTGAAAAAAGCCGCCCGGCCGGGCGGCTTTTTTAATCGAAGGTGCACTCCCAGCCCAGGCCGCGGAGTCCTTCCGGGTCAAGCCCGGGGCGGGCGACGGCCCAGAGCATGTCCGGCGTGCCGTCCGAGTGCGGGCCGCAGACGGCGGCGAAGTCCAGCCAGGCGGGCGGGAAGTCCACGCCGGGGCCGCCCTTTTTGAAGAGCGGGGACATGCCGAGTTTTTCGTCGTACCAGCGGCAGAGGGAGGGCTCGGCGGGGAGAGTCGCCACGACGTCCGCGCCGGAGGCGAAGGCGCGGCTTATGAGCCTGCGCCCGACCTCGCGCGCTGCGCCGCGTCCGCGGAAGGGCGCCGACGTTGCCATGGCGTAGATATATGAGCAGCGCAGTCCGAGCGCGGCCGCGCCCGGCAGGCAGAAACCCATGGAGACGAGCTGCCCGCCGCACTCCGCCGCGGCGCAGTCCTCCGGACGCCAGAGCAGCCGGAAAAACGCCCCTATCAGCTCTTCGCCGTCCCCGAAAACCTCGGCCCAGAGCCCGCGCAGGGCCGGGGAGTCCTCCTCGCGCGCGGGGCGGATGATGAGCTCAGACATCCTTCTTCTCCCTTGCCGTGTACTTTGTGAGCAGGAATTCGGGATAGTATTCCTGCTTCGCGGAGCGGAGATTTTCGTGGCCCATGTCGTCCTCGCGGTTGAGGTAGACGATCTCCGGGTGGTCGGCCATTATCTGCCTTGAAAACTCGCGGCAGACCATGGGATAGGCCCCGGGCATGGAGGCGAAGGCCTTTTCAAAGTGGACGTCGAAGGTGTCGGACGAGATGACCTCGCCCACCGTGAAGCCCGCGATCTTGCCGTCCGCGAAGAGCACGCCGCCCTCGAGGCCCAGCTCCCTCCAGCGCATGAAGCCGCGGACTATGGCCGCGTGTTCGTCATCCAGGCCCTCAGGCGGGGCCTCATAGGAGCCCTGCCATGCGCCCAGCATCCCCATGCACCAGGGCATGAGTTCGGGCGTCAGCCGCCTGAACTCCCAGGAGTGCTCCTTCTCAAAGCGGTTGCAGAAGTTGCGCTTGCCGTGCAGCTTCTTCCCGGAGAAGGTGGAGAGCTTTTCGATGGAATAGATGTAGTCGAAGCAGTCCCTGTCCTCGGCAAAGCAAAACCTGCCGGGATAGGCGGATTCCAGGAGCGCCCGGTGTTCCTCGGTGACGCCGCGGATGGCCAGGGGATAGCCCCGGTGCGCGGCGAATTCCGTCAGCGCGTCTATGGCCGGCTTGAGGTCCCCGGAGCCGATGGGGAAGGCGAAAAAGGGCATGTCCTCATACCTGAGTTTTGTCAGGAGCCTCCCGTCCACGGACGCGAGATGCTGGCGGAAAGCCCCGTCCCACATGTAGATGTTGCCGAAATTGTAGTCTGCCGAGCGTGAATTCTCGGCCCGGATAAAGGGTTCTGCCCAGGCCTTGTCGGCAATGGACAGCTTGCGGAAATGCAGCATAAAATTGGCCTTTCTTTTCTCTTTCAGTATGTGCGGACGCAGGTGGAGCGTATCTCCGCCTGGAGCCTTTTGAGGTCGTCAAAGGTCTCGGGCCGCTTGTTGGGGTCGCGCAGGAGGGCGGCGGGGTGGTAGAGCGCCATGACGCGGCGTCCGTTCACGTCGAACCACTTGCCGTGCTCCTGCGTTATGCGGAAGTCCGGCTTTATGAACTTCATCGCGGCGATGCGGCCCAGGCAGACGATCATCTTCGGCTCCAGCAGCTCTATCTGGCGCTGGAGCCACTCGGCGCAGGCCTCCTGCTCCGAGATGGCCGGGTCGCGGTTCTTGGGCGGGCGGCACTTGACCATGTTGCCGATGAACACCTTTTCCCGGCTGAGGTCTATGAGCTCCAGCATATCGTCGAGCAGCTTGCCGCCGCGGCCTACAAAGGGCCTGCCGCTCAGGTCCTCCTGCTCGCCGGGGCCTTCGCCTATGAACATGACCTCCGCGTCCTGCGGCCCTTCTCCGAACACCACATGCGTCCGCGTCTCGCACAGGCCGCAGCGGCGGCAGGCCAGACATTCCTGTTTCAGCTTCTCCCAACTGTCCATCAGTTTTGCACCTTTCTCTCTGCAAGTTTACATAATATATCCGGCCTGTTGTCGCCGGGCGAGTCGATGACGTGATCGAGCAGGCGGCGGAGCTCGCGGCCCAGCTCGGGGCCGGAGTAGCCGAGCTCTTCAAGCTCCCTGCCGCCAACGGCGAGCTCTGCGAGGGACCAGCACTCGCCTGAGCGCAGGACCGCCCGAAGTTCCCTGTTTTTCGGCTGTGCGGCAAGGACGGCGGCGGGGCCGTAGTCGCGCAAAAGCCGCTTCCAGTCCCGGCTGCCTGACTTGAGGACTTCTACCGCTGCGGCCGCTGTTCTCTGCGTGTCCCCGTCGAAACGGAGGGCTGCGAGCAGGAATGCAGTTGACATAATATAACCGCCCTGCTCCAGGCCCAGACAGAAGCGCGCGAGCCTGGCGTAGAGGGGCAGGCTGCGGAGGGCGGGCCTGGGGGCGTTCCAGTCGCCGGGGAGCAGGAAGGCGCGGAGCAGGCCGAGGTCCACGAGCTGCCAGGCGAGCTCCGGCCTGGGGCTGCGCAGGGTTTTAATGAGCTCGTCCCGGACGCGCTCTGCGGAGAGCGAGGCGGCGAGCGGCGCGAGCTCACGCACGGCGCGGAGGGTCTCCGCCTCGACCCCGAAGCCGAGCTGGGCGGAGAAGCGGAGGGTGCGGAGCATACGCAGGGCGTCCTCGGAGAAGCGGCGCTCCGGCGCGCCGACGCAGCGGAGCAGGCGGCGCTCAAGGTCGGCGCGGCCGCCAAAGGGGTCGGTGACGTTCCCGGCGGCGTCCATGGCCATGGCGTTGACGGTGAGGTCGCGCCGGGCGAGGTCCTCCTCCAGCGAGCAGCCGAAGGCGACGCTGTCGGGCCTGCGGTGGTCGGAGTAGGCGCCCTCGGCGCGGAAGCTCGTGACCTCGACGGCTCCGCCGCGCGAGAGGACGGTGACGGTGCCGTGGCGCAGTCCGGTTGGGACGCAGCGCGGAAAGAGGGCGAGGACCTCCTCCGGTCGGGCGGAGGAGGCGACGTCCCAGTCGTTCGGCCTTCTGCCGAGGAGGCTGTCGCGCACGCAGCCGCCGGCCAAAGCCGCACTGTGACCGGCGCGGCCCAGGGCGCATAGGATATCAAGAACATATTTAGGCGGCTGTTTCATCGGGGCTCCTGTTTTAATCCTTGTATTGTTAAGCATAATGTATTATAATCTCAGGGAAATGACAAGATTAAATTTTTCGAGGGCTTGGAGCATATATGGCAGACTTTGAACAATATCTGAAACCGGGCAAGCGCGGGCATCTGATCGGCGCGGGCGGAGTCTCTATGGCGCCGCTGGCGGAGGTGCTGGCGGGCATGGGCCTGGTGATAGACGGCTCGGACATGGCCGAGAGCGAAAAGACGCGCTACCTGCGCAGCCTGGGCATAGACATCAAGATAGGCCACTCTGCGATGAACGTAGCGCCGGATATCCAGTTCGTGGTGCGCACCGCCGCTGTGCGCGACGATAACCCCGAGATAGTCGAGGCCAAGGCCCGGGGCGTGCCGGTGTTCGAGCGCGCGCAGGCCTGGGGCGCGATCATGAAGGACTATGACAACGCGCTCTGCATCGCCGGCACCCACGGCAAAACCACGACGACGAGTATGTGCACGCACATCCTCATGGCCGCGGAGCGAGACCCGACGGTCATGATAGGCGGCACCCTGCCCCTGCTGCACGCGGGCCACCGCGTAGGCGGCGGGGACACGATAATACTCGAGAGCTGCGAGTACCACGACTCGTTTTTGTACTTCCAACCGACGATAGCCGTCATCCTAGACATAGAGGCGGACCATCTGGACTACTTCTCCGGCCTGGAGGATGTGAAGCGCTCGTTCCGCGAGTTCGCGTCCAAGGTGCCGGAGCACGGAAGGATCGTCGCCAACATCGACGACAGGAACACCATGGACGCGCTCGAGCCGCTGGGCAGGGAGCTCTTCACCTTCGGCCTGACGGAAAAGGCAGACGTCTACGCGCGTAACATCCGGCGCGTCGGCGCGAACAGCGAGTTCGATATCTACTGTCACGGCAAGTTCTTCACCAGCGTGACGCTGCACATCCCGGGTATGCACAACGTCAAGAACGCCCTCGCGGCGACGGCGGCCTGCATTTGCCTGGGCGTGAGGCCGAACGCCGTCAAGTACGGCCTGGCCGGTTTCAACGGCGCGGGGCGGCGCTTCGAGTTCAAGGGCAAGTATAACGGCGCGGACGTCTACGACGACTACGCCCACCACCCCGGCGAGCTAAAGGCTCTGCTGGACGCCGTGGAGCCCCTGGGCTACAAGCGGACCATCCTGGTTTTTCAGCCGCACACCTACACGCGCACCGCCGCGCTCTTCGACGACTTCATAGAGCAGCTGCAGCGCCCGGACCTCACTTTCCTGGCTGAGATCTACGCCGCGCGCGAGCACAACACCATGGGCATCTCCTCCGCGGACCTCGCGCAGCACATAGAGGGCTGCCGCTTCTTCCCCAGGTTTGAGGAGATCGAGGCTTGCCTCAAGGAGACCGCCCGCCCCGGCGATATCATCCTCACAGTCGGCGCCGGGGACGTTTTCAAAATAGGCGAACACCTGGTCGCAAGATGAATATGGACGCAGAAGGGCCGCGAATTCCGCGGCCCTTTTTCATATCTATGCACCTTAATCGAAACTTAAGCATTACTTAAACCCCGCTTCGTTGACAGACGCAGTGAGGGATGATATAATTCAACTGTGTTACGGCAAATAATACAGTTTACGGAGGACTGAAAATGAACGGAGGCAAACGTTTCGCGGCGCTGCTGATGGCGGCGGCGCTGATATTTACGCTTTTGCCCGGCTGCGGGGACAGCGGCGGGGAGCAGAGCACGGACGCGCCCGGCGGCGCGGAAGAGGGCAAGGTCTGGGTGTCCGAGTTCACGAAGCTGGACGGGGTCACGGAGTACATGGGCAGCCCGCTGGTACTGGACGGAAAGGCGTATTTTTCCCAGAACGTATACGACAGTGAGACGGGCGGCTACGAGCTCAGCCTCTGGTCTGTAGACCTCGCCACGGGCGAGGCGGCCAGGCTGGAGGGCTACGTCCAGAGCGCCGCGCCGGAGGGCTATGAGGAGAGCTACATCAACATAAACGGTCTGGCGAAGGCTGCGGACGGCTCGTTCTGGGTGTGCGAGGAGCTGAACTCCGTGAAGTTCAACCTGCCGGAGGACTTCGACGAGGAAACCGGGGACAAGTATCAGTACTCGGAGAGCGTGAGACAGACGCTGCTGCGCCGCGTGGACGCCGCGGGCTCGGAGTTGGAGAAGGCGGACCTCACGGCCGTGGAAGAGGCGGTCCTGGCGCAGATGCAGACCGGCGACATGTACGGCGATACTTACACCTATCTGAGCAGCATGGTCTCGGACGCTGAGGGCAGGCTCTGCCTGCTGTATAACCAGAGCGTGCTGGTCCTGCTCTCGGCGGAGGGCAAGCTGCTCAGCTGCACGGCGCTGGATGGCTGGTGGGAGAGGCTCATAAATCTCCCGGACGGCGGCGCTGCGCTCTACGGCAACGGCGGCGCGGGCTTTGTGCTCAGGCCCGTGGACTTTGAGACCAAAGGCTTCGGCGAGGACATCGCGCTGCCGGACAACGCCTATAATCTCCGCACTGGCGGCGGGGAATACCTGGCCTTCTACACGGACAGCTCCTGCATCTACGGCGTGAACGCCGGGACAGGCCAGGGCGAGCAGATCGTCTCGCTCATCAACTGCGACGTGGACTCGGACGACGTGAACGGCATCATCTACACCGGCGAGGGCGAGTTCGTCTGCCTTGTATACAGCTACGACAGCGGCAGCGCCGAGCTCGCGCGGCTGCGTCAGGTGGACGCCTCGGAGGTCCCGCCGGTGACGACCCTGCGCCTGGCCTGCAACTATCTCGGCTACGACCTGAGAAAGGAAATACTGGACTTCAACCGTTCTAACAGCGGGGTGCGCATAGAGGTGACGGACTACTCGCAGTACAACACCGAGGAGGACTACACGGCGGGCCTGACCAAGCTGAACACTGAGATCATAAGCGGGAACGTGCCGGACCTCTTCATCGCGGACGAGCTGCCTATAGAGCAGTACGGCGCGAAGGGCTATCTCTATGACCTGTACGAGCTCATAGACGCGGACGCGGAGCTCTCCCGGGAGGACTTCTTCCCGAACATCCTCGCGGCGATGGAGACGGACGGCAAGCTGTATTCGATATCCCCGGCCTTCGGCGTGCTGAGCCTTGTGGGCAGCGCGGAGGTCCTGGGCGAGGAGATGGGCTGGACGCTGCAGGAGCTGATGGAGGTCGTGAAGGCGCATCCCGAGGCGGAGTATCTGCTCGACCCAGGCACGACGAGCTCCTCGATACTCCAGGCGATGCTGGTGATGAATCTGGGCGAGTATGTGGACTGGACGACGGGCGAGTGCAGCTTTGACAGCCAGGACTTCACAGACCTGCTGAACTTCAGCGCCATGTTCCCGGAGACCTTCGACTACAGCAACTACCAGGGGAGCACGCCGGCCCTGGTGTTGGGCGGCAAGCAGCTGCTGACGACCTACTCCGCGACGGACTTCGAGGGATTCCAGATGTACGAGGCGATGTTCGGCGGCAAGCTGGCGTTCAAGGGCTTCCCGTCGAGCGACAGGACGGGCAACGTGGCGGCGCCCGTGGGCAGCCGGCTGAGCATCAGCTCCACCTGCAAGGACGTGGACGCGGCCTGGGGCTTTGTGCGCCGGATGCTGCTCGAGGACTACTACAGCGACGAAGGGCGCTATGTGAACGGCTACCCGCTGAACATGGCCGCCTATGAAAAGGCCGAGGCTGCGGCAATGGAAAAGCGCTACGAGACGGACCCCGAGACCGGCGAGCAAGTCGAGGTCTCCGTCGGCGGCTGGAGCTGGGACGATTTCAGCGTGGACATCTACGCGATGACGGAGGAACAGGCTCAGCAGCTGCGCGAGCTGATAGGCTCGGTTGAGCGCTGCTACTCCTATGACCAGAGCATCATGGACCTTGTGCTCGAGGAGTGTGCGGACTTCTTCTCCGGCGCCAAGACCGCGGAGCAGACCGCCTCCCTCATCCAGGACAGGGTGTCCACATATGTGAACGAGCAGAGATAAAAGAGAAAACACCCCGGACAGCTGTCCGGGGTGTTTTTGTGCGTTCAGGTGCCGAGGTAGGCGGCCTTGATGGCGGGATCGTTCAGGAGCTGCTGGCCGGGGCCGGTCATGGTGATGTTGCCGGTCTCGAGGACATAGCCGATATCGGCTATGCGCAGGGCCATGTTGGCGTTCTGCTCTATGAGCAGGACCGTGACGCCCATGCGGTTTATCTCCTTGATGATGTCGAAGATACCCTTCACGACGATGGGCGCGAGGCCCAGGGAGGGTTCGTCCATCATGATTATCTTCGGCCGGCTCATGAGCGCGCGGCCGACGGCAAGCATCTGCTGTTCGCCGCCCGAGAGCGTACCGGCGGCCTGCCAGGAGCGCTCCTTGAGCCTCGGGAAGAGCTCGTAGACCCAGTTGAGGTCCTGAGTGAGGTCGTCCTTGCGCAGGTAGGCGCCGATCTTGAGGTTTTCGAGGACCGTGAGGTCCGGGAAAACGTGACGGCCCTCGGGGACCAGGGTCACGCCCTTGGCGACAATGCGGTCCGGCGAGAGACCTGTGATATCCTCGCCCTGGAGGTGGATGCGGCCCTTCGCTGGCTTCACCAGGCCCGCTATCGTGCGGAGCGTCGTGCTCTTGCCGGCGCCGTTCGCGCCGATGAGGGTGACTATCTTGCGCTCAGGCACCTCAAAGGTTATGCCCTTGACGGCCTCTATGCCGCCGTAGCTGACTTTCAGTCCGTCTATTTTAAGCATCGTCCGACACCCCCAAGTAAGCCTCTATGACCTTCGGGTCGTTCTGTACCTGCGCGGGAGTGCCCTGCGCGATGAGCTTGCCGAAGTCCAGGACATATATCCTGTCCGAGAACTGCATGACCAGGTCCATGTGGTGCTCGATCATGAACACCGTCAGGTGGTGCGTGTCCTTGATCTGCACGATGAACTCGCCCAGCTCCTGCGTTTCCTGCGGGTTCATGCCGGCAGCGGGCTCGTCGAGCAGCAGCAGCTTCGGCTCCGTGGCCAGTGCGCGGGCGATCTCGAGCCGGCGCTGTATGCCGTAGGGCAGGCTTCCCGCGACCTCGTCCTTCAAGTGGCCGAGGTTCTGCTCCTCGAGCAGCGCCATTGCCTCCTCCTGCATGCGGCGCTCCTCCGAACGGTTCACGCGGAAGGTGGCGGAAAAGACGTTCTGCTTTGCCCTCATGTGCTTGGCTATGAGCACGTTCTCCAGCACCGTCAGGGAGGAGAAGAGGCGGATGTTCTGGAAGGTCCTCGCTATGCCGAGCTCGGTTATCCTGTCCGGCGTCGGCGCAAGGACGTGACCTGTAAATTTCTCCGCGTTCTCGCCCAAGTAGGATTTTTTCATCTTACCCTGCGGGTGGTTGCGGACTATTGCCTTGCCCTCGAAGCTGATCTCGCCGTTCGTGGGCTGGTAGACGCCGGTGACGCAGTTGAAGGCCGTGGTCTTGCCTGCGCCGTTGGGGCCTATGAGGGCGACTATTTCGCCGCGGCCCACCTCGAGCGAGAGGTCGTTCACGGCCACGACGCCGCCGAACTGCATGGTAATGTTCTGCAGGCTCAGAACGTTTTCACGTTTTTCGCTCATTTCGCGGCACCTCCCTCAGCCTGTGCCGGTGCGGCAGGCGCTTTTTTTCGCTTTTTGAAGAGGTCCGGCAGTTCCTTCTGGCCCATCAGGCCCTTGCGGAAGAACAGCACGACTACCATGATGATGACCGAGAACACGACCAGCCTGAAACCGCTGCGGAACAGGCTCGACTCAATGCCGAGGAACTTGCCGCTGTCGAGGCCGCGCAGCCACCACTCGGAGCAGGCTATGAAGAGGAAGCTGGCAATGCAGCTGCCCGTCACGGAGCCGAGGCCGCCCAGCACGACGATGAGCAGTATCTCATAGGTCATGGAGGACTTGAACTGCGCCGCCTGGATGGTGTTCATGAACATCGCCAGCAGCGCGCCGCCCACGCCTGCGAAGAAGCAGGAGATGCAGAAGGCCATCTGCTTGTGCTTGAACAGGCGCACACCCATGGCCTCGGCGGCTATCTCATCCTCACGTATGGCCTTGAACGCGCGGCCGTAGGACGAGTTTATGAGCAGCACGATGACCAGGATGCAGAGCGAAGCTATGAACACAGGCACAAAGGTTGCAAAAGACACCTGCGTGCCGCCTATGTTGAAGGTGAAGTCGGAGAGACGGGTGTAGCCGCGCAGGACGTTCGAGCCGTTCGTGATGGGGCCGAACTTCTGCCACTGAAAGATGGCCTTTATGATCTCGGCGAAGCCCAGGGTGGCTATCGCCAGATAGTCGCTCTTGAGCCTGAGCACAGGCAGGCCGATGAGCCAGGCGAAGAAAGCCGCCACAACGCCCGCCAGCAGCATGGCCAGCAGCGCGCCGATGATAAGTCCGGGCGCGGCCATGGCCTCCAGCCCGAAGATGCCGTTTATGGCCTCCTGGAAGGAGAAGTTTATCGCCGCGTCATAGTACTGGTACACGCCCGCGATGCTCTCCGACGGTATGGAGAAGATGGCGTAAGTATACGCGCCTATGAGCATGAAGCCCGCCTGGCCCAGCGAGAAGAGGCCTGTGAAGCCGTTGAGCAGGTTCATCGAAACCGCGACCAGCGCGTAGACTGCGCTCTTGCGCACGACTGTTATGAGCATATAGAACTTGGATGTGGCGGTAATGGCCTGGTCCATCCAGATGCACAGCGCGTAGAGAACGATGAGGCCGACGGCCGTTATTAGCAGTTTTGTGAGTTTCTTTTTCTTCGTATCCATGCTTCCGCCTCCCTCAGACCTTGTCCGTTGCCTTCTCGCCGAAGAGGCCGGTGGGCTTAAAGACGAGAATTATGATAAGCAGGACAAAAGTGAAGGCGTCCGCAAAGGTCGAAAGGCCAATGCCCGTCGGTATGACGCCGTAGGCCACGAGCAGGGTGTCGAGGCCCTTTATTATGTTCTCGCAGATGCCGATGATGAAGGCGCCAATGACCGCGCCCGGGATGGAGCCTATGCCGCCGAACACCGCCGCGACGAAGGCCTTCAGGCCCGGCATTGCGCCGACCGTCGGCGTGACGCCCGGATAGTTCGTGAAGAACAGCATCGAGCCGATTGCCGCGAGGAAGGAGCCGATGATGAAGGTCATCGAGATGACGTTGTTTATCTTGATGCCCATGAGCGTGCTCGTCTCGAAGTCCTTTGCCACGGCGCGCATGGCCATGCCTATCTTCGTGTGGTTTATGAGCTGCACCAGCAGCACGACGAGTATGAGCGTCAGCACCGGCGTCACCAGCGTGACCACCTTGGTCGTCGCGCCGAAAATGCTCACCGTGTCGGAGATCCAGGGCATGGTCGGGTAGTTCTTGTTCAGACCGCCGGTGATGTAGAGCGCGAGGTTCTGCAAGAGGTAGCTCACGCCTATGGCGCTTATCATGACCGACATCCTCGGCGCGGAGCGCAGCGGCTTGTAGGCTACGCGCTCTATGATGAAGCCCAGCAGCACGGTGAACACTATTACAAAAGGTATAGCCAGCCACAGCGGCATCCAGGTCACGGCGTAGACCATCATGAGGCCCGCGACCATGAACACGTCGCCGTGTGCGAAGTTTATGAGTCTGAGTATGCCGTATACCATCGTATAGCCGACGGCTATGAGCGCGTACTGTCCGCCGACGGATATGCCGGAGAGCAGGTACGGCAGTAGTTTATCAAAAAAGTCCATTGAGCGTCCTCCCCAATGCTCGCGCCGCCTCGAAAGCGCGGTCGCCGCGATTGCCGCGTTTTCGACGCAGCGCAGACAAATAAATCGGGGCTAAGGCGGAGGCTTTCGCCCCCGCCCTTGCCCTTAAACAGTTGTTTTTTTGAAATTACTCAATGCCCTGCTCGCCGATGAGGTCCCAAACAGCCGTCTCGGTGTTGCAGTACTTGATGAAGGCAACGTCGCGGGTGGCGTCCTTCGCACCGTCGGCGAAGGCGATGTTGCCGGTGATGCCGTCGTAGCTCACGCTGGGCAGAGCCTCAAGAACCGCTGCGGGCTCGATGCTGCCGGCGGCCTTGATGGCCTCGAGGGCGACGTAGTAGGCGTCGTAGCCCATGACGGAGACAGCCGCGACCATGTCGTTGCCGCCGTTGTTCTCGAGGTTGACGCTGTCGGAGTTGATCCACTCCTTGAAGGCCGCGTCGAACTCAGCGTTGCCGCCCTCCTGATAGAAGGTGGTGACGTAGATGTTGACGTCTTTGCCCTGCGCCGCATTGACTATGACGTTGGAGTCCCAGGTGTCGCCGGCGAGGATGGGCATGCCCAGATCCTGAGTGGCGGCCTGGTCGATTATCAGAGCGGCGGCCTCAGTGGAGACGGGCGCCACGAAGATGTCGCAGCCGTTGGACTTGGCGTTGGTGACGTAGCTGCTGTAGTCGGAGGTGCCCTCCTGGAAGACCTCCTGCACGCAGTTCTCAGCGCCGAAGGCCTCAACGAAGTAGTTCACCAGGCCGACGGAGTAGTCGTCGCCCTGCTTGGCGAGGCAGTAAGCCTTGGTCGCGCCGAGGCTCTTTGCGTAGTTCGCCAGGACGGTACCCTGGAAGGGGTCTATGAAGCAGATGCGGTAATATGTATCGCTGACCTGGGTGACCTGCGGGTTGGTGCAGGTGACGCCGATGGCCGGGACGCCCGCGTCGCCGAAGGTGGTGGCGGCCGCTATGGACACGCCGGAGCCGTAGGAGCCGAGCACCACGCTGCAGCCCTCTGCGATGAGGGTCTGGGCGGCGGAGACGGCCTTGTCGTTGCTGGACTGGTTATCGGCGTACACCAGCTCGACCGTGTAGGTCTCGCCGCCGACCTCGACGGTCGGGGTCAGGGAGTTGGCGTACTGCATACCCAGTATCTCCTGCTTGCCGCCGGCGCCGTTGTCACCGGACTGGGGCTCGAACACGCCGATCTTTATGACCTTGTCGCCGGTGGTATCGCCGCCCTCGGGGGCGTCGGAAACCTGAGCGTCGCCACCCTCAGGGGCGTCGCTCGCGGCGGGGGCGGGCTCGCCGCAGGCGGCCAGGGCAAACACCATGCACAGAGCAAGCAAGAGTGCAAGTATCTTCTTCATTCAGTCTCATCCTCCTAAATCATGTTCGGCCGCGACGTCCATCTTGTGTGGACAAATGTACTTCGCAGCCTGGGCATGATTATAAACCAAATCGCGGGAGATTGCAACATAATTTAGCACTTTTCATTACAATTTCTTTAATCAATCAGCGCAGAAAAATATCCTGCCGAAAAAATGATTCAGCAGGATAAAAATTTTATGCATATTATACAATCAGACCATTGCCGGACCTGTCCGCCAGTCACTGCCACCGCGGCGCTCCGCGGCTGCCCTGTAGGCGAGGACATAGAGGTCCCTTGCACCCGCTCCGAGCTCGAAAACGGCGAGGCTTTCCGGGGGCAGGCGTCTTGCGGAGGCTGGCTTGGTGATGAGCGGGACCCGGGCCTTGTCCTGGGCCTGGCGGAGCAGGACGCGGCCGCGCTCGGTGGCGGCGAGGAGTCTGGCATAGGGCGGGACGCCCTCGGCCATGCCGTCCCGGATACCGAGGCAGGCGCACATCGTCATCCGCCGGATGCGGGAGAGGGCGTAACGCTTCGACTTGGCGGCGGCGAGGACGCCGTCGAGCGTGGGCTCGTCGGCCACGGCGGCGTACAGTCGGTTGCCGAGGCCCTCGGATGCGTCCGGCAGCTTTGAGAATTCCGCGGCGGGCAGCATACGGAGCCTGGAGAGCAGCATGGGCTCCAGCGTCTCCATGAGCACGGGACCGCGGCCGCGCTCCGCCTCGCGCTCAAAGACGGCGAGGGCAGGCTCGGGCATGAGGCCGCGGCAGTCTTTCCCGGCGGAAATGCGGGAGCGGAGCTCGGAGGCAGAGCGGACGGCGCCCTCTCCGGGGCCGTCGTGGGGCGCGCCCTCACGCCGGACGGTCATGAAGCCGAGGTCGAGGCCGAGCTCATAGATGGCGCGGATGTACTCCACGGCGAGGATGTTGTTCGGCGTATCGAGCAGGCAGGCGGTGTCCTCGTCCGTGACGGAGGCGAGGGCTCGCTGCCTGGCCGCGGCGAAGGGGACCCCGCCCTCGAGCTCGCGGCGCAGTTCCGCGGTGAGCCTGGGGCTGAGCAGGGCCTCTGCGGCGCGCTCGAGGGGTTCCGTCTCGCCGCGTTCACTGCCGAAGCAGAGGCAGTCCACAATGCCGAGCGAGGCCAGCAGGCCCACGCCGCCGCGGGCGAAGCCCTCCGCGGAGGCGAGCGCCCAGGGCAGGGGCAGCTCGAGCACGAGGTCTGCGCCGCAGCGCGCGGCGGCCTCGGCCCTGGCGAACTTCGACCAGACCGCAGCCTCGCCGCGCTGGACAAAGTCGCCGGACATGGCGCAGACCACGGCGGAGTCCGGTCCCAGCGCCTCCCGCGCCCTGTCTATGAGCAGCTTGTGTCCGTTGTGAAAGGGGTTGAATTCCGCAACGACGCCGGCAACGCGCATCGTATCGCCTCCCTCGGTCAAGATTCCTCTTGCGTTTTGCCCGGAATGTGGATAAAATGAATAGTTGGAAATGCTGCTCACATTTTACTATGGGCAAAACACTTTTACAATAGATATGAAGAAAGGAACCTGCTGAAATGAAAGTATTGGTCATCAACGCCGGAAGCTCCTCCCTCAAGTATCAGCTCATTGATATGGAGACCGAGTCCGTCCTCGCCAAGGGCCTGTGCGAGCGCATCGGCATAGACGGTCACCTGAAGCACACTCCGCTCGTTGGCGGCAAGCCCGTGTTCAACGAGGATATCTCCCTGCCGACCCACTCCGAGGCCATCGCCGCGGTCATAGACAAGCTGACGAGCGCCGAGTACGGCGTCGTGGCGAGCATGGCGGAGATAGACGCCGTCGGCCACCGCGTGGTCCACGGCGGCGAGAAGTTCGCCTCCTCCGTCCGCATAGACGACGAGGTCATGAAGGCCATCGAGGACTGCACCCCCTTCGCGCCCCTGCACAACCCCGCCAACATCACGGGCATCAACGCCTGCGTCGCCGTCATGGGCAAGGACGTGCCGCAGGTCGCCGTGTTCGACACCGCCTTCCACCAGACCATGCCGGCCAAGGCCTTCACCTACGCTGTGCCTTACGACTATTATAAGAACGACGGCATCCGCCGCTACGGCTTCCACGGCACCAGCCACAGGTACGTCTCCGGCCGCTGCGCCGAGCTCATGGGCAAGCCCGTCGAGGAGCTCAAGCTCATCAGCTGCCACATGGGCAACGGCTCTTCCATCTGCGCCATAGACGGCGGCAAGAGCGTGGACACCTCCATGGGCTTCACGCCGCTGGTCGGCCTGCCGATGGGTACCCGCTGCGGCGACCTTGACCCCGGCGTCATGCAGTTCATCATGAACAAGTACGGAATGGACATCGACGAGATGCTGGGCGTCCTCAACAAGAAGTCCGGCGTGCTGGGCGTCTCCGGCGTCTCCAGCGACTTCCGTGACCTCGAGACCGCCGCGGACGAGGGCAATGAGCGCGCCCGCCTCGCCCTCGACATGTTCGACTACTGGGTCGCCAAGGTCGCGGGCAGCTACGCCGCCGCCATGAACGGCGTGGACGCCATCATATTCACCGCCGGCGTGGGCGAGAACAGCGCCACGACCCGCGCGGGCATCTGCAAGTACCTCGGCTACCTCGGCTGCGAGGTGGACCCCGAGCAGAACAAGAAGCGCGGCGAGGACGTCTGCATCTCCACGCCGGGCTCCAAGGTCAAGCTCTTCGTCATTCCGACGAACGAGGAGCTCGTCATCGCCCGCGACACCCGCGACATCGTCGAGGGCTGAACCGCAGAAACGCACAGAAGCGCCGCCCGCCCGGGCGGCGCTCTTTCGTTTGTGCATAACGTTCAGAAAATGCAGGCAAATTTCGGCGTTGGAGAGCTGGAAAATGATACGACTTGGATACAAAGCCGTGCTAAACTGTAAGCATAAGCGAGAAGGGAGGAACGCCCCGTGATAAATGGCAAAACGCTCAGGAACACCCTGCTCGTCATAGCCGCGCTGGCGCTGGCTGTGTTCCTCATAGTCTCTTTCGGCTTCTTTTCCGCGAGCGGACACCAGTCGCCGGGAAGGATAGAGGACGGCGTATACTATTACAGCCGCTTCAACTGCGGTCTTGCCTACACGCCCGGAGAAGGCTCAAAGCTGCTCAGCCTGCCCTGGAAATTCGGCAAAGAGGACGCCCCGGCGGCGTACACCGTCGGAGAGCGCAGCTTCACCCTCAGCGAGGACGAGACGCAGCTGCTCGAAAACGGCACGGACGTTCTCCCCGCGGGGCTGAGCTGTTCCGGCTCCTTCATTTACACCGCGGAGGACAGCCTCATGGTGAAGCTGTACGACGGAGCCGGACATGATGCCGGCAGCCTCTGCCTGACCGCCGACCACAGCCTGGTTCTGGACGGCGCGCTCGACCCGCTCTGCGCTGCCGGAAGATGGGCCTACGGTGTCGATGCCCGCGGGACCGAGGCGCGGCTGTACTGCATAGACCTCGAGACGGGCGAGAGTTGGCTGATAGCCGACGACACCGGAGGCGTCTCCTTCGCCGCAACGGACGGCCGCTGGCTCTACACCTACCGCATGTGGGGCTCCGGCTCCACGAGCTGCTGGGAGATAGCCTGCGGCGCCGACGGGGTCCCGGAGAGCCTCGTCTACGTCGGAGAGGTGTAGTACTCAATTAATATTGATGAAAAAAGCCGGACGCTCCAGCGTCCGGCTTTTTCGTTTAGACCTGCATCTGCCTGACCATTTCGCGGTGGAGGCGGGCGATGATGCGCTTTTCAAGGCGGCTTATGTAGCTCTGGGAAATGCCCATCATGTCCGCGACCTCCTTCTGCGTGTACTCGGTGCCGCCGATGAAGCCGAAGCGCATGAGGATGATCTGCTTCTCCCGGTCCGCCAGCATCGAGATGGCCGTGTGGAGCATTTCGCGGTCGGCGTCGTCCTCGAGCGGACGGACGATCTCCTGCCCGTCCGTTCCCAGGATGTCGGAGAGCAGCAGCTCGTTGCCGTCCCAGTCGGTGTTGAGGGGTTCGTCGAAGCTGACCTCGGCCCGCTGCGAGCCGCATTTGCGCAGGTACATGAGTATCTCGTTCTCGATGCAGCGCGAGGCGTAGGTGGCGAGCTTGATGCTCTTCGAGGCCTTGAAGGTGTTGATGGCCTTGATGAGCCCGATGCTGCCGATAGAGACCAGGTCCTCCAGGTTGATGCCCGTGTTTTCGAACCGGCGCGCGATGTAGACGACGAGACGGAGGTTGTGCTCTATGAGCAGCTGCTTGGCCGCCTCGTCGCCCTCGGAGAGGGCCTTTATGGCCGCCTCCTCCTCGGCCTTGGGCAGGGGCGGGGGCAGCGTGTCGCTGCCGCCGACGTAGTGTACGCCCGGCGCGTGCAGGCGCAGGAGCAGGCGGCGTATGAGCAGCCGGAGCTTTGTGAATATGCTGAGTCTTGACATCTTGCATCCTCCTTCTCGTGTCACAGGATAGCGTCGAACTCCCCGTCCCCGGAGAGGGGCGCGGGGGAGAGACCGATGAGTATGTCCGCCGGCTCGCCGTCCACGCTGACGGAGTCCGGCCTGAGCGCCGCGATGAGGCCCCGCCCGGTCCCGAGCGCGGAATAAGGCAGGAGCGTGACCCGGCCGGCGAGGCCGTTTAGTTTACATAACGCCTCACAGAGGGAGGCGGCGTCGGAGCCCTGGCAGTCGAGGCCGGGGAGCAGGGGGCGGAGAGCGGCGAGGTCCGCGACGGCGGCGGCGCGGCCGGAGACGGGGTCATAGAGGCCGTTGCCGGTATCGCGCAGGGCGCGGAGCGTGATGCTCCTGCCGCAGAGGCTGAGGGATAGGGGCAGGACCTGGCGCTCGGGGCGTTTTCCGGCGCGCCTGAACACCAGGGTGACGGCGGCGTAGCAGGCGGCAAAGGAGAGAACGAGCACGCGCGAGGAGACTGGCAGGTAGAGCCTGCCGGCGTACATACCGCCCCCGGCGAGCATCGAGGCGCCCCAGACCGCACCGCCGAAGGCCGCGGATATGGCGAGAAAGATGACGAGGCAGCGCCCGAGCCGCCGTTCGCTGCCGAAGGCGATGAGGGCCATGAGCGCGGCGGGGACGAGTTTCATGGGTGCGAGCCTGAGGAAATCCAGGCCGGGCAGGACGCAGGCAACGGCCCAGGCCCCGCCGAGCAGGGCGGCGAGGCCGAGCTTCCAGCGGTGCAGGACGGCTCCGGCAGCCTTGGCGGAGGCGAGCAGCAGGAAGTAGTCTATGATCGCGTTGAGCGCGAAGAGGCTGTCAAGATAGATAGTTTCCACGTTGAGATAATACACCTTGCGGGCTTACGGAGATTGTCATTTACAAGCTGTCGCAGGATGTGGTAAAATAGCTCGGATATAAAAATTTACATGTACGCCCTTTTAATGTGGGGCAAAAGCTATTAAAATGAGTCATGTATGAGGTGATGGTGATGGACAGTCCCGTATATAAACGCGTGCTGCTGAAGATAAGCGGCGAAGCGCTGGCCGGGGAAAAGCACAGCGGCCTGGACTTCGGCGTGATAGGCAGCGTGTGCGAGGCGGTGAAGAAATGCGTGGACATGGGCGTGGAGGTCGGCGTCGTCATCGGCGGCGGGAACTTCTGGCGCGGCGTGAAGGACGGCGAGGGCAAGATCGAGCGGACCCGCGCGGACCACATGGGCATGCTGGCCACGGTCATGAACTGCCTTGCGGTAGCGGACGTGATGGAGCAGCACGGCGTGGACGTGCGTGTGCAGACGGCCATCGAGATGCGCTCGATAGCGGAGCCGTATATCCGGCTGCGCGCGATGCGGCACCTGGCGAAGGGCCGCGTGGTGCTCTTTGCCTGCGGCACGGGCAGCCCGTATTTCTCGACGGATACGGCGGCGGTGCTGCGCGCGGCGGAGATAGAGGCGGACGCCATCCTCCTCGCCAAGAACATCGACGGCGTCTATTCCGCGGACCCGAAGCTGGATTCCCGCGCCGTCAAATACGACGCCATCAGCTATGACGAGGTCCTGGCCCAGCACCTGGCCGTCATGGATTCGACGGCGACGAGCCTGTCCATGGATAACGACATCCCTGTAATAGTATTCGCGCTCAAGGACCCGGAGAACATCGTCCGTGCCGTCATGGGAGAAAAGGTCGGCACGGTAGTAAAAAAATAACAGGAGGAAAGAACATGGCCACCGGATACGAAGAATTTGAATCGAAAATGAAAAAGACCTCGGAGCTGCTCAGCGTGAGTTTTGCCTCCGTGCGCGCCGGAAGGGCGAACGCCGCCGTGCTGGACCAGATCCAGGTCGACTACTACGGCACGCCGACTCCCATCCAGCAGATAGCCACTATCTCGACGCCTGACCCCCGCAGCCTGCTGATCCAGCCCTGGGATTCCTCCACGCTCAAGCCGATAGAAAAGGCCATCCTGGCATCCGACCTGGGCATCAACCCCCAGAACGACGGCCGGAGCATCCGCCTGGTATTCCCGCAGCTGACTGAGGAGCGCCGCAAGGAGCTGGCAAAGCAGGTCAAGAAATACGCCGAGGACGCCAAGGTCGCCGTCCGCAACATCCGGCGCGACGCGATGGACAAGTTCAAGGCCCAGAAGAAGGCCTCGGAGATCACCGAGGACGACTTCAAGATAGCCGAAAAGGACCTCCAGAAGCTCACGGACGACTGGATAAAGGAGATCGACAAGATCGCCGAGAAGAAGGAAAAAGAGCTGTTCGAGATATAAGGACATGGCCATATTCAGGACTAAGAAGGCGGAGGAGACGGAGAATATCCGGCTCCCCCGCCACATTGCCATCATACTGGACGGCAACGGCAGGTGGGCAAAAAAGCGCGGCCTTCCCAGGACGGCGGGCCACGCCGCGGGGGCGGAGACTTTCCGCCGAATCGCCACCTACTGCAAGGACATAGGCATTGAGTATCTGACGGTCTACGCCTTCTCGACGGAGAACTGGAAGCGCCCGCGCGAGGAGGTCGAGGCGATCATGAACCTGCTCGGCAAGTACCTGCGCGAGTCCGTGGAGACGATGGAGCGCGACCACATCCGGCTCAAGATCCTGGGCGACCCGGCGGTCCTCTCGGAGGAGCTGCGGGACCTCATAGACGAGACGGCGGATATATCGACGAGGTACGAGGGCTTTCAGGCGAACGTCTGCCTCAACTACGGCGGGCGCGACGAGATCGTGCGCGCCGCGATGCGCTACGCCGAGGACTATAAGGCCGGCAAGGTCGGGAAAATAGACGAAGCGGCGTTCTCGAACTACATGTTCTCGGCCGGTATACCGGACCCGGACCTGGTGATAAGGCCGGGCGGGGAGCTGCGGCTTTCGAACTTTCTCATGTGGGAGTCCGCTTATTCGGAGCTCATCTTCACGGACGTGCTCTGGCCGGACTTCACGCCGGCGGACATAGACGCGGCGCTGGAGGAATACCGCCGGCGCGACAGAAGGTTTGGTGGGATAAAGAAATGAAGCAGAGACTTATCGTGGCGGCGCTGGGCATCCCCGCGCTGCTGCTCATCCTGCTGGCTGCGCCTGTGTGGGCGACGGCGGCTTTGTGTGCGCTTTTGGCGGCCGTGGGCTGCTATGAGCTGATGCACGCCGTGGGCAGGGAGGAGTGGAAGCTCCTGTGGCTCATGCCGGTAATCGCGGCCTGGATGTGCACGGCCATCGGCCTGGGCGAGGACTGGACGCCCGAGCCGGGGCTTTATATCGGCATCTGCTGCTTTATCGCGGTGGTGTATACCTTTGCCATAGCTGTCATCGGCCACGGCAGGGAGCGGAGCCTGAGCTTCGGGACGGCCATGGCCGGGCTGTTCTCGGTGACGGCCATAGCTGCGGGCTTTGCCTGCCTCGTGATACTCAGGGGCATCTCGCCCGCCGTCGTGCTCACGCCCTTTATAGGGGCGTTCATGTCGGACACGGGCGCGTTTTTCGCGGGCCGGGCGTTTGGAAAGCGCAAGCTCGCCCCGGCGGTCAGCCCGAACAAGACCGTCGCGGGCTGCATCGGCGGTTTTGCCGGCAGCATCGCGGGGATGGTCGTTTTCCACCTCGTAGTGAAGACCTGGTTCCAGCTCGACCTCGGCTGGGGCATGATACTGCTCATGGGCGTCGTGGGCAGCCTCTTCGGCCAGCTGGGCGACCTGAGCTTTTCGGTCATAAAGCGCGAGTTCGGCATAAAGGACTACGGCGCGATCTTCCCGGGCCACGGCGGCGTGCTCGACAGGTTCGACAGCGTGCTCTTCGTCGCGCCCGCGTATATGCTTTTGCTGTTTCTACTCCTGCCCTGAGGTGATATAGATGATCAGAAGCACAACCATCCTCGGCTCCACCGGCAGCATAGGCCGCCAGAGCGTCGAGGTCTGCAAGAGGCTCGGCATCCGCGTCTCGGCCCTGACTACGAACAAGAATATCGCTCTGCTCATTGAGCAGACTAAGCTCCTGCGCCCCGGCTACGTCGCGGCCTTCGACGCGGACGCGAACGAGCGTCTGCGCGCCGAGCTGGAGGGTACGGGCGTCGCCGTCGGCCCGCCGGGCGAGGCGGGGCTCATAGAGGCGGCCACCCGCGCGGACGCGGACTGCGTTGTGACGGCGGTTTCCGGCGCGGTGGGCCTGCGTCCCACGCTCGCGGCGATAGACGAGCGCAAACGCATAGCGCTCGCCAACAAGGAGACGCTTGTCTGCGCCGGCACTGTGGTAATGCGCCGCGCGCGGGAAAAGGGCGCGGAGATAGTGCCGGTGGACTCGGAACATTCGGCCATCTTCCAGTGTCTAACGGGCAGAAGCGGAGAGCTGCGGAAGATCCTGCTCACGGGCTCGGGCGGCCCGTTCCGGGGCCTCAGCCGGGAGCAGACCGCAAATGTCACACCCGAGCAGGCCGTGAAGCACCCAAACTGGTCCATGGGCGCAAAGATAAGCGTCGATTCTGCGACGATGATGAACAAGGGCCTGGAGTATATCGAGGCCATGCACCTCTTCTCGGCGCGGCCGGAGGAGATAGAGGTCCTCATCCACCCGGAGAGCGTGGTACACTCGGCGGTGGAACTCGTGGACGGGACGGTCATCGCCCAGCTGGGCGTGCCGGACATGGCCCTGCCCATCCAGTACGCGCTGACCTGGCCGGAGCGCTGTGAGTCGGCCGCGGAGCGGCTGGACCTGACGGCGCTGTCGGGCCTGCATTTCATGAAGCCCGAACTCGAAAAGCTGCCCTGTCTCGCGCTGGCTATGGACTGCGCAAGGCGCGGAGGAACGGCCCCGGCGGTGCTCTCGGCGGCGAACGAGGCGGCGGTGGCGCTGTTTTTGGCGCGCCGGTTGGGGTATAATGAAATATACGACTGTGTTGCCGCGGCTCTCGGCAGCATAGATTTCATTGCGGAGCCTTCCCTGGAGGACATCCTCGCGGCGGACGCCGAGGCCCGCGCATTTGTAAGGGAGCGTATTTCCTGATGTATATTATCCTCGCAATAATCTTTTTCGGCATACTCATAGCGATACACGAATTCGGCCACTTTTCCGCGGCGAAGCTCTTGGGCGTGAAGGTGAACGAGTTCGCCATAGGCATGGGTCCTGCCATCTTCAAAAAGCAGAAGGGCGAGACCCTGTATTCCCTCCGCTGCCTGCCCATAGGCGGCTACTGCGCCATGGAGGGCGAGGACGAGGACACCGGTGACCCGCGCAGCTTCACTACCCAGCCGGGCTGGAAGCGGTTCATCATCCTCGTCGCGGGCAGTTTCATGAACTTCCTCCTGGGCTTTCTCATCGTGCTCATCATCTATTCCGGCGTGGCGGGCTTCTATTCGCCGGTCATTTCCGGCTTCGTGGACGGCTGCCCATATGAGGGGACCCTCCAGACCGGAGACGAGCTCTATTCGATAGACGGCCACCGCATCTACTTCGCCTCGAACGTCACCACCATCCTCTCGCGCGGCGGCGAGACGCACGACGTCGTCGTCATCCGGGACGGGGAAAAGCTCGAATTCGAGGATATGGAGCTCGCGCCCCAGGTCTACGAGGGCTATTCCTCGCCCATGTACGGCTTTTCCTTCGCCGTGGAGGAGGCAAACCTCTGGTCCACGCTGAAGTATTCCTGGTACAACACGATAGACTTCGTGCGGACGGTGTGGTTCGCGCTCTCGGACCTCGTGGCAGGGACGATGGGTGTGGATGATCTGGCCGGGCCTGTCGGCATCGTCGATCTCATAAACGACGTGGGCCAGAGCGCGGAGTCCACCAAGATGGCTCTGGCGGATATCGCCTACCTGGGCGCACTCGTGGCCGTGAACATCGCGGTCATGAACCTCCTGCCCCTGCCGGCGCTGGACGGCGGACGGGTGTTCTTCCTCCTGCTCAACGGGCTCGTGCACCTCGTCTCGAGAAGGCGCATCCCCGCAAGGTACGAGGGCTATGTCCACGCTGCGGGCATGGTGCTGCTGCTGGGGCTTTCGGCATACGTCATGTATAACGATATTGCGAGGCTGATAACATGACAACTAGAGACAAGACAAAGCGCATAAAAGTCGGAGGCGTCGCCATTGGAGGCGGCGCCCCCGTTTCCGTTCAGTCCATGTGCTGCACCAAGACCCAGGACGTGGACGCCACGCTCCGCCAGATCTCCGCTCTCGCCGCGGCGGGCTGCGACATCGTCCGCCTCGCCGTCCCGGACATGGACGCGGCCAGGGCCATCTCCGCCATAAAGGAGCGCTCGAGCCTGCCCATAGTCGCGGATATCCACTTCGACCACAAGCTCGCCATAGAGGCCGCGCGGCGCGGCGCGGACAAGATCCGCATAAACCCCGGCAATATCGGCGGCCCTGAGAACGTGGCGAAGGTTGCGAGGGAGTGCAGTTTACATAATATCCCGATAAGGATAGGCGTGAACGGCGGCAGCCTGGAAAAGCCGCTTTTGGCGAAGTACGGACACCCGACTGCGGAGGCTATGCTGGAGTCGGCAAAGGGGCATATAAAGCTCCTGAACGACTGCGGCTTTGACGACATCGCGCTCTCGATGAAGGCGTCGTCGGTGGAGCTGACGGTCGCGGCCTACAGGCTGGCGGCGGCGGAACTGCCCTATCCGCTGCACCTGGGCGTGACGGAGACAGGTACGGCCTACGGCGGGGTGATAAAGTCCGCGGTGGGCATAGGCACGCTGCTCATGGAGGGCATAGGCGACACGATACGGGTCTCGCTGACGGCGGACCCGGTTGAGGAGGTCCGCGCGGGCGTGGAGATACTGAGGGCAGCGGGGCTCAAGAAGGGCGGCGTGCGCTTCGTCTCCTGCCCGACCTGCGGCCGGACGGAGATAGACCTCATATCCCTCGCGCATGAGGTGGAGGACAGGCTCCGGGGCCTGGACAGGGACATCACGGTGGCGGTCATGGGCTGCGTGGTGAACGGTCCGGGCGAGGCGCGCGAGGCGGACTTCGGCGTGGCGGGCGGCAAGGGCTGCGGCCTGCTGTTCCGTAAGGGCGAGATCGTCCGCAAGGTCCCGGAGGGCGAGCTCTGCGCCGCGCTCATGGAGCTTATCGAGAGCGAGGCGGGAAGATGAGCGGAAAGAACCTGGGATTTCTGGAGCTGTTCCCCGGCTGCTCGGGCCTGGCGGGGATGTGCGGCGGCCTGGACAAGGCCACGGTGCAGGGCGCCGTCGTGAAGGAGGACGAGTACACCATGTCCGTCAGCGCGACCTTCGCCCGCATACCCGCGCCCGCGGAGCTGGAGGCGATAGAGCAGGAGCTTGCCGCGGAATACGGCTTCTTCTCCGTGAAGATAGACGCAGACTACCCCCGCTCGGACAAACAGGCCTCCAAGGTGCTCTACGGCAAGGGCCTCAAGGAGCCGAAGCTCACGGAGATGTCCGCGCTGAACCTGGAGAGCGGCACCGTCACCGTGAAGGGCGAGGTCTTTGCCGTCAACAACCGCGAGATACAAAAGCGCGGTGCCTCGGTCCTCAGCTTCGACATGACGGATTACACGGGCAGCATCCGGATAAACAAGTTTTTCGACAAGACCGAGGACGCCGCCGTGCTCGGGAAGATAAAGCCCGGCCAGACGCTCATAGTCCGGGGCCGGGTGACCTATAACAAGTTCGACAACGACATGGTGCTCGAGCCCTATTCCATCATCCTGGGCGAGGCCGAGCTCAGGCCCGACAGCGCAAAGGAAAAGCGCGTCGAGCTCCACCTGCACACGCGCTACTCCACCCTTGACGCCCTCACCGACATCGAAAAGGTCGTGAAACGCGCCTCCCAGTGGGGCCACCGCGCCATAGCCGTCACGGACCACGGCACGGCCCAGGCCTTCCCGGAGATGTCCAAGTTCGGGAAGAAGTACGGCGTCAAGATAATCTACGGCATCGAGGGGTATTATGTAAACGACGTCGAGGAGCGCCCGGCGGTACGCGGAAAGTGCACGAACCTGCTCGACTGCGAGTTCGTGGCCTTCGACGTGGAGACGACGGGCCTTTCGGCGGTGTCGGACAGGCTGACGGAGATAGGCGCGGTGCTCTTCAAGGGCGGCGAGGTGCGGGACAAGTTCAGCACCTTTGTGGACCCGAAAATGCCCATCCCGGCAAACATCACGGAACTCACGGGCATCCGGGATTCGGACGTCGCGGGCGCGCCCTCGGAGTCGGAGGCGATGCGGGCCTTCCTGGACTTCGTGGGGGACCGGCCGATCATCGCGCACAACGCGAGCTTCGACACGGGCTTCATGGCGGCGGCCTGCGAGCGGAGCGGGATAAAGTTCGAGCCGGTGGTGCTGGATACGCTGGTGCTCTCGCAGCGGCTGCTGCCGGAGCTCAAGCGGCACAAGCTGGACATAGTCTCAAAGCACCTGGGCCTGCCGGAGTTCAACCACCACCGCGCCTTTGACGACGCGGAGGTCGTGGCGCGGATGATGGAGCGCTTCATTCCCATGCTCCAGAGCCACGGCGCGGAGCGCGTCTCGGACATAGACGGGGTGCTCAGCAAGCTCTCCGGCGCGGGGACGCGGAAGGTGAGGCACATCTGCCTCTTGGTGCGGAACAAGGTGGGGCTCAAAAACCTCTACAAGCTCATCTCCGCCTCCTACCTCAAGCACTACAGCCGCAACCCGATCATACCGCGCAGCCTGCTGGAGCGGCACCGCGAGGGCCTGCTCATAGGCTCGGCCTGCGAGGCGGGCGAGGTGTTCGACGCCGTCCTGCGCGGCGCGCCGGGCGCGGAGCTCAAGAAGATAGCCTCGTTCTACGACTACATAGAGGTCATGCCCCTGGCGAACAACCGCTTCCTGGTGGAGAACGGCACGGTCCGCGACGACGAGGGCCTGCGCGATTTGAACCGCCGCGTGGCCCGCCTGGCCGCAGAGCTCGAAAAGCCCCTCGTGGCCACCGGAGACGTGCACTTCCTGGACCCGAAGGACGAGATATACAGGCGCATCCTCCAGGCGGCCAAGAAGTTCTCCGACGCGGACAGGGAAAACCCGCTCTACTTCCGCACGACGGACGAGATGCTCGTGGAATTCGCCTACCTCGGCCGCCGCACCTGCTACGACGCGGTCGTCACGAACCCGAACCGCATCGCGGACATGTGCGAGGAGATAAAGCTCCTGCCCGACGGCCTCTTCCCGCCCAAGATCGAGAATTCGGCCCAGATACTCAAGGACCTGGTCTACGGCCGGATGCACGAGATCTACGGCGAGAACCCGCCCGAGATCGTCACGAAGCGCGTCGAGACAGAACTGGGCGACATCCTCTCGCGGCACTACGACGTCATATACATGTCGGCGCAGAAGCTGGTCGCGGATTCAAACGCGCACGGCTACCTGGTGGGCAGCCGGGGCAGCGTGGGCTCTTCCATCGTGGCCTACATGTCCGGCATCACGGAGGTGAACAGCCTGCCGCCGCACTACGTCTGCCCCAAGTGCCACCACACGGACTTCGAGTCCGGTGCGGGCTACGGCTGCGGCGCGGACATGCCGGATAAGAACTGCCCGGACTGCGGGGAGAAGATGAAGAAGGAGGGCTTCGACATCCCCTTCGAGACCTTCCTGGGCTTCGGCGGCGACAAGGTCCCGGATATAGACCTCAACTTCTCTGGCGAGTATCAGGCCCGGGCGCATAAGTATACAGAAGAGCTCTTCGGCTCGGACCACGTTTTCCGGGCCGGTACCATAGGCACGCTGGCGGAAAAGACCGCCTATGGCTATGTGCTCAAATACCTGGAGGAGCGGGGCATCCACGTCTCAAAGGCCGAAGAGGGCCGGTTGGCGATGGGTCTTGTGGGCGTAAAGCGCACGACCGGCCAGCACCCCGGCGGCCTGGTGGTCATCCCGCAGGACATGGAGGTGGAGGACTTCTGCCCGGTCCAGCACCCGGCGGACGACCCGGACAGCGGGATAATAACCACGCATTTTGAATATCACAGCATGGAGGAAAACCTCCTCAAGCTGGACGAGCTGGGCCACGATGACCCGACGATGCTCAAGATGCTAGAGGACATGACCGGCGTGAACGTGCGCGAGATACCCCTCGACGACCCGGAGACCCGCCGCATCTTCAAGACGCCGGAGCCGCTGGGCCTCGCGGACGACGACCCCATCATCGGCAAGACGGGGACCATCGGCATCCCGGAGTTCGGCACGGGCTTCACGCGGCAGATGCTGGTGGATACGCAGCCGGAGCAGTTCGACACGCTGGTGCGGCTCTCGGGCTTCTCCCACGGCACGGACGTGTGGCTCGGCAACGCGAAGGACCTCATCCTCTCCGGCACGGCCACTGTCAACGACACGATAGGCTGCCGCGACGATATCATGCTCTACCTCATCTCCAAGGGCATGCCGGACAAGCGCTCGTTCAAGATCATGGAGTCGGTGCGCAAGGGCCGCGGCCTGCCGGAGGGCGCCGAGGGCGAGATGCACGACGCCGGCGTGCCGGACTGGTACATCGGCTCCTGCCGGAAGATAAAGTACCTCTTCCCGAAGGCGCACGCAGTGGCCTATGTCATGATGGCCTTCCGCATCGCCTGGTTCAAGGTCCACCGCCCGCTGGAGTTCTACAGCGCCTACTTCTACAGGCGCAGCCAGAAAGATGCCTTCGACGCAGGCATGATGCTCAAGGGCCGCGACTTCGTGCGTCGGAAGATAAACGAGATACACGCCAAGAGCGACGCCACGGCAAAGGAAGAGGACCTTGTCACGACTCTGGAGGCCGTGTACGAGTTCTACATGCGCGGCTTCGAGTTCGCGCCGATGGACCTCTACGAGTGCGACGCGACGCGCTTTTTGGTGGTGGACGACAAGCGCCTGCGCCCGCCCTTCGTGGCGATATCGGGCCTGGGCGCGGCCGCTGCGAACGACCTCATGAGCTGCCGGGAGGGCGGACGCCGCTTCATCTCGGTGGAGGAGCTGTCCCTGGCCTGCCCCAAGGTCAGCCAGGCGCACATAGAGCAGCTGAGGGCCACCGGCGCCCTGGGCGATATGCCCGAGGAGAGCCAGATGACCCTGTTCTGAGAATATAATAATGAAAGGCCCCGCACACAAGATGTGCGGGGCTTTCTGCGCTTTCAGATATCGAGTATCCTTGCGGAGATGCGGCCCTCGTCGGAGATCTCTATGAGGGCGAAGGTGGGCCTGGAGCCCTTGCCGGAACTGCCTGGGTTCACGACGGTCATGTCCCCGGCGTAGTCTATCCTGGGGATGTGGGTGTGTCCGTAGAGGACCAGCCCGGCCTCGGCGAAGTGCCCGGCATTCAGCAGCGGGTCCAAGGTATACTTCACGGAGTAGGCGTGGCCGTGCGTGGCGAACACGCGGACCGGCCCGGCGAAAAAGCTCATGCGGTCCGGCTCGCGGGAGGCGAAGTCGCAGTTTCCGGCTACGGCGAAGAGCGGGATGTCCGGGAACTCGTGCGCAAGCTCCAGGCTGTCCCTGATGTGATCGCCGAGGTGGATGAAGAGGTCCGGTCTCGTTCGCTTCGCGGCCATGAGCATACCGTCCGTGTTGCCGTGCGTGTCCGAAAAAACTGCGAGCTTCATGTTTGTGCACCTTCCTGCAAAGTCTGAATATAATGTCTCAGAAGGGGTGAATGGCATGGACATTGAAAAGATGAGCGCCGAGCTGGAGCGGAGCGGCAAGGCCGAGGAACTGCGCAAACTGGCCGAATCCGCGGACGGCCGCGCGCTGAACGCCATGTTCGACGCCGCAGCCGTGGCGAGAGCGGTCTCGAGCGGGGACCGCGAGGCCATGCAGGGCATACTCCGCCAGGTGCTGAACACCGACGAGGGCCGCCGCATAGCAAAGCAGCTCTCCGACGCGATGAACAAATAACCGGAGCAGGGAGGTGCCGCCGTGGACGACTTCGGGGATAAGCTGAACGCCATACTCTCGGACCCCGCCGCCCTCTCGCGTATAAGCGAGCTGGCAAAGTCCGTCATGGGCGGCGAGAAGGAGGAACAGGGGAGCGGGAACTCAGAGCCGGACGCCGGACTGATGACCCGCCTGGCGGGGCTCATGAGCCGCAGCAGCGTGAGGCGCGAGGAGCGCGCCCTGCTCGAGGCAATGAAGCCATTCCTCTCCGAAAAGCGCCGGAACAAGATGGATAAGGCGATGAAGCTCGCGCGCCTCGCGGGGCTCGCGGGCATCGCCGCCGCCGAATTCGGCCTGGGCGAGAAGGGAGAGGGCGATGTATAACCGCTATGACGGAAACACCGGGCGCTTCGTTCGGATACCCGAGCCCGAGCCCCCGGCGCGCAGGCAGCAGCCCGCCCTGCGGAACCCGCCTCCGCCGCCGGAGCGCAGACCTACATATAATCCGCCGCCGGAGCGCAGCCGGGCAAAATACGGGCCGCCGCCCGCTCGGGGAGGCGGCCTTGACAGCCTTTTTCCGGAGAACATATCCGGACTTCTGGGCAAGCTGGTCCCGGGAGCCCTGCGCGAGGGCCTGGAGCTCGAGGACCTGCTGCTCATGCTCATACTCTATCTGATGTACCGCGAGAGCGGGGACAAGGAGCTACTGATCGTTCTCGGCGCCATGCTCTTCCTCTGAGCCCGGCAGCTGGAACATGGCCTCATCCGGGGCGGAGAGACTGGGCTGCGTCGAGCTCATGCGGTATATGAGGGTCTCGCCGTCATAGGTCTCAGCGCCCATGAGCAGGCCCGTGGAGACGGATATGTACACTGTGTTCACATAGCCCAGCTCGCCCGAGCTGTATTCGACGACGATGCAGCTCTCACCCAGGAACTGCTCATAGCCAGCGGCGAGGATGTTCTCCTGCGGGAGGGAGAGGAGTTCGTCATAGTTGATGCAGCGGAGCCACTCGTCCGCCTCCGAGCCGCTCATGACGTCGTTCTCATAGACGGCGGAGGACGTGTCGTACCAGACATAGAGCTTGGCGTCCTGGACGAGGACGTTTTTGGCCCCGCCGGCGAGGTTTATGCGTATCCTGGTCCTGGAGCTGTCGGCCCAGACATCAAGCTCGGTCGAGCTGCTGCCGCCATCCCAGAAATCCTCGATGGTAACGGTGCGGGAATAGCTCTCGACCCGGCTCAGCCTGGATATGACGGCCTGCACCGTCTCCGGGCTGAGCTCCGCCACGTCGTGACCGCTCGGCTCCGGACTGGACGCGGCCTCGCTCGGCTGTGTGTCCGGAAGTTCGACTGGCTTCGTCTCGACGCCGTGGTCCATGCCGAAGAGCGCGTACAGGATGACGCCAGCCGTGAGGACCAGGAGCAGTATTATGATGTATCTGGACCTTTTGCTCATTTGGCCATAAACTCCTCCGGCCTCCGGTCCGAAAGCCCGAAGGCATAGCATATCGCGTCCGCGATCCTGGGACAGGCCCGGCCGTCGCCGTAGGGGTTCACAGCCCGGGCCATTTTTTCATATTCCGCCCTGTCCGTCAGGAGTTTTGAGGCCAGCAGCTCGATCTTTTCCCGCTCCGTGCCGGCAAGCACGACCGTCCCAGCCTCCACGGCCTCGGGCCGCTCCGTCTCGCGCCGGAGCACAAGGACCGGCTTTCCCAGCGCCGGGGCTTCCTCCTGGAGCCCGCCGGAATCCGTCATGACCATGTAGCTCTTTGCCATCAGCCTGTGCATGTCCACGGCGTCCAGCGGCTCTATGAGCTTCACGTTCGGCAGGCCGGAAAGCAGCTCGCCCGCCGCCTGGCGCACCACAGGGCTCAGGTGTACCGGGTAGACAAAAATTACGTCCGGAAACCTCCTCGCCGTGTTTCGCACGGCCTCGAAGATGTTCCGCATCGGTTTTCCGTAGTTTTCGCGCCGGTGACAGGTCAGCGTCACAACGCGGCGGTTTACATAATCTATATCCCCGAGCTCGGGCCTGGAGAAGCCCTCGCCGGAGGCGGTGTAGCGGAGCGCGTCGATGACGGTGTTGCCGGTCACCCAGACGCTGCCCTCGACGTTTTCGCGGCGGAGGTTTTCTGCGTTGCGCTGGGTAGGCGCAAAGTGGAAGGAGGCGAGCTGACCGGTCATGCGGCGGTTCATCTCCTCGGGCCAGGGGCTCCAGCGGTCAAAGGTGCGCAGTCCGGCTTCTACGTGGCCGACGGGGATGTGCGCATAGAATGCGGCGAGCGCGGCTGCGAAGGTGGTTGTAGTATCGCCGTGGACGAGGACGAGCCCTGGCTTTTCCTGCTCGTAGACGGGACCCATGCCCCGGAGCACTCTGGAGGTGATGTCCGCAAGGCTCTGGCCGCTCTGCATGATGTTGAGGTCGTGCTCCGGCCTTATATCGAATTCCCTGAGCACGCTGTCCAGCATTTCACGGTGCTGGGCGGTCACGCAGACGATGCTCTCGAGCTCCGGCCTGCGCTTGAGCTCAAGGACGAGCGGGGCCATTTTTATTGCCTCGGGCCGCGTTCCGAACACGGACATGACTTTAAGCCTTGTCATTTTTCTCCTCCAGGGGTTCACAGGTGGTGGGGTCCACGGGCGGGTGGTATTTGTGGCCCCTGAGCGTTCTCTGAATGAAGATGCCGACCGCGACGGCGGAGGCTGCGGCGATGATGACGAGGTAGAGCCTCACCGTCCCGCTGGTGGCCAATACGACGGCGCAGAGGCCGAGTATGGCGGAGACGGAGTAGAGGATGGCCACTGCCTGTTTCTGCGAAAGGCCCATGTCTATGAGCCTGTGGTGCAGGTGGCCGCGGTCCGGGTGCATGGGGCTCTGGCCGCGGAGCAGCCTGCGGAAAAAGGCGCAGGTGGTGTCGAAGAGCGGCAGGGCCAGGGCGAGTATCGGCACGATGAAGGTGACGATGGCGTAGAACTTGAACATACCCACGACAGAGACCGTCGAGAGCACATAGCCCAGGAGCAGCGCCCCGGTATCGCCCATGAAGATCTTGGCGGGGTTGAGGTTGTAGGGCATGAAGCCCAGGCAGGCGCCCATGAGCGCCGCGAGGATGACGGCGACGTTGCCCTCCGCGACGAGCAGCGCCACGACGAACATCGTGACGGAGGAGATGGTGGAGACGCCGACGGCGAGCCCGTCCAGCCCGTCAATGAGGTTCACGGAGTTGGTGATGCCCACTATCCAGAGGATGGTTACGGGTACGGCGAGCACGCCGAGGATGAGGGCCTCGTTTTCGCTGAAGATATTGGGGTTCATGAGGACCTCTATGACGACGCCGTGCGCCACGGCGACGATGGCTGCGACTATCTGCACTATGAGCTTTATCCAGGCCCTGAGCGAGATGATATCGTCGATGGCGCCGCAGGCTGCGATGAGCACGGCGCCGAGCAGGATGCCCTGCACCTGGCGGCTGATATCTACGAAGAGGACGACGCTGAGTATGAAGCCGAGGAAGATGGCGAGCCCGCCCATCCTGGGGATGGGGTGGTCGTGGACTCTTCTGGCATCCTTCGGCACGTCGATGGCGCCGACCTTTTGGGCGAAGGTCTTGACGATGGGCGTGGAGGCGAAGCTGACGGCGAAACCGACGGCTATGGCCAAGAGCGCGCGAAGCCACAGCTCTGTGTTGAGGAACATAACTCACACTCCTGAATTCCGCCGCGCCGGAAGCACATTCGGCGCGGCGGAGACATTGCATATATGTCGGCCGGGGCGCGCTCAGCGCGCGATGAAGCCGAGCTTTTTATAGACCTTGCGCAGGGTCTTGCCGGAGACGGCGGCGGCCTTCTCGGCGCCCATACGGTAGACGCTCTCGAGGTAGGCCTTGTCTGCGAGCATCCTTGTGGCCTCCTCGCGGATGGGACGAAGCTGTTCCACAACGGCCTCGCCCACGGCGGTTTTGAAGGCGCCGTAGCCCTTGCCGGTGAAGTCCTTTTCGATCTCGTCGAAGGTCTTGCCCGTGGCGCAGGAGTAGATCTGCATGAGGTTTGCCACGCCCGGCTTTTCTGCGGGGGCGAAGCGGACGCAGTTTTCGGATGTGTCGGAGTCTGTGACGGCCCTCTTGAACTTGCGCATGATGTCCTCGGGCTTTTCCAGGAGGTGGACGCAGCCGTTGGGGTCCTTATCGGACTTGGACATCTTGCTGGTGGGGTCCGTGAGGCTCATGATGCGCGCGCCCACACGGGGGATATAGGCCTGCGGGATGGTGAAAACGTCCCCGTAGATGTTGTTGAAGCGGATGGCCACGTCCCGGCAGAGCTCGACGTGCTGTTTCTGGTCGTCCCCGACGGGGACAAAGTCCGCCTGGTAGAGCAGGATATCCGCCGCCATGAGGGCGGGGTAGGTGAACAGGCCGCCGTTTATATTGTCTGCGTGCTTGGCGCTCTTGTCTTTGAACTGCGTCATGCGGGAGAGCTCTCCGAACATGGTGAAGCAGTTGAGCACCCAGCCGAGTTCCGCGTGCGCGGGGACGTGGCTCTGTACGAAGAGCGTCACCTTGTGCGGGTCGAGCCCGCAGGCGATATACTGCGCGAGCTGTTCCAGCGTCCGCCGCCGCAGGTCCGCGGGGACCTGGCGCACGGTGATGGCGTGCATATCCACTATGCAGTAGAAGGCGTTGTAGTCGTCGATCATGTCCACCCAGTTCCGAATGGCGCCCATATAGGAGCCGAGAGTCAGGTCGCCGGAGGGCTGGATGCCCGAGAACATGGTTTTTCTTTCATCCATCGCAAAAGACCTCTTATCTTACAGTGTTGGCGCGCCGATATGCGCCTTGTTGATTATTTTTTGAGCCCGCATTCCTCAGCCAGCTTGGCGAAGGAGGCCATGCTGCGCTTTATCATGTCGCCGCTGACGCAGTAGGCGAGGCGGACGTAGCCTTCACAGCCGAAGGAAGCGCCCGGCACCAGCAGCAGGTTATATTTCTTTGCCAGGGCCACGAACTCCGGCTCCGCGACCGGGGTCTTGACCCAGAGGTAGAAGGCGCCGGCGGGGTATTCGCACTCGTAGCCGAGCTCGTGCAGGCCGTTATAGAGCAGCTTGCGGTTGGCGTCGTAGGCGTCGATATCTGTGGAGGCGTCGAGGCAGCGCGCAACGGCCAGCTGCATGAGGCTGGGGGCGTTGACGAAGCCGAGCATACGGTTGGCGACGACGGCGGCGTCGAAGATGAGCTGGGCGTCGACTATGTCCGAGGGGATGACGAGGTAGCCGATACGCTCGCCGGGCAGGGAGAGCGACTTCGACCAGGAGTAGCCGACGATGGTGTTCTTGCAGCAGTTGGGCAGCCAGGGGACCTCCGCGCCGTCGTAGGCGAGCTCACGGTAGGGCTCGTCGGAGATGAGGTAGATGACGGTGCCGTATTCCTTGCCCTTGGCCTCGAGCAGTTCCCCGAGCTTCTTGAGCATATCGGCGGGGTAGATGACGCCGGTGGGGTTGTTGGGGTTGTTGAGTATCATGGCCTTGGTCTTGGGCGTTATCGCGGCGGCGATGGCGTCCAGGTCGGGCAGGAAGCCGTTTTCGGCTGCGGCGGGGACGACGACGACCTTCGCGTCGGCGTTGCCGATATAGTTGTTGTACTCGAAGAAGTAGGGGGAGATGACCATGACCTCGTCGCCCGGGTTGCAGAGGACGCGGAGTATGACGTTCAGGCCGCCGGCGGCGCCGACGGTCATGATGATGTTGCCGGCGTTATAGTTGGTGCCGAAGCGGCGGTTGAGCGACTGGGCCACTGCCTCGCGCACGGCGGGGAAGCCGGCGTTGGCGGGGTAGCCGTGGACGCTCATGGGGTCATCATTGGTGATTATGTCAACTATGGCGTCCTTCACTGCCTCGGGGGGAGCGAAGTAGGGGTTGCCGATGGAAAAGTCAAAAACGTTCTCCGCACCATAGAGCGCGGCGAGCCTCTTGCCCTCTTCGAACATCGCGCGGATGGCGCTGCCGCCCTCCGCCAGCTTTATCATTCTCTCACATATCATTGCTCTTCCTCCCATATTCTAAAAATTCAGCGTTCCTCCCAATGAAACGCCCGCTCTTGAAAAATATGATAGCACATTTTTCTTGCCAATACAATATTGACAAAGGAGATATGATAAAATAAGATAAAGAGGTTTTCCGGGGAATAATTGTACGGAGGCTTGAAATATGAAGGATATGAGCTGGTTCGAGGCCATGGAGGCCCGCATACCAAAGGGCGAGGTCCGCACGAGATTCGCTCCCAGCCCGACGGGATATATGCACGTCGGCAATTTGCGCACCGCGCTTTACACCTATCTTATCGCGCGCCGCGCGGGCGGCAAGTTCATTTTGAGGATAGAGGACACGGACCAGGAGCGTCTGGTCGAGGGCGCTGTGGACGTCATATACAAGACCATGAGCGAATGCGGGCTCTCCCACGACGAGGGTCCGGACGTGGGCGGTCCCGTCGGCCCCTATGTGCAGACCGAGCGCCGCTCGCTCTACATGGACTACGCCGAGCTCCTCATGGAGCGCGGCCACGCCTACCGCTGCTTCTGCGAAAAGACAGAAGAGCCTGCCGAGGGTTTCAAGCACACGGAGGACCCCTGCCGCAGCCTGTCGAAGGCAGAGTCCGACGCCAGAGCCGCCGCGGGCGAGCCCTTTGTCATCCGCCAGCGCATCCCGCACGAGGGCAGCACGACCTTCCACGACGAGATCTTCGGCGACATCACCGCCCCCAACGCCGACCTCGACGACCAGGTCCTCATGAAGCGCGACGGCCTGCCCACCTATAACTTCGCAAACGTCATAGACGACCACCTCATGGGCATCAGCCACGTCGTGCGCGGCACGGAATACCTCTCGTCGGCGCCGAAGTACAACCTTCTCTACGAGGGCTTCGGCTGGGAGGTGCCGAAATACGTCCACTGCTCGCCCGTCATGCGCGACGCGCACAACAAGATGTCCAAGCGCCATGGCGACCCGTCCTATGAGGACCTCATCGCCCAGGGCTACCTCACCGAGGCCGTTGTGAACTACGTCGCCCTCCTGGGCTGGAGCCCCGGCGGCGAGCGGGAGATATACAGCCTCAAGGAGCTGGAGGAGGTCTTTGACCTGCACGGGCTCTCCAAGTCTCCGGCCATCTTCGATATCGAAAAGCTCCGCTGGCTCAACAGCGAGTATATAAGGGCCATGTCGCCCGAGGCCTTCGCCAAGGCCGCCGAGCCGTATATCCGCCAGGCCGTGAAAAACCCGGACATAGACCCTGCGGCGATAGCGGCGCTCCTGCAGCAGCGCACTGAGGTCCTGACGGACATCCCGGCGAAGCTCGGCTTCTTCGACGCTCTGCCCGAGTACGGCCCGGAGCTTTTTGAAAACAAAAAGTCCAAGTCCACGCAGGAGAGCTCGAAGAAATTTCTCGCCCTGGCGAAGGAGCGGCTCGCGGCCCTGGAGAGCTGGGCGGACGAGCCCATACTCGAGGCCATGAAGTCCCTGGCCGAGGCCGAGGGCGTGAAGAATGCGGCGGTCATGTGGCCGGTGCGCATCGCGGTCTCGGGCCAGACGGTGACGCCAGGCGGAGCGGTGGAGATATGCCGCATCCTGGGCAGGGCTGAAACGCTCGCAAGGCTCGAAAAGGGTCTCCAAAAGCTCGGCTAAAAATTGCATATTGTGAAAACGCCTCTTTCGGAGAAACTACCGAAGGAGGTGTTTTTTAATGAAAAAGACGACTGCTTCTTTGATAATAGCGGTCCTGAGCGTGGCGCTCATAATAACCGGGCTCTTCGCCTGGAAGGAGAGCACGAACGGCATGGGCCACCTGCGCGCGGGCGAGGCCTATGGCGGCGCGGCGATGGGAGAGCTGGCATCCTCGCTGGGCTCGATGGACGAGGCGCTGCTGGAGAGCCGCTATGCGACGAACGCGCCGCTCTTCTCGCAGCTTTGCGCGAAGGCCGCGGCGAACGCATCGGGCGCGGTGAGCGCGCTTTCGTCGATGCCCTATTCCACGCAGGAGTTGGAGAAGCTCTCGGGCTACCTGAACTCGGCGGGCGACTGGGCGCTGTACCTCTCCCGCGAGGGCGCGGAGGGTCGGCTCCCGGACGAGGAGACGAGACAGCAGCTCGAGGAGATATCCGACGCGGTGTCCGGCATAGCACAGTCCGTCATGGAGCTGGGTACGCAGTATTCGGACGGGGCGCTCCTGCTGGACAGCTACGCCGCCTGTGCGGACGACGGCGAGGAGAACACGGTGGGCTGTGAGCTGCGGCGGATAGACTCCGAGCTGGACGAGTTCCCGGAGCTGGAGTACGACGGGAAATACTCGGCCTCGGCGCTCACGGTGGCGGCGAAGTCGCTCGAGGGCGCGGAGAACGTGACGGAGTCCGAGGCGAAGGCGATAGCCGCGGACTTCCTGGGCGTGGCGCAGTCTGAGCTGGAGAGCGTGGGCCGTGCGGCCTGCGACCTGCCCTGCTGGAGCTTTTCCCTCGAGGGCGAGACGGGGGACTTTCGGATGATAAGCGTTTCGGAGCAGGGCGGTCAGGTGCTGAGCCTGACGGGCTCGCGCCGCGTGCGGGCGACGGAGCTAGACATGGATGAGGCGCGCAAGATAGCGCAGGACTTCCTCGCACAGGCGGGCGTGGAGGTGACGGAGCCGGTCTCCGAGTCGGAGGACGGCGGACTTGCGGCCTTCACCTTTGCGGGCTCGGCGGACGGGGTGATGTATCCTGCGGACGCGGTGAGCATTTCGATAGCGCTGGACAGCGGCGAGGTCTGTGCCTATGACGCGACGAAATATATCCTGAACCACACGGAGCGGGACCTGGGCGAGCCGGAGATAACGGCGGAGCAGGCGGCGGAGGCCCTGCCGGAGAGCCTTACGGCGCTCTCGTCGCAGCTGACGGCGGCGCTGACGGAGGGCGGCAGCGAGCGGCTGTGCTATGTTTTCGCCTGCGAGGCGGAGGACGGGACGCCGGTCTCGGTGTATATTGATGCAAAAACGGGTGTGCAGACGAAAATTGAAATAGGCCGCACTTGACGAACGGCCCGGAAAAGAGTAATATTATGTTAGCTTATTGTGCGAATTGCGCAAATGCATAAATTACTCTCTCAAGGAACGGAGGAACTCCCATGAGCTTTATTCCTCGCGTGACCTGCCGCCGCTGCGGACGGCAGTTTTCCGGGATAAGAGGCCGCTGCCCCTACTGCGGCACGCGGCGCGTCAGGCAGAGCGACCGCGTCCCGAACCCGACCCCGGGCGAGGATGCGTCCACGCCGTCAGGGCAGAGGGCGGCGGTAAACGCCCGCTGGCAGATGATCTTCGGCGGCATATTGCTGGTTGCCGTCATATTGGCGGTGGTCGTCCTCGTCTCGCTTAGCCTCAACGGCGGCGGGACTGTCAAAACCACGCCCACCCTTCCCCCCGCGGATGATAACACAGAGGCCCCGGCAACGGCAACTCCTTCGCCGACCCCGGTCCCGACTCCGACGCCTGCCGTCCAGAGCGTCACGCTCTACTACGGCGGAGAGGTCATGGCAGACGATATCACCCTCGCCTCCGGCACCCCGCTCACCGCTACGATCTGGGTCGCCCCGGTGACGGTCACGGTCGCTGCGGAGGACATCATCTGGGAGTCGAGCGACCCGAGCATCGTCAAGGTAGAGGTCGACTCCGAGGACCCGAAGTTCTGCACCTTCACCCCGGTGAGCGCCGGCAGCTGTGAGATAACAGTCACGGTCTACGGCCAGTCCGACAAGGTCATAGTCCGCTACGCCGGCTAAGGGGCGCTGAGCAAAAATAAGGCGCGCAGCAGGAAAACTGCTGCGCGCTTTTGCGTGTTCAGTCCGGAGCGGCCAGGGCGAAGCACTTATACGAGACCATGGTCACCACGCCCATGAGCTGGAGCATTGTCAGCTCTTTCAGGACGGTGTTCATGGGCAGGCCGCTGCGCTCCGCGATCTTGTCTATGTGTACGGATGGCCCGTCTATCGCCCGGACCAGGGCCAACTGCGTTTCGTCGAGGTCTTTGAGCAGCTCGGAGATATCCGGCGGCTCATAGGGCTCGGGCTCGGCTGTTTCGGGCTCGGGCTGAGGCTCTGCGGGGTGGGATACGCTTTCCTGTCTGAGACTCTCGACCTCGCGCTCCTCCGGCATCCTGCGGCGCGGACCGCCCGGGTCCGCCAGACCGGGATACCTGCGCTCGAAGCCGCAGAGGATGTCCCAGCCGCCGGTGGCGGGGATCGCGCCGTCCATGAGCAGGTCGTTCGTACCGACAGAGTTTGGCGAATCCGCGTTGCCGGGGACGGCAAAGATCTCGCGGCCCTGGCTCATGGCCTCGTTTGCGAAGAGCAGCGCGCCGCTTTTTGCCGGAGCTTCCACGACCACGGCGGCCACGGAAAGCCCGGCGCTTATCCGGTTGCGCGCCCGGAAGAAGGAACCGTGCTGCCTGGCTCCGGGCGGGTACTCGCTGACCACCGCCCCGGTGAGGGCGACGTCTCCCGCAAGCTCGGCGCTTTTGCCGCCGGCGTCTATGGGCGTGCCGAGGACGCCTATGCAGCGGCCTCCGGCCATGAGCGCGCCGCGGGCGGCTGCGGAATCCACCCCGGCCGTCAGGCCGGAGACGACCAGGCCGCCGCAGCGGGTGAGCTCATAGCCGAGCCTTGTGGCCATCTTGAGCCCGTAGGGCGTGGCTTTGCGCGTTCCCACGACGGCAACGGCCGCGAGCTCATCCACAGCGGGCAGGCGGCCCCGGACATAGAGCACGGCGGGCGGGTCGTATATCCCGGCCAGACGCCTGGGGTATGCGGCGTCCCTCAGAGTCAGAATGGAGATGCCGGCGCTCTCGCAGGCGTCGGCGATTTTCTTTGCGCTTTCCAAGCTCTTGTCGGAGAGCATGGCGACCTCGCGCTCGCTGAGAAAGTCCAACTCCTTAAGCTCGCTCTCGGCGGCGAAATATGTCTCCCTGGCTCCGCCCAGCGCGTTTATCAGGAGGACCTTGGCCCTGGGTCTCAACCATACGAGGGAGGAGAGCCAAAGCCAATATTTGAGCTCTGACAAGTCCGTCACACCTCCCGTCTTTTTAACTCCCACATCGCCACGGCTCCGGCCACGGCGGCATTGAGCGACTCGCTGCCAGGGACCATGGGAATGATGACCGTCTCACGGCAGAGCGAGAGCAGCGCGCCGGAGAGGCCGTGGCCCTCATTGCCGACGGCGACGGCGCAGCCGCGCAGGTCCGCGCTGCGAATGTCCACGGCGGAGTCTGTGAGCGCGGTGCCGCAGAGGCCCAGCCCCCAGCGCCGCAGGAGCGCGGGGAGCGCACCGAGCTCGGTCTCCACCACGCACTGGCGGAAGGCCGCGCCCATCGTGGCCCGGACGCAGCGGGGCGAGAAGGGGTCCGCGCAGTCCCCGATGAGGACGACGATATCTATGCCCAGGGCGTTGGCCGTGCGTATGACGGTGCCGACGTTGCCGGGGTCCTGGACGTCCTCGAGCACGACCGCGCTGCCCGGGCGCTCAGGCTCCGGTATGCTGGGCAGAGATACGCTGAACACCGGGCCGGGGCTGTTTTTGACCGGCGAGGCGTAGCTCACGAGCTCTTCCGGGGCGCAGAAGAGACGCGCGCCGGGCGGCGTGGACTCGGGCAGGCGCTTTTCGTCCGCGAGCAGTTCCGTCACCCGGCATCCGGAGGCCAGGGCCTCGCGCAGGAGCTTTTCACCGTCGAGGACGGTCTCGCCCTGCTCGCGCCGGAAGGTCGGGTCCGCGCCCAGCCGCCGCAGCCGGAGGACGGCGCCGTTCTTCCTGGAGCTTATCCGCTCCCAGGCCGACGCGCCGCTGCCCGTCACCTCGCCGCCTCCAGCGAACTGAGGTCCATATATTCGTCGTAGCTGCACATCCTGTCTGTTATGCTGCCGTCCGCGTTTATCTCGATTATCCTGTTCGCCACGGTCTGGGTGAGCTGGTGGTCGTGGCTGGAGAAGATGATGTTGTAGGGGAAGGCCTCGAGGCCGTTGTTCAGCGCGGCGATGCTCTCGAGGTCGAGGTGGTTCGTCGGCTGGTCGAGCAGCAGCACGCTCGCGCCGGAGAGCATGAGCTTGGAGATCATGCACCTCACCCGCTCGCCGCCGGAGAGGACGTTCACGGGCTTATAGACCTCGTCGCCGGAGAAGAGCATCCTGCCGAGGAAGGTGCGCAGGTAGCTCTCGCGCTTGTCCTCGGAGAACTGGCGCATCCAGTCCATGATGGAGAGCTCGCAGCCCTCGAAGTAGGCGGAGGAGTCCGTGGGCATATAGCCCTGCGTTGTGGAGACGCCCCATTTTATCTCGCCGGAGTCCGGCTCCTCCTCGCCCATGAGCAGCTTGAAGAGCAGGGTCACGGCCAGCTCGTTGCGGCTGATGACGGCGATCTTGTCCTCCTTGCCCATGATGAAGCTGACGTTCTTCAAAACCGGCACGCCGTCCACGGATTTGCAGAGGTCCGTGACGAAGAGCCTGTCCTTGCCCGGCTCGCGGGCAGCCTTGAAGCCGACCCAGGGGTAGCGCCGCGAGGAGGCGGGCAGCTCTTCCACCGTCAGCTTGTCCAGCAGCTTGCGGCGGCTCGTGGCCTGGCGGGACTTGGACTTGTTGGCCGAGAAGCGGCGGATGAAGTTTTGCAGTTCTTCAATCTTCTGCTGGGCCTTCTTGTTCTGGTCCTTTATGAGCTTTTGTATGAGCTGGCTGGACTCGTACCAGAAGTCGTAGTTGCCGACGTACATCTTTATCTTGCCGTAGTCTATGTCCACGATGTGCGTGCAGACGTTGTTGAGGAAGTAGCGGTCGTGGCTGACCACGAGGACGGTACCCTCGTAGTCCATGAGGAAGTCCTCGAGCCAGACGACGCTCTTGAGGTCGAGGTTGTTCGTGGGCTCGTCGAGCAGGATGATGTCCGGCTTGCCGAAGAGCGCCTGGGCGAGCAGGACCTTGACCTTGAGCCGCGGGTCCATGTCTGCCATGAGCGTGTCGTTGAAGGCGGTGTCCACGCCGAGGCCCTGGAGTATCTTGCCGGCGTCGGACTCGGCCTCCCAGCCGCCGAGCTCCGCGAACTCCTCCTCGAGCTCGGAGGCGCGGATGCCGTCCTCGTCCGTGAAGTCTGCCTTTTCGTAGATGGCGTCCTTCTCCTTGCCGCACTCATAGAGCCGCATGTTGCCCATGATGACGGTGTCGAGCACGGTGTAGGCGTCGTACATGCCCTGGTTCTGCTTGAGCACGGACATGCGGGCCTTCGGGTCCACATAGACATGGCCGCCGGTGGAGTCTATCTCGCCGGAGAGTATCTTGAGGAAGGTGGATTTGCCCGCGCCGTTCGCGCCGATGATGCCGTAGCAGTTGCCTGCGGTGAATTGCAGGTCAACGTTGGAAAAAAGCACCTGCCCGCCGTATTGCAGGCTGAGATTATCAACAGTTATCATGTCGGGACCTCCCGTATCCGCCGGTTTTTATCCAGCATACCACAGCAGAGGCCCCGGAATCAAGTGGGGATGAATAGGTTTACATAACGCAAGAAACCACCTGAAAATGGATAAAGCTGCTATCGACAAAAAGTGCGTGCCATGGTAAACTGGTTGAAACAAAGCCCGCGGCGCGGCGTCAAAAAAGGGGGAGGTGCGGAAAATGCTGCTCATTTTCAACTCGGTCGCGCATTTTCTGACTGACGCAGTCTGCGCCGCGGCGCTGTTCGGGCCGGTCCTGGCCTCCGGCGGGGATTTTTCGGCCGCGGTCATCATATATAATACCGCCGCGTTTACGACCCAGTGCCTGGTGGGACTGGCGACGGACAGGCTCAGGCGGCACGAGGGCCTGGCGGCGCTGGGGCTGGCGGTCTGCGCGCTGGGCGCGCTGCTGCCGCTGCCGGGGCCTGTCCTGGCGCTGGTCGTCGGCCTGGGCAACAGCCTTTTCCACGTAGCGGGCGGGACGGTCACGCTCAAGGGGGCGAAGGACGCCGGGCCGCTGGGCGTGTTCGTGGCGCCGGGAGCCGTCGGGCTGGCCCTGGGGACGCTCTGGCCGGGGCTTCGGCTCTGGCTCTGCGCGGCGGCGCTGGTAACGGCGGCGCTGCTGGCGGCGCTCGGCGGGCGAGAGACGCCGCTCGAGGCTCCGTCAAGGCCCGTGCGCGTACCCTGGACGGCGGTGCTGCTCCTGGCCCTGGCCGTGGCGGTCCGGGCGATAGGCGGCTGCGCAGTGGATTTCCCATGGAAAACCGGAGCGGCCATGTCCATGCTGGCGGCGGCCTTCGTGTTCGCGGGCAAGAGCTTGGGCGGATATGTCTGCCGGGGCCTCGGCGCCTCGCGGACAGCGCTTTTTTCCATACCGCTCGCGGCCGTGCTGACGGCCTTCTGCTTCACATGGGCAGCGCCCTCGCTGGCGGGCCAGCTGCTCTTGAACCTCACCATGCCCGTCACGCTCTGGCTCATGTACAGCGCCATGCCGGACAGCCCGGGCTTTGCCTTCGGGCTCGCGGCCTCTGCGCTCTATCCCGGCACAGTCGCCGGGGGCATGATAAGCCTCACTGGCGCCTGGCGGGCGCTGCTCGTGCTCGTATGCTTCGCCGCGGGACTCGCGGCCATCATATATTCGGACAAAAAGATAACGGAGGTGCAGAAATGAAAAAGCTCAAAGCGGTCCTCCTCGCGGCCTGCGCCGCGCTGGCGCTCGCCGTCCCCGCCTTCGCGGACGTCGTTGTGGAGCCGGAGCCGGTGTCCACCGGCGCGAACGCACCGCTCATCGTCGCGCTGGTCATCGTGGCCGTCGTGGCGGTGGTACTCCTCGCGGTGTTCATAAAGAGAAGGAGGGCGTCAAAATGAAAAAGCTCTTCGGCACCCTGCTCTTCACGCTGGCCTTTGCTCTCTGCCTGCCGGCCTTTGCCCTGGCGGATATGGCCTCGCTGCCCTCACTCGCCCTGACCTATCTCGGCCTGCCTCTGCTCATTATCAGCCTGGCGATCTGCGCCGTGTCCGTACTCATCAAGGCCATGCGCAAGCGGCGCGAGGCCGGAAAGGGCGAGAACATGGCAGAAAGTAATGGCGAGGACAAGGGCGCCGAGGAATGACGCAGCTTCTCCTCTCCGCGGCCCTGACCGCGGCCGTCGAGACCATGTTCCTCGCCGCGGCTTACAGGCGCGACGCTGCCTTCCTGGGCCTGTGCGCCGCCGTAAACGTCGCCTCTAACCTCACGCTGAACCTCCTCCTCGCATTCCTGCCGCGCGCCGCGCTCACTTGGCTGGTCTATCCCCTGGAGCTGGCCGTGGTCGCGGCGGAGTACGCAGCCTACGCCCTCGCCTGCGGGCGGTCTCGGAGGCTTTTCCTCCTGACCCTCGCGGCGAATGTCCTAAGCTACAGCCTCGGCCTTCTGATCTTCGGCCACGTATAGAAAGGAAGAACCATGAAAAAACGTCTGCTCTGCCTCATCCTCGCCGCGCTCCTGCTGTGTACCGCCGCCCTGGCCTACGGCTCCGGGACGGGCGAGGCTGTTTATGTAAACCGCTGGGCGCTCGCCTCAGGCTTCACCTACGAGAACGCCTTCTCCTACAACGGCTCCGGCAGCCGGAACGAGACCTTCGTCGTGGAGAACACGCCCGGCAGCTCCGTCTACCCCATCGTCATGGCCTGCGACACAATCTACGGCGGCATGACCATCACGCAGATGATAGAATACGCCCAGTCCCTGGGCTGGAACGTAGTCGGCGCGGTGAACGCGGACTTCGGCTATTGGGAGACGCGCATCCCCTGCGGCATGGTCGTGGAGGACGGGATATATAAGTCCTCGCCCGAGGGCAACAGCGCCATCGGCTTCACGGACGGCAGGGCCTACGCCGCCTACAAGCCGGAAGTTTACATAACGCTTGAGGTCGAGAACGGCGGCGCGGTCACGACGACGCATCTGAACAAGACGCGCTCGGACAGCGGCGTGTATCTTTACAGCGAATATTTCTCAACGGTCTCTACCCGGACCTCGAGCTCCGGCTGGTATGTGCGGCTGAGGGTGCTCGAGGGCGAGCTGACTTTGGACGGGCAGATGGAGCTGGAGGTCACGGAGATCGTCGAGGGCGAGAACAGCGTGCCGATTGGCGAGGGCTATCTTATCCTCACGGCCTCGGATGCGGCTGGTCAGGACTCGGCTCTGGCAAAGTTCGCCGTGGGCGACCGCGTGCGGCTCAGCACGCAGTGCTCTGACGCCACGCTGGCGGCGCAGGACTGGGTCTCCGGCAGCGGCAACATCATAGCGAAGGACGGCAAGGTGTTCGACGAGGGCAAGTGGGACAGCTCGATCACCGCCGTGAACCCGCGCACCGCCATCGGCATCAAGCCGGACGGGACGGTGGTCTACCTCGTCATGGACGGGCGGACGACGGCCTCCCGCGGCTCGACCCTGCGCGAGCTGGCGGAGGACATGCTCTCCATGGGCTGCACGACGGTCGTGAACATGGACGGCGGCGGCTCCTCGACCCTGGCGCTCCGGATGCCGGGCAAGGACGGCTTCACGATACTGAACTCCCCTTCAGACGGCTCGCTGCGCTCCGTGTGCTCCTACATCCTGTTCGTCACGGACACGCGGCCCTCGGGCAGCGCGCGGAACCTCTTCCTCAGCCAGGACGGGGCGTATATCCTGGCGGGCAGCTCGCTTGAGCTGGGCTTCGCCGCGACCGACAGCGCGCTGCGCACGGTGGAGACGCCCTCTGTGACGGCCTCGGCCTCGCGCGGGAGCGTGAGCGGCGGGGTGTATACGGCCCCGGCCTCCGCAGGGACGGATACCCTCCGGCTCTCCTCCGGCTCCGCCTACGGCAGCGGCACGCTGCACGTCATAACAAAGGCCGACACGCTCAGCGTCACGAACGCGGAGACGGGCGCGGTCCTCACGAGCGTCGTGCTCGAAAAGGGCGAGACCCTGAGCCTCAAGACCGCCGCGAAGTACCTCCTGCGCGAGGTGTACATGGACGCGGACGACGTGACCTATTCCGTCTCCGGCAGTATAGGCACCGTGACGAAGGACGGCGTTTTCACCGCCACGGGCGCGCCCGGCGCGGAGGGGAAGCTGACCGTCGCCGCTGCGGGCCTCAGCTATGACATCAGCGTCAAGCTCGAAGCCGACTTCACCGACATGGCGGGGCATTGGGCCGCAAGCTACGTCAAGGCGCTCTACAAGGACGGCATCGTCACCGGTGTGACGGAGACCGAGTTCGGACCCGAGCTTTCGATGAAGCGCTGCGACTTCGTACTCATGCTCTACCGCGCGGCGGGCTCGCCCGCGGTGTCGGAGAGCTCCGGCTTCACGGACGTGCCGGACGGCGCGTACTACGCCACGGCCGTGGCCTGGGCCTATGAGAACGGCGTCACCTCCGGCAAGGCTGAGGGCCTTTTCGCCCCAACGGACACACTGACGCGGCAGGAGGGCTTCACCTTCCTCTACCGCGCGCTCAAGCTCCTGGGCGTTAGCTATACGGACGGCGACGAGTCGAAGCTCGACAGCTTCCCGGACGCTGCCTCCGTGGCCTCCTGGGCCAGGACACCGACGGCAACGCTCATCTCCCTCGGCGTGGTCGAGGGCTCGGACAGCGGCCTTGCGCCGGCCTCCAGCCTCACCCGCGCCCAGATGGCCAAAATGCTCCAGACCGCACGCGAGCTGGCCTGAACCCCGATAGAACGCAAAAGCGGGACCCGGTCCTACCGGGTCCCGCTAATATTATGTCAACTTATCTCAGGCTCTTGCCGCGCTTGACGAAAATGCCGCCGTTCGGCCTTGTCACCTTCCCATTTTCGGCGGAGAGGACGCCGTGGAGGAACACGGCCTTCGGCAGGCCATGGAGGGCCATACCCTCCCAGGGGCTGTAGCCGGCGAGCATATTCATGTCCGCCGCCGTCAGCACAGCCTCGGCCTCCGGGTCCCAGACGACGATGTCCGCGTCCGAGCCCGCTTCCAGCGCGCCCTTGCGCGGGTACATGCCGAAAGCCTTTGCCGGCTCCGTCGAGAGCAGGCTGCAGAACGCCTCCGCGCTGATCTTGCCCGAGGCGACGCCGCAGGCCCAGACCACCGCCGGGCGGTGCTCTATGCCGGGCAGACCGTTCGGGATCTTCGAGAAGTTGCCGAGCCCCAGCTTCTTCTGCTCAAAGGTGAAGGAGCAGTGGTCTGTAGATATTATGTCAACCTCTCCGCCCTCGATGCCCTGCCAGAGCGCGGCCTTGTCCGCCTCTTTGCGGATGGGTGGAGAGCAGACGAACTTGGCGCCCTCGAAGTCGGGCTTTTCATATACCTCGTCGGTGAGGCTGAGGTACTGGGGGCAGGTCTCGACGAGGACCGTCTGACCGGCGCGGCGGGCGGTCTCTATCTCGTGCAGGCCCTCGGCTGTGCTGAGGTGGACGACCCAGGCGGCGCCTCCGGCCTCCCGCGCAAGGGCGAGGCAGCGGCGGACAGCGAGGGATTCGACCTCGTTCGGGCGGCTGCGGGGGTGCCATTCGGGGCCTGTCCTGCCGGCCTCGAGGTTGGCGGCGATGCGCCTGTTTACCTCGTCGCCCAGCTCGCAGTGGACGCCGCAGACGCCGATGCCGCCCGTGGCCTCGAAGAGCTCGAGCAGCTCGCGGTCGGAGAGGCGGAGGTTGTCGTAGGCCATGTAGGCCTTGAAGCTGGTGACTCCCTCGCGCTCCATGTCGGCGAGCTCGGCCTTGGTGGCCTCGTTCCAGTCCGTGACGGCCATGTGGAAGCCGTAATCGCAGGAGCAGTTCCCGTCCGCGCGGGAATGCCAGGCCTCCAGCGCCTCGGCCAGCGTATGGCCCTTGTCCTGGGTGGCGAAGTCGAGAATGACGGTGGTGCCGCCCGCGAGCGCCGCCGCCGTGCCGGAAGCGAAGCTGTCCGCCGTGACGGTGGAGCCGGTGTCCATCTCGAGGTGGGTGTGCGCGTCTATGAAGCCGGGGAAGAGCAGGCAGCCCTCAGCGTCCCAGCACTCGTCAAAGGGCAGCTCGCCGCCGACGGAGACTATCTTGCCGTCCTCTATGAAGAGGTCGGCTTTTTTACGCCCTTCGGGGCTCACGATGGTGCCGTTTTTAATGCAAAGCATGGCTCGCATACCTCCTAAATTTTTATCTACGGCCCAATTATACGCCCAGTTGCCAAAAATAACAACGCCACAATCGTACATTCTCACAAAAATTTTGTTTTTACAAAAAAGTTCTTGCATCGGTTTGAACTGTTTGTTATTATAGTAGCGTAAGTGTTAAATATTTGATGACTGTAACGAAGTGTTGCGCACATGGGTCATTTTCAGCCAAAAACATGGTAATTTGAATCTATCTGCGCACCGGAGCGGGGGCGCGGAGAGCGGTCCCGCTGTTATTTTGTGCGCACGCGAAACGAAAAAGCTAAAAATTTTTTAGATAGAGGTGTTGAAATGCTTATTATTGGGAACGGAAGGCTCATCACGCGGGACGCGGAGCACCCATATTTTGAGCAGGGCGCGGTGGTCTGCGACGGCGGGACGATAGTCGAAGTTGGCCCCGAGGCCGAGCTGAGGTCGAAGTACCCCGGCGCGGAGTATCTGGACTCGCACGGCGGCGTCATCATGCCGGGCCTCATCAACGCGCACACTCACATATATTCCGGCCTTGCGCGCGGCCTTTCGATAAAGGGCAACGCGCCGACGAACTTCCTTGAGGTCCTGGAGGGGACCTGGTGGAACATAGACAGGCATCTCGACATGGAGTCCACAAAGGCGAGCGCTTACTGCACGGTGGTGGACAGCCTCAAGATGGGCGTCACGACGATCTTTGACCACCACGCGGGCTTCGGCGCCATCCGCGGCAGCCTCGCGGCGATAGCCGAGGTCACGCAGGAGTTGGGCATCCGCGCCTGCCTCTGCTACGAGGTCTCGGACCGCGACGGCGAGCAGAAGTCCATCGAGTCCATTGAGGAGAACGCCGAGTTCATCAAATGGGCCAAGGCCGAGAACAGCGAGATGATAAAGGCGATGTTCGGCGGCCACGCGCTGTTCACGATATCGGACAAGACCTTCGAGCGCATGGTGAAGGCGAACGACGGCATGACCGGCTTCCACATCCACGTCTCCGAGGGCATGAACGACGTGTACGACAGCCTGCAGAACTACGGCCGCCGCCCGGTGCAGCGCCTGCAGGACCACGGCATCCTCGGCCCCATGACGGTGCTGGGCCACTGCATCCACCTGAACACGGCTGAGATGGACATCGTGAAGGCCACGGACACGATGGTCGTGAACAACCCGCAGAGCAACATGTCCAACGCCGTGGGCTGCGCGCCGGTGCTGCAGATGTACGCCAAGGGCATCCTGGTGGGCCTCGGCACGGACGCGTATACGCACGACATGATTGAGTCCTGCAAGACTGTGGTCGGCATCCAGCGCCACAACGCCTGCCACCCGAACGTCGGCTGGTGCGAGGCGACAGATATGCTCTTCAAGAACAACCCGAAGATCGCGGGCAAGTACTTCGGCCGCGAGTTCGGCGTGCTGAAGCCGGGCGCGGCGGCGGACGTGGCGGTGTTTGACTACCGGCCCTTCACGCCCTTCTCGGACGAGAATATCGACGGACACATCCTCTTCGGCTTCGAGGGCAGGCGCTGCACGCATACGGTCGTGAACGGCAAGGTGCTGGTGAAGGACCGCGAGCTCAATTGCGCGGACGAGGCGGCGATAAACGCGCGCGTCATGGAGAGCGCAAAGCGCCTCTGGGGCATACTGAACGGCTGAGCATAAATTTTGTGTACATATAGGAGGAGTTAAAATGAGCGACCGTATGCACTGCATTCCCTTCCGGAACCTGCTGGATTGGGTCCTGGGCGAGTGGGAAGAAAGCGGCTCCGTTTTCGGCTGCAAGAAGCTGTACAAGGCCGGGGACGGCGAGCTGCGTCCCGCGCCCTTCATGGGCCGTTTCCTGGAGACCCCGATCGGCCCGGCGGCCGGACCGAACACCCAGCTGGCCCAGAACATCGTGGCGTCCTACGTCTGCGGCGGCAGGATGTTCGAGCTCAAGACCGTCCAGATAATAGACGGCGAGGACCTGCACGTCTCGAAGCCCTGCATCCTGGCCGAGGACGAGGGCTACAACTGCGAGTGGAGCACTGAGCTCACCGTGCAGCAGGCCTTTGAGGAGTATATCAAGGCCTGGTTCCTCCTGCACCTGCTGGCCAAGGAGCTGTCCCTGGGCAGGCAGGACGGCTTTGTTTTCAACATGAGCGTGGGCTACGACCTCGCCGGCATCAAGAGCGAGAAGATAGACCGCTTCATCGAGGGCCTGAAGGACGCCTCCCAGACCGAGATCTGGAAGGAGTGCCGCGCGGCTCTGCTCGAGGCCCTGCCGCGCTGCAAGCACATGACCGAGGCGGACGTAGAGGCCATCTCCGCGAACGTGTGCAGCAGCATCACCCTCTCGACTATGCACGGCTGTCCCGCGGGCGAGATCGAGGGCATTGCGAGCTACCTGATGGAGGCCAAGGGCCTGAACCTGTATCTGAAGTGCAACCCGACTCTGCTGGGCTACGAGTACGCCCGCAAGGCCCTGGACGACCTGGGCTTCACGGACATCAGCTTCGGCCGCGAGCAGTTCGAGTCCGACCTGCAGTACGCGGACGCGGTGCCGATGATAGGCAGGCTCCGCGAGAAGGCGGCGGCCCTGGGCCTTTCCTTCGGCGTGAAGCTGACGAACACCTTCCCGGTGCAGGTGCTGCGCGGCGAGCTGCCTGACGAGGCGATGTATATGAGCGGCCGGACGCTGCTGCCCCTGAGCCTGGGCGTTGCGACGGCGCTGACGAAGGAATTTGACGGCGAGCTGGCGATAAGCTACTGCGGCGGCGCGAACGCGCAGAACATCGCGGAGCTCTACGCCGGCGGCCTGATGCCGATAACGGTATGCACGGACATCCTCAAGCCGGGCGGCTACCACAGGCTGAATTCCATGGCCCTGGCGCTGGAGAAGGCGGCTATCACGCCTCCGCCCAAGCCGGACGCCGAGACGCTGGAGCGCCTGTCCAAGACGCTCTGCGGCCCCGCGGGCGCGGTGCGCACGGGCAGGAAGCGCAAGTCACGCGCTGAGTTCGACGGCTACGCTCCGCTCTGCAAGACGGTCTGCGGCAGCTGTGCGACCCTGTGTCCGAACCGTGCGAACGTGGTCATCCCGGTCGAGGGCCGGAACCAGATGCTCCACATCGACGGCATGTGCAACGAGTGCGGCAACTGCGCCAGCTTCTGCCCCGAGAAGCACGCCCCGTACCTCGAGAAGCTGACCCTGTTCTGCAACGCGGAGGAGATGGCAGGCAGCGCGAACAGCGGCTTCGCCCCGGTGAACGCGGAAAAGACGAAGTTCGCCGTTCGTCTCGCCGGCGAGAACTACGAGTATGAGCTGGGCGCCGAGGGCAGCAATGTACCCGGCGAGGTCGCGGAGGTCATCGAGACCGTAGCCGCGCGCTTCCCCTGGCTGATGTACAACTGATTTGGAGGTCGCTGAGCAATGGAGAAGATCAAGTGGGTAGCGAACAGGATGCCGAAGACGGGGGACCTGAGTTTGCCGGTGATGAGTCTCGAGAATGTGAAGAAGGCTCGAGCGTTCCACAAGAGCTTCCCGCAGTACGCGGAGACGCCGCT
>SFKX01000035.1 GCA_004553625.1 Clostridiales bacterium | reverse complement strand
CTCGTAGATCGGGGCGCAGAAGTCAGCGACAAACCACTCGCGGCGCATTTTGAAGGCTTTCCACGCCTCCAGCAGGGCCGCACGGCTGGCGCTGTACGAGCTGTTGAAGGACTTCAGCAGCAGGTCGGCCGGGATCTCGAGCGCAGCGCCCACCTGTTCGCAGATGGCTCGCAGGAACGAGTCGAAGCCGCTGGCCGGCCGCTTCGGGTCGGCAAATACGACGTCCTCGCCGGGCTCCATGATGTTGATCTGGCCCGGGCCCATCTCGTACTCATTGGGATCGCGGCTCACCTCTGGCAGGCTGCTCCCCACTTCGTTGAATGGGTTGTCGGACGCCCCGGCCTCCGTTTTCACGAAGGCAGTGAAAAAGCTCTCGACGATCGCGGCTGTCAGCTCGCTCTCGGTGTACCTGCGAAGCTGAAGCAGCGGCTCGATCACCTGCGCCAGATAGCTGACGCCTCTGTACTGGTCAGGCCGCTCCGAGTCCATGACCTGCAAGATGTTCGGGAGGCCGGTGCGGTCTCCGTATGCCTTGACGCGCGTCCACTTGGTCGACGCCGTGCCGAGCTCGAGGGGGTAGGTGCTGCGGATGTGGTATGCCTCGATCATGCCGTTGGGGTTGACCTCGACGCCGTCGTAGATGGTGTTGCCGTTGGCTGCCTTGCCGGTAGTCGCCAGCAGCGGGGTCATGATGCCGGCGGCTGTCGGGGTTGCCACTCGGTCAGCCTCGACGAGGTGGATCCTGAGCGAGTAGGGCATGGTCGGCGTGGGGTCGTACTGCTTGATGACGGCGAACACGTCGCCGCTCACCAGCCACGAAGCGAGCGCGAGCTGCTGCATGGCGTAGAAGTTGTTCACGCCGGTGGCGTCGCAGGCTGCCTTGCGGTTGGCCCACAGGGCGAACTCCCGCTCCGTCTTTGCCTGCCACAGGTCAGCCGCCTCCTGATCCATGCCGAGGGCCTCGCGGTCGATCCGGCTCTGGAGCTTCAGGCCGACGCCGATGACGTTGGTGCGGTTGGTCTTGATGGCTGAGGTGGCGATCGGGGCCGCCATATAGAGCATACGGGCACGCTGTCGGAGGGTCGCGTTGTTGGCGTCGATGTCCTCCTTCGGGCTGCCGCTCATAGCTCTGAAGCCCTTGGTCGCTTTCTTCTGCCAGCTCGCGCCGGCGTCGCCGTAGCCCTTATTGACGGGGCGAGGCTGCTGCCTTCCGCTCTGCGGTCGGCTGTTGCGTTTCTTCTTGCTGATGTTGCTCACCTCCTTTCAGAAGATGGCAAGGGGCCGAGAGTAAAGGAGCGAAAACTCCCGGCCCGATGCCTATGAAAAAAGCCCCGGGCGGGGCTCTTTTCCGATGTTACCAGTCGCGGGGGACGACCCCCACGGCCTTGCGGGGCTTCTGCCCATTCAGGGCGCCCTCGAGGTTGGCGATCTCCTTCTCGAGCTGTTTGATGGCGTCCCTGATCTGGCTCAGGTCGGTGTTGTACCTTGCCAGATTGCGGGAGCCGATGCCGTAGCTCTGGACGCCCCCGTCCAGCATCTCGGCTTCTCGCTTCAGGTAGAGCTCGAGCCGGTTCCTTTTGGCTGTGAGCTCTGCCTCGATTGTTGCGCGTGTTTTCATGTGGTGTCCTCCTTACCAGTCGTCGAAGGCGTTGGCCGCCTTGCTGCGCTTTGTCTTGGATCGGGCCTGCTGGCGCTGCTGCGCCGGCTTCTCCTCGAGCCCCTTGAGCCGTCTCTCGACGGCGTCCATGTCGGGGTTGATGATCTTCACGCCGGCCATCGCATAGTCGCGGCAGTCGAGCGCCTCGTTGCGGTTGTGGCCGGGCAGTTTCTCCCACGCCCAGCGGTCGCCGCGGCTGGTGTGTTTGAGCACCAGCTTCTCAGAGAGCAGGCCGTTGAAGTAGTTGAGATCATAGCCGGCGTCGGGGTTGCGGTTGAAGTGGCAATACCTCGGCCCGGGCTCCTGCACCTTGAGGCTCGCCATGATGGACGCCTTGCCGGCGTCGACGCCGAGGGTGTAGAGCCAGCAGGTGATCTTCTTGTTGTCGCGGATCGGCACCTTCGAGGGCGGTGAGACGAAGGGGATCCCGTCGCCGCCCTTGCCCTTGATAGCAAAGACGCGCTTGTGGATGCGGGCCCGGCAGGCTTCGTACACCTCTTGGGTGAAGTGGCCGCCGGAGTCGACGCAGGTGATGGAGATCCGCAGGCCCCGGCCGTTCTTGAAGGTGTAGACGTGGTCGATCACGTCGTCGAGGCGCTGCCAGACCTCCGGGGTGTCCGGCCGGCCCATGATGTAGCCCTTGACGATGCCCCACGTCTCGCCGTAGTGGCCGTGGCCGACTACTTCGTATTCGAGGCGGTTGTCCTGCGTATCGACGCCGCAGGTCAGCACCAGCACGCCGTCAGGCAGCTCCACAGGGGTGCCGTCCGGCCGCGTGCCGTAGTCCTCGCGCCGGGCGAGCATGGTGTCCTCGTCCTCGAGGTCGCCGCGATCCTCCCATAGCTGGCCGAGCAGGGTGTTGTAGACGACTTTGAGCCGCTGCGGGTCGTTCTGCGCGTCGAGGAACTTGAGGACGATCTTCTGCCACGGCGTCCACGGGGAGCTGAAGGCGTTCAGCCAGAAGGAGCGCACGCCCTTGGCATAGGCGTCGGGGTTTTCTGCGATCCACTTGGCCGGCTGCCGGCGCATGGTCTCCTCGGGGATCAGGCAGCCGCAGCCCGGGCAGGCCCACGAGACGCCGCCCTTCAGTTTCCACGTCTTTTTCCCGCGGATCCGCGTGGCCTCGGGCTCGAACTTGATGTCGTCGAAAACGATCTCGTGATACTCGCCGCACTCCGGGCAGCGGTGGCACCAGCGCTCCTGTGTGCCTTGGTAGAAGCTGGTCTCGATGTTGCTGTTGCCCTTGATGGTCGGGGTCGAGACCTCGACGGCCTTCGCGTTGTAGAAGGTCGCCTGACGTGCTTCAGCCAGTGCCCACGGGTCGCCCTCTGTGCCGGCACTGACGGCCCAGCGGTCACGCTCGTCGCCGATGATGTACCGGGCGGGCGTGGAGGCCAGCGCCGAGGCGCTGTTGGAGCCGGTCAGGGTGAGCATACCGCCGGGGAAGGACTTCTGGAGGATGGTGTTGCCGCTGTCCTTCGCCTTGACGTCGTGGACTTTGGCCTTCAGCGGCTTGCTGTCGCGGATCATGGGAGCCACGCGCAGCCGGCTGAACTTTCTCGCGTCGTCGATCGTTGGGTGGACGTAGAGGATGCTGCCGGGGTCTTGGTCGATAATGTAGCCGATGATGTTCAGCTCGAGCTCAGACTTGCCGACCTGCGAAGCTGCCACCATTACGATCTTGTGCACCTTGGGATCCGTGAAGGCTTTCATCGGCTCCTCGAGGTACGGGGTGCGCTTGGTGCGCCACGGCCCGGCCTCGGCCGAGCTTTCGGGTGAGAGGCGGCGGTGCTTGTCAGCCCACTCGTCCACGGTCAGGCTCTCGGGCGGTGCGAAGCGCTTGACCGCGCCCGAGATGGCGGCGTTCAGCTTGGCGGCGGCTTTTTTAGTCGTCCGCGTCATCGGAGAGGTCGCTCCAGCCTTCCCGATCCCTTACCCGCCGCGCATATTCCTCGGGATCGTATTTGTAGGCGGCCAGCTCCTCGAGGATCTTGTAGACCTCGGCCCGGATGATCTCGGACGCCTCGGCTGCTGTCTGAGCTGCCACGACGTCGACGGCCAGACGACCGGGCAGGGCTATGAGCATTGACCTGATATTGTAGACGAGGTCGGTCATGACGGCCTCGACGTCCTCGCTGCGGTGCATGGTGCCCTCGAGCTCCTTGAGCTGGAGAGCGGCCATGTCGGCCTTGCTGCGCTTCAGGTCTGCCTCAGCCTCCAGCCGGCGGGCTTCGATCTCGCTGTCCTTCTTGGACGGCTCGCGGCCGTTGGCTTTGTCGCTGAGGTATCGGATGTACTTCTGGATCGTCGGCAGCAGGTCGTAGCGGTTGGCGTGCCCGTCCTTTGTGGCGGTGATGATGCCCTCCTTGGCGAGCTGCTGCACGCGGCGAGGATCCACGCCGAAGATGGCCGCGATGGTCTTGCTGTCGACGAGCTTCGTGTTGGGGTTGTTCGGCATGGCTCTCCTCCTTTCTCCGTGCCATCATTTTCGTGAGCTCACGAAAATGGTCAGGGCCGCGAAACGAAACGGCCCGAAAAAAATTTTTCCAGTCTGCGCGTTTTTTGGGCTCGCCAGCACCGCAGGCCGATCGGTCGCGTCACAGTACCTTCGGCGCGTCTGGACGTCGTGTGCGGCGCTCTGACGGCCTCTGTGGCGCGTTTTCTTGGCTGGCCGTCCGTCTGGTCGGCTGCGTCGCTTCGCGCGTCCTGTGGGCCGCTGTGGGGCCCTGCGGCGGCCGTTGGTGTTGCCCTACTTGCCGAGGGCTCGGTCGAGGTTGTGCTGGAGTCGCTTGGCCGTCTCCTCTTGGAGTCTGGTCATGATCTTCTCGCTGGTCTTGTCGCTGGTTATCATCTGCGGCACCGAGATGGTGGTGAACTTCTGAATGTCGGTGCGGGTGCGGCTCATTCGCTGGAAGGGAATGTAGCCCACGCCGTCGGCCTTGGTATTGCCGGTGCCCATGAGGATATTGTGCGAGCGCTCGGAGTATGGCCCCCCGGGCGTGCGCGTGTTCTTGTAGCGGCCGATGACTTTCTTCTGGCCCTTGACGACCTGCATCTTCAGCGTGTAGCTCTTGCCCGCTGGTGGGGTCTTGGGCGTCATGCCGAAGTGGACAGGGGTCAGCAGCCGGCCGGAGTAGGTGATCGTCATCTCCTCGATGGTCTCGCCTCTGACCTGTATGCTGCCGGCCATCTTCTTCGGCTTGGCTCCCTTGCCGCTGGAGGGCGTGATCTCTGACTTCTTGATGTTGTAGACCTGCGTCACCTCCTGAGCGATCCAGCCCGGGGCGCGGCTCTTGACGTCTCTGACCGTGGCCTTCACGGCCTTGCGGCCCTTCTCGTCGATCTCTTGGACTTGGTCGAGGAGCTTCTGAAGGTTCTCGACGCGCATGGTGATGGATCCCTTTGCCACTGGCTCACCTCCTTCAGGGCATAGAAAAGCCGCCGGGCGTGTGTACGCTCGACGGCTCGGTTGCCTTGCGGCTTCTCTTTGGTTGTTGGCTGGCTGGCCTTTGGACGTTGGCCGCGTGTGCGGCTTTCGTCCGTCGGTCTTTCGTATGATACAGAATAGCACGGGGTCGGTGTGACTTTCAATGTCATTCGCTCCGTTTTAGTGTCATTTGCTGTCATTCACTTCGGCCTCGATCTCGGCGAGGCTCAGGAGGGCCCGGCCGTGGACTCGGTACATCCTCCTTTGGTAGGCGTCCGCTTTGTCCGCAAAGTCGGGGCGGTTGCCATACAGCGCGAAGGTGACGTCCGGCCACTCGGCCCGGTCGAGATACTTGAGCTGGATGGTCAGGCGCTCGTCGGGGTCGTCCATGAGCTCGGTCATGGATTCGATGGCCCGGCGCTCGGCTTTCTCCTCGGCCTCCTTCTGCCGGATTTTCGCCTCGAGCTCCATCTTCTTCTCGACGGCAGCGGCGACGGGGTTGGAGACGCCGCCCTGCGGCCGTGGCATACCAGACAGATCAGGCCCGGACGGGCTGCCGATCGTGGCCTCCATGCGGTCGAGGCGCTCGCGCTGGTTGTCGATGTCCCTGAGCAGGGCCGTGTACCTGTGCAGCCGTTCCTTGATCCTTTTGGTTTTGGGTTGATCGTTCATTTCTTCAGGGCGTCACTCCTGCTCACCTCCTTCGTCGTCGGGCTCGAAGATCTCGGCGATGGCCTCCCGCGGGAGCTCCTTGCCTTGACGGACGCAGCGGACGTTATTCTTGCCTGTGATGCTGATGTATCGCTTCACGATCACGTCGGTGTATGCCGGCGTCAGCTCCATCAGGTACGAGGGCTGCCCGTGTGCCTCGCAGGCGGCCATTGTTGTGCCGGATCCTCCGAAGGGGTCATAGACGCCCTTGGCGAAGTCCGTGTTGTCGACGAGCTTCTCCAGCAGCTCGACGGGTTTCTGTGTGGGGTGCAGCTCATTCCCGGAGCGGGAGATGCTCAGCACGTTGCCGTAGCCCTTGTGGCCGTCGAAGTGTGTCGCGGCCCGGGCGCCGAACAGTATGAGCTCATGCTGCGATCGCCAGCCGACGCCCATGCCCGGCGTGCCCTTGTCCCATACGATCTCAGACTTGACGCCGAAGCCGGCAGCCTCCACCAGATCGAACAGGTACACCCACATTCGCCAGTCGGTGAAGATGTAGGCGTAGAGGCACGGGATGTCGGTCAGGGCGCCGCGGATCAGGTTTTGGTAGCCTCGGGTGCTGAGGATGTCGTTGGCGATCTTCGGGGCCTTTCCGTCTTTGTGTGTCGTGCCGATGCTGCCGGTCGACTTCTGTGACTCCTTGCTGCCGCCTGAGCAGTAGGGCGGGTCGGTCAGCAGGATCTCCGGCGTCGCTCCATCCAGCAGTAGGGCGCGATCCTCCGGCCGGGTGCAGTCTCCGCAGAGGACGCGGTGCTTGCCGAGGATCCAGAGGTCGCCGTACTGCGTGACGGGCTTGGCCGGCGGTGGGATCTCGGCGTCGGGGTCGCCCTTGAGCTCTTGATCGTGGACGGCTTCAGAGAGGGCCGTGACGATGTTGCCGTATTCCTCCTCGGTGTAGCCGGAGAGCATGAACGGGATCTCGCCCGTGTCTATGTCTGCAAATACCTCGGCGAGCATTTTGTTGTCGATCGTGGCGAGCTCTGCGATGCGGTTGTCGGCGGTCAGGTCGGCCATCTCCTCGGCCTCGCTGGCGTAGTTTTGGTAGTCGACCGGGGCCTCCTTCAGGTCGTCGAGCTCGGCGGCCATGAGGCGGCCGTGGCCCTTTACGATGTAGCCGCTGCGGGTGCTGACGGTGATCGGCCCGCGCCAGCCCGTCGCCCGGATGACCGAGGCGAGGAGCTTGATCTGCTCCGGCGGGTGCTGGTTCGGGTTCTTCGGGTTCGGCTGGAGGTCTTTGATCGGCACGATGGCGTCATGGGCGCAGAACACGGGGACGCCGTCGGCGTATGCCTTCGGCTCCGCTGTGGTGATGTACTCGGCCAGCTCCGGCCCGTCCTGCGGCTGTGGTTTATCCTTTGCCATTGTGCTTTCCTCCTCTCTTGAATTGCCCGGCCTGCGGGCAGGTGGCCCAGTG
>SFKX01000034.1 GCA_004553625.1 Clostridiales bacterium | reverse complement strand
TCCATGCTGTTCCACCCATGGAGATTCCAACGTGCGACTCCCGCGGTTATGGCGATGAGAGAAAGTCAAAGAAGTGTTTGCTTGTTTATTCTCAATTTATCCATTCTTTTTGTATTTTTCTGCTTTCCAACGATGAATACAAAAATATCGATACTTTGCGTATGTCCCCACGCCGCCATGCTCGAGTTTTCCTCTATAGCTGCTTCTACTGATTCTAGCAACCAAAGCTGAGGATCTGTACTGCCAGGCGGATGGATTCTGGCCCGATACGGCCGCGGGAAAGAACAGAACCATTGCCTGCACGATCGGTTACCTCTACAGGTCCTGCGACTTCGTAGGAGAAAATCAGGTCGCCTGGAGCGACGTCGTGGACAACGACTGCAGTATGCGCCCCTCCCGGCCCCGACGCGTCCCTAGAGTGCGGAAGAACCGCTGACGTTCCCGTCGACGTGATGAGCAAGCCCAACGAGATCGCCACCGTCGACTGCATGTCCGGCAGCATCCTCGTCCCCTGCAACGCCACCGGCTGGTACAACTACAACACCGTGGACTTCAACACCTGCAGTATGTGCCCCCCTCGCGCGCCATTCCGTAGAGTGCACCAAGGAGGGTCTCTTCAACGAGGTTGAGACCGAGTACACCCAGACCGCCGCCTGCACCTACGGAGAGGCCACCCGCTACTGCAGCTGGGGCCAATGGGACCTCGCCGACTACAACAACTGCTGTATGTTCCGCCCGTCGCCCTCACGGCGTAGTCCACCAGATCCACAACTGCACCGAGGAGACCTACAAGACGGGCCACTTCCTCGTGAAGGCCGACTTCGACGACAGGACGGAGTACGACGAGAGCGTCTCCATCGAGATCTGCATCTACGCCGTCGAGTTCTACAGCCTGGAGCCCATGCCCTCCGTGGACACCATCCTGGAGTACGGCGAGTGCCAGACCGTCGCCAACAGCACGCTGCCCACCTACTTCGACAACTACGTCTTCCCCCGCTCCGGCTACTACTACCTCCACGTCTTCGCCCACCGCGACCGCACGCCCGTGCCCATCCCCGCGCTGCCCCTGCGTGAGGACGGCCAGGCCTACGTCGCCCTCGTCCGCACCGCCGCCTGCATCCTCAGCCCCGCCTACGTGGAGAGCGACTCCACGTCCGTGACCATCCAGTTCCACTCCACCTGGCCCTTCTACGGCGAGCCCGCCCTCTACATCTACTACAGCAGCGACCCCGAGCAGACGCCCTACACCAGCGTCCTGCCCGTGGTGACCCGGGACATCTCCCAGGAGGACTACTACTACTACGCCGCCCTCGAGACCATCGGTGACCTCGCCAACAACACCGAGTACTACTTCTACATGATCGCCCGCGACGGCGCCAACCAGACCGACTTCAGCATGCTCGACACCTTCATCACGGGCCACACCTACGACTTCTGCCGCAGCGCCGGCGACGACGGCCTGCTCGACTACGGCGAGATCGGCGTCGGCGAGACCGCCGAGGTGCAGTGCACCATCGGCTCCATCGGCCGCCACTGCTACCGCGCCGAGAACTGGACCGCCCTCTACGGCGACGAGATCAACGAGTGCTACTGTGAGCAGACGGTCCTCCACGACCACGAGCTCAACCAGACCCGCTACCACGACTCCCACCCCATCACCTGCGGCGGCAGCGAGGGCTCCGTGCCCTGCGGCTACAAGGGCATCTGGGGCGCCTTCGAGAACTGCGTCTGTGGTCGCGAGGACGACATCTGGGTCGGCGAGACCCTCAACATGACCGAGGTCTTCCTCTGCGGCCAGGGCAGCCTGCTGCGCGAGTGCAAGGCCAGCGGCTTCTGGGGCAGCGTCACTGACGTCCACTGCTACTGCCCCCACGACGGCTTCTGGTCCCCCGCTCCCGTCTCCACCACGCCCGTGGAGGCCTGCGCCATCGGCAGCCGCTCCCGAGTCTGCAACAAGTTCGGCCAGTGGGAGGAGCCCGACCTCGGCGACTGCGCCTGCGCCGCCGTCGACCAGTGGCCCTCCCTTCCCGCCGGTGCCTCCACCGAGCTCCTCTGCCCCATCGGCAAGCGCTCCCGCCGCTGCGACGAGTCCGGCGCCTGGGAGCCCGTCGATACCGCCGCCTGCTTCTGCCCCGCCGACGGCGACTGGCCCCAGACCCAGGCCGGCACCAGCGCCGTCCAGCCCTGCGGCTCCGGCAGCGCCGTCCGCACCTGCAACATCGACGGCACCTGGTCCGAGCCCGTCTCCCGCGACTGCATGTGCGCCGGCTCCCTGATCTGGCCCGCCACGCCCGCCGGCGAGACCGCCAGCGCCCCCTGCCCCAACGACGCTGCCTCCTCCATGACCCGCCTCTGCAACGCCCTCGGCCAGTGGGAGTCCACCGTTAACACCGATAGCTGCTTCGAGCTCTGTGAGCAGAAGGGCAGCTTCTACCCCGTGCCCGTCGGCCAGAGCGTCACCGTCACCTGCCCCAACAACGCCGCCACCATCACCATGACCTGCCAGCGCGACCCCGCCGCCGGCCCCGTCTGGGGCGACTACTCCGTCAGCGGCGACTGCTCCTGCCCCTACGACGGCGTCTGGAGCCCCGTCGCCGTCGGCGAGGAGGCCCGCATCGACTGCGATATCGGCTACAAGACCCGCCGCTGCAACCCCTACACCACCGCCTGGGACGAGGAGGTCGACCACGGCTGCCAGTGCGCCGCCACCTCCGGCTTCGAGACCTCCGCCCCCGGCGAGACCGCCAGCGCCCCCTGCGGCCTCGGTGCCAAGTTCGCCACCTGCAACGCCCGCGGCCACTGGAGCGCCGTGAACTACTCCCAGTGCAACTGCACCCTCAGTGAGGTCTACGGCTCCGCCGCCGCCAACACCGACAAGCTCGCCATCTGCCCCGAGAGCGGCGGCTACCGCACCATCCGCTGCGACGCCGACGGCCAGTGGGTCGACGAGGACGTCTCCAACTGCCGCTGCGCCATCCCTCCCGTCTTCAAGGACTCCTGGACCGAGGGCCTCCTCGTCGGCGAGTCCTACGTCGCCTCCTGCGCCGCCGACACCGGCTTCGACATCTCCTGCAGCCAGCTCGGCGTGACCGTCGTGCTCCAGGCCAACTGCTCCTGCGCCGCCGACGACCAGCTCCGCCTGCCCCTCTTCGCCGCCGGCGAGGTCTACACCCACCAGTGCGGCAGCAACCACATCAGCGCCAAGTGCGACTCCACCGGCACCTGGGTCAACTACATCAACACCTGCTCCTGCCCCGCCACCTCCGACTTCCCCGCCACGCCCGCCGGCAGCTGGGCCTCGCCCCTCTCCGGAGGCTGCATGCGCCGCCTCTGTAACGACGACGCCCAGTGGGAGGCCGTCGACTACTCCCAGTGCACCTGCGGCGGCGACGCCAACGACAGCTGGACCCTCGGCCACGTCGGCGAGACCGTCTACACCGAGCAGCCTTGCGGCGTTGGTCGCGTTGCCGGTCAGTGCACCATCAACGGCATCGTGGACCTCGACTACTCCGAGTGCTACTGCGCCGCCGACCCCCTGCGCAGCCTGCCCCAGACCCTCTTCGGCGAGCTCGCGCCCTCCGTCACCTGCGGCTCCGGCTCCGTCCAGTACAAGTGCGGCTCCAACGGCGCCGCCGTCTGGATCTCCGTCGGCAACAACGATTGCGTGTGCGTCGACGACACCACGCTCCCCGGTGAGGTTATGATGGCCGAGGTCGGCTCCAAGTACACCGCCGTCTGCGGCGCCGGTACTGCCGAGTTCGAGTGCCTCCCCTCCGGCGTCTTCGCCCCCGGCGACTACTCCAAGTGCAAGTGTCCCCCCGACCTCGGCTTCGAGGCCACGCTCGTCGGCACCACCGCCTCCATCAGCTGCCCCAACGACCTCTCCGGCGAAACCAAGATCTACCGTGAGTGTCTCGCCGGCGGCGTCTGGGAGTCCATCGAGAACGCCCACTCCTCCTGCCGCTGCCCCGCCACCGGCAACTTCGTCGACGCCGAGGGCGTCGCCCACGTGCTCTTCCCCGCCACCGACGCCGGCCAGTCCGTCACCGTCACCTGCCCCTCTTCCGGCCTCTCCATCGACCGCTACTGCCAGTACGACGGCAACTGGGCCCCCGAGAGCGGCACCTGCCCCAGCTTCTGCCCCACCGACGGCCCCTTCTCCTCCGTGCAGGCCGTCGCCGCCCCCTCCGATGACACCACGCTCGCCTCCAAGTACACCTGCAGCAACGGCTTCACCGTCTACCGCTGGTGCCTCCAGGGCGAGGACGGCGCCGCCCACTGGGCCGACGCCGACTGGACGGGCTGCGGCTGCAACGCCGACGACCTCACCGACGCCGTGCTCTACACCGAGAACGTCACCTCCGAGTCCGTGAGCCGCGTCTGCGGCAACGGCGAGAGCCTCACCCGAGCCTGCACCTACGGCCAGTGGCAGGCCATCGACTACGGCAACTGCCAGTGCGCGCCCCGCGACGACACCTACTACGTCTTCCCCGTCGCCCCCAACACCTACTACAGCATCGACTGCGTGGTCGGCCTCAAGGGCGGCTACTGCAACGCCGTCGGCCAGTGGGACGAGGACTCCCTCACCGACTCCTGCGCCTGCCCCGAGCTCTACGTCGCCGACGACCTCACCCTGCCCAGCACCGCCGCCGACTCCACCTACGTCTTCGACTGCGACCAGGGCCAGCGCGCCAGGAACTGCCTCACCTACGGCTACTGGTCCGGCGCCTTCGACGACCGCGACTGCAAGTGCAAGAACGACAACGAGATCGTGAGCCTCTACGACACAGTCCAGCTCGCCTGCCAGAAGGAGGGCTCCTACCAGTACTCCCGCTGCCAGGACAGCGGTCACCTCGGTATCTCCAACGCCAAGAACTGCCTCTGCCACGAGGACAGCTTCTGGGGCGACCTCTTCGCCGGCTCCAACAAGACCCACGTCTGCTCCTCCAACGGCTCCCTCACCCGTGAGTGCACCGTCGCCGGCTGGAGCGAGGACATCACCAACGCCGGCTGCTTCTGCGCCAGCCCCGAGCTCCCCGACGGCCAGCTCGGCGAGACCGTCCACCTCCCCTGCGGCCCCGACGCCGCCGGCTCCAAGAGCGTCGTCTGCCTTCCCACCGGTTTCTTCGACGAGGTCGTGGACGACTCCCAGTGCGTCGCCTACTGCCCCCAGGACGGCGAGTGGCCCAGCACCGCCCCCGGCACCGTCGCCTCCATCTCCACCTGCCCCGAGCACATGCACGGCCGCGTCGATCGCGCCTGCAACGCCGACGGCACCTGGAACGCCACCACCGTGACCTTCTGCACCTACCTGAGCTGCCCCGCCGACGACGGCTTCTACTCCGTGCTCGGCGGCCAGACCTCCTACAAGGACTGCGACGCCGGCTACACCGGCCGTGTCGCCCGCTACTGCGACTACAGCGGCGCCTGGAGTGCCCCCGACACCTCGGCCTGCACCAGAATCAAGTGCGTCGACGAGGACGGCGGCGAGATCCTCTCCGGCACCTACACCACCAAGCTCTGCCCCACCGGCTACACCGGCTCCATCAAGAGAACCTGCTCCCTCGAGGGCGAACTCAGCATCGAGAACACCTGCACGCTCATGATGTGCCCCGCCATCGAGGGCGTCGTCGCCTCCCACCCCTACAACACCACCGTCGAGGTCGGCTGCGACTCCGGCTTCACCGGCTTCCGCGAGTTCGTCTGCGACGAGAACGGCAGCTGGCGAATGGTCCACAACGAGTGCTCCATCCTCAGCCCCGAGCTCTCCTGCGTCCCCGCCAACGAGCAGGCCGACGTTGCCCGCCAGTCCTTCAGCGACGGTCTCTACACCATCCGCTGCGAGAGCAACGTCCCCATCGTCTCCGTCGACAACGATGCCGAGAGCAACATCAACGTCTTCGTCCTCTTCGAGACCGAGCAGACCTCCCTCCGCTACTACACCAGCTCCAGAAGACTCTCCGACTACGTCTACGCCTTCGAGTTCTCCAACAACTTCCCCTCCAACGCCACCGGTCACCTCTTCATCCAGGAGCAGACCTTCAGCTCCGCCAGCACCCGCTTCCCCCTCACCCCCATCGTCAACAAGTTCTACACCGTCGGCGGCATCCCCCTCGCCCCCAGCCCCATCAACACCGCCCTCATCACCACCACCGCCGTCGACTACGACGAGGGCACCGTGGACGTCAACGTCCCCGTCGACTTCGACTCCAACTACTACCTCGAGGCCGAGCTCACCGTCGAGGACTCCACCGTCGCCCCCATCCTCTTCGCCCAGTCCAGCGTCGCCGTCCCCGGCCTGCTCCTCAACGTGCCCGTCGGCCTCCGCTGGAGAGTCCGCAACGAGTACGGCTGGTCCGAGTCCTCCGCCACCGTCGTCTACACGCCCACCAGCGTCCCCGGCAGACCCGGCAAGCCCGTCGCCACCGACTTCTCCAGCTCCGCCGCCACCTGGACCTGGACCGCCGCCGAGGACTACGGCGAGCCCGTCCTCTCCTACACCTACACCGTCTACGTCCTCCAGGGCGCCGAGCACGTCTTCTACGCCAACGGCACCGTCCTCACCAGCAGCGCCACCGTCGACCTCCAGCCCGAGGCCACCTACGCCATCGAGGCCACCGCCTGCTCCGCCAGCGGCTGCGGCCCCGTCTCCGAGCGCTCCGACGACCTCGCCATCACCTCCCTGCTCACCCCTCCCTCCGCCGTCAGAGACCTCAAGGCCGCCGCCTACGCCGCCAACAAGGTCAAGGTCAGCTGGAAGGCCCCCGCCGACGCCGGCAGCGCGCCCGTCGATAGCTACACCGTGATGCAGTACCATGGCAGCGACCTCGTGGCCACCGTCACCACCACCAGCCGCAGCACCCTCGTCCCCGCCGACAGAAGCCTCCTCTACACCTACACCGTCTACGCCTCCTCCTCCGTCGGCGACGGAGCCTCCTCCTCCGTGGACTACCAGCTCCCCGCCCTCATCAACGGCGACTTCGAGTACTACCCCTCCGACGGCGCCATCACCGTCGCCTTCAGAACCGACTACACCCTCCAGGTGACCTGCTCCTTCGTCAAGAAGGCCAACCCCGCCGTCTACAGCGACAACAAGTCCTTCACCGCCTCGCCCAACATGCTCAACAAGCACACCTACTCCCTCCTCGAGGCTGCCACCACCTACACCGAGACCTGCACCATCCAGGAGGTCCACTCCCAGATCACCGAGCAGCTGGACGCCCACGACTGCGACACCCTCGCCACCCCTGCCGTCGTGCCCGAGATCCTCGAGGCCGCCCCCACCAAGCGCGGCAGCTTCTACACCCTCTACGTCAGCTACCACTACGCCGGCGCTGTCTCCTGCTTCCTCACCACTGAGACCCTCGACGGCAGCGACGCCAGCATCTTCGAACTCAAGGAGACCTACTCCTGCACCATGGAGCACAACGAGGACGGCTGCTCCGTCGAGCTCCTCACCGACGGCGAGGGCGACTCCTTCGAGGACGACGTCGCCTACAACTACTACTGCTACCATGAGCGTACCGTCGTCGTCGACAACAGCCCCGTCGTGTACACCTACCCCGACGTTACCTCCTCCTCTCGACGCCTCCTCGGCGCCGACGACGTCTTTGACATCGTGGCCATCTCGCCCGAGCAGTACACCGCCACCATGAACCCCGACGCCTCCATCGTCATCGAGTTCAGTGAGGACGCCACCGCCGCCTCTGGCGACATCGTCCTCCTGTCCTCCTCCTCCGAGGAGCTCCGCCTCCCCGCCTCCAGCAAGAGCGTCGTCTGCCGCGGCAGCACCTGCGAGGTCTCTCTCCCCCACGGCCTCCTCAACAACGAGACCTACTCCCTCTCCATCGACAAGACCGCCTTCAAGTCCAAGAGAAGCAACAGATACCTCGAGGAAAGCCTAGACAACTATATCTTCTCGACCGGCAAGAAGTCCTGTACCCCTGACTACATCATTGATGGTCTCGAGGGCTCCAGACCCTGCCACCCCCATATTGGAAACATATCCGGG
>SFKX01000033.1 GCA_004553625.1 Clostridiales bacterium | reverse complement strand
GTCACGCTCTCGATGTACGGGATCAGGTCGACCAGCGTCGTGATCGTGCCGGCTGCGTAGCCGTTGAACTTGACGCCGTTGCCGACCGCCGACGTGGGGATCTCCACGGAGTAGGTGCCGGCCTGAAGGACTGCGATCTCGTCGGTGGCGAAGTAGTTTTCGCCGTCGGGCGTGACCTTCGTCCACTTCGGGATGATGATGTTAGTCTCTCTCGGCGTGCTCAGTGAGAAGCGCATGACGGTCTTGGCCGTGTCGCCCTCGAGTCGCTTGACGCCGAGCCGCTCGCCGATGGCGTCCAGCACTTCGCCGCGTGCATAGCGGAGAAGGGTCTGCCGGCCGACGTCGTCGAGCTTGTTGTAGAGTGCGACGAACACGGCCACGAGGGCCTCCCCGTAGATCCTGCGCTCGTCGCCGGGGTACAGTGGCTCACCTGCGCCCTTTTCCAGAGCGGTGATGAGCTCGGTGTAGATGGTGCTTGAGTCGATGGTGGTGAGGTGGATGTCCTCGCCGTAGGTGTTGGTCTCGTCGCTCATGGTGTCCACCTCCTTCATGTGTTGGTGTTGTCGATGCTGGCGTTGATCTCGAAGCCGCCCACCTCAGCGGCCAGAGCTACCAGCTCGACGTCGGTGAGCTTCACGCGGGGCTCGTAGGTTTCCACCACGAACTCCACCTCGGCAGCCAGCTCAGGGGCCGCCGTTTCGCTCGGTTGGTCGATCAGCGAGCGGTCGATCCCTTTGATGCGCTCATAGGGCACCTCGCCGCGGGTCGTCTTGAGAAGGTTCTGCGCGCACGTCTGTGGCGTGCCGTTGCCGCTTGCTTTCATGGGATCACCTCGCTTTACTTGGTCAGTTGTGTGTTGTTGGGTTTCCTCGCAGCCTTGTCGCTGCTGGACGCCCCGATCGAGGCAGCGGAGGAGCTGATGCCGAGCTCCTTGTAGGTTGCCACCCCCGCGGCCTTTTTGGTGCCGGAGGAGCTGCTGCCGGACGAGCTGCTCGAGGAGCTGGTCGCCTTCTTACTGCTTGCCTCCTCGGCGTATTCCGTCAGGGTGATGGAGATCTTGCCCTTCAGGATCCTGCCGAAGTCGTCGATCGTGGTGTCGCTCAGCTTCACGGCCGTGAGCTGGAGCTTGGGAGGGCCGAAGCGTCGGCCCGCCAGATAGAACGGGGCGTAGTTGCCGACGAGCTCAGTCCATGACTCATACTCGCCGCGGACGTCGGTGCCGGCTACCATAGCGACGTCGAAGTCGAAGGAGAGGCTCTGAAGTTTCAGGGCCTTGGTCTTGGTAGCCGGGGATCCAGCCTTGTCGTCGCTGTTCTCGGTGTCCAGCTCGACGCCGGCCGAGATGCCGTTCAGGGCTGCGATCTTTCGGCTGGAGACTTCCCACGTCTTGCCGCCCCATTTCGCCATGATGGCCATGTGCGTCTCGCCTCCTTAATGCGGGCCGCTGGTCTCCCCGTGGACGCCGGCGTGCGTGTGGGTCTTGAGGCTGATGCCGGAGGCGGTGACGTCGCCGTCAGGCACGGTCACGTCGCCCTTTTCGACCTTTACGCTGCCGGGCACAGTGCCGTCCCATTCCCCGTCCATTCGGGAGAGGATGATGCCGGTGCCGTCCTCGAACATGGCATAGGCGACCTCGTCGCCGGGCTTCAGGTTTCCCATCTTACCCCGCAGCCACCACGGGATCGTGAGCGGCCGCGTGACCATGCCGTCAGCGGTGCAGGGGAGCACTCTGGCCGTGGTCTTGTCGCCGTTGCGGTCAGCAGCTCCCTCCACTGTGGAGATCTTGCCCTTTTGGATCATTTGGTTGTTGCTGTTCATTAGTAGCCCTCCAGTGGTCTGCGGAGGTACAGCTTGCTCCGGGTTTTGACGTAGTCATGACGGATCCGGCTGATGAAGGCCGCGCCGTCCCACGACTTCACGCCCTCAGTCGCCAGAGTGACCACGGAGCCCGCTGCGTAGTTACGCAGCAGCGAGCCCGTCCAGAGGGTGCCGACCGTCGCCGCTTTGTTGGCGTCCCGCAGGAGCCCGCGGGCGAAGCGGTCGGCCTCTGACTGGTCGCTCATTCGGATCGGGATGACCTTGTGGAGCACTTTGTCGCCGCCAGCCGGCGCCGAGAAGGTGCCGGTCAGTCCTCCGTTGACTACTTCGGCCGAGCCGTAGGCGTTGGCGCCTTCGTCCCGGTACTGGAAGTCGCTGGCGGGTGTGATGGTGATGGTGTCGCTCGGTGTCTGGCTTTCCATGTATGCCTCGTCGTAGACCACCAGCTTGCCGTCATAGACCAGAAACGCCGCACCCTCGAGGGTGCAGCGCTGCTGGAAGAAGGCGAAGTCGGGGAGGTTGTTCTGCTCGACGTAGTCATAGGTCTGGTCAGTGATGCCGAAGGTCTGGAGCGTCAGGCCGTGCCGGCCGGCGATCTCCTGCGCCAGTTGCAGGAACTTGACCTTCTCCCACGCCTTGCTCCGCTTGTCTTTCACGGATTGCGGCATGGAGTAGGCCCGCAGGGTCACGATGCCGGACTCGGGCACGACGCTCTCGACGAACATTTTGCCGGTTTTGGCTGCTCCGTCCTCGATGGCGATGGTGTCGCCCTTCTTGGGGTTCCATGTGTCCCACAGTTGGCGGGTGTCGTTCAGCTTCAGCAGCAGCTCGTCGCTCTGCTTCTCGGCGTACATATCGTGATAGCAACGGTGGACGCTGATGTCGGGGTAGATGTCGACGCCTTGGTATAAGATTTTCACATGGATCACCTCCTCCACGGGGGCAGCGTGTCGGGTGTGGTTACGGTCTCGACGATCGGGATCCGTACCAGCTCGCCGCCCTCGAAGATCAGGACGTCGCAGAGGTCGGGGTTGGCGGTGATGATGGTGCTCGCCATGCGCTCCTCGTTATAGGCAGCCAGCGCGATGCTGTCAAAAGTGTCGCCGCCCTGTGCGGTGTACTCAATAAAGCCGACTGTCTGCTGTGACATAGGCGCCACCCTCCCTTCTGCTTAGTGCTTCGAGAACGAAGTCAATGAACTCGGGCTCCAGCTCGCGCAGCTTGCGGATCAGGGCGTCCTCGTCGGTGTCGCCTTCGATCTTGATCTGCGGGGAGAAGGAGAGCCCGCTCAGGTCGTAGACCACGGACGTGCTCGAGCCTCCGCTCAGCAGCTCGTAGTCGCTTTCGTTGGACGCGCCGAGCATTTGCCCGGCCTTGGCCCAGTATTCGAGGTTTTCGCTGCGGTATGCAGGGTTGAAGCTGATGACAGCCTCGGTAGGGTATCGCGGATCCTCGCCCGCGATGGACGGGCCGCTCGTGAAGCCGCCGGTCGCGTAGCCGGAGACGCCCCCGCCGCCACCCCCGCCGCCGAACAGGCCGGCGATCTTACTGATGACGCCGGAGCCGAAGCTCACGATCTTGGCGATGACGTCGGCGATCGTCCCCAGCACGGAGGCGATCGGCTGAAGCAGGGCCAGCAGAGGGCTCAGGATCGGCATGACGAGGTTGAGCAGGGACACGAGAGGCGGCAGCAGCGCTTGGACGATCTGCATCAGAGGCGGCAGCAGCGGCATGATGACGTCGTTGACGATCTGAAGCGCGACCTCCAGCAGCGGGGTGATGACCGGCAGCAGCGCGGAAATGATCTGCACCAGTACCGGCAGCACAGCGCTCACGATCTGCGTTATCATGGGGAGGATCGTGCTCAGAAGGCTGGCGATCGGTGGCAAAATTGCCCCGACGATCTGCATCAGCGGCGGGAGCAGAGTCTGCACCAAACTGAGCAGCGGAGGGAGCAGGGTGCTCATGAGCTGCGTCAGGATCGGCAGCAGATCGGCCGCGAGCTGAGAGATCAGCGGCAGCACGTCCTCGAGAGCGTTAGCCGCTCCCATGAGGAACTCCTCGACAAAAGGCGCCGCAGCCTCGACCGCGTCGCTGATGACCGGGACGATCTGCTCCATGAGCTTTTGCAGCACGGGCATGAACTTGTTGAGGCCGTCGAACACGGTGTTTGCCATCGGCTTCAGGGCGACCTCGAGGCCCTGCTTCATGATCTGGAGCCGCTCGGCGAAGTCGTAGGTGTCCTCGGCCGCTCCGGCGATGGTTTCGCCGTTCTCCAGCAGGCTTTCCGTCAGGTCTCCGACGGCGAGAGTGCCGTCTCTGATCGCTGCGGCCATTGTGGATCCGGCCTTGGTGCCGAAGATCTCCGACGCGATGCTTGCGGCCTCTGCGGCCGTGCCTGCGTTCTTGATCTGCTCGTAGTACATAGCCAGCCCATCGCTCGCGCTGATGCCTTCCTTCGCCAGTGCGCCGACGCTCTTTTTCATGGCGCCGAGGACTTCCTCGACGTTGACGCCGGCCTTGTCGAGCTGCCCCATGAGGGCGCTCGCTGTCTCGAAGGAATAGCCCATCTCCTGAAGCTGCGGGCCGAACTTCTGCATATTGCTCATAAGGTCAGTGAAGCCCATGCCGGTGCTCTGGCTGACCTTGAAGATGTAGTCCATCGCGCCGCCCATGTTGTCGGCGTCGATGTTCCACTGTTGGAAGGCTTGGCTCGACTCCTCGATCACGCCGCCGAGGTCGTCCCCCAGCATATCGCTCACTTGGAGCGCCTGCTTGGAGATCTCCTGAAGCTGCGGGCCAGTCAGGCCGAGCCGGGTGTTGTAGTCCGCGATGGCTTTGCTGGCGTCCTCCATAGTGGTCGGCACGCTCTTGTAGACCTCGTCGAAGTCATCGAGCAGCCCATCCAGAGCGTCGCCGGTCGCGCCGGTGCCGATGCGGATGGCGTCGGCTGCTTCGTCGAACTGGCTGCCGAGATCCTTCAGGTACTTGCCGGCCTCCACCACGGCCTTGCCAGTGGCGACCGCGATGCCGCCGACGGCGGCACCCACGGCGAGAGCTTTCACGTTCAGGCCGCTGATCTTTTTCTGCGCGGACTCGATCGCCTTCCCGAGTGAGGGGTCGATGCTGCCGGCCAGATTGACGACCGCCTGAAGCTCTTTCCCTTTTCCTGCCATGTGTGTCACCTCCTCCTGATGTGCGGCTTTTTAATGGTCGGCGCCGGGTGGCGCTTCGCCTGTTGTTTGGCTTCTTCCACGGCCTCGCCGTATTCCGTCAGGAAGTCGGTCAGCCTTCGCTCTCCGATGTCTCGGACTGAGGTGTGGAAGGCTCGGGCGTAGTCTCGGATTGCTCGCCGGAGCTGTTTTGGCTGGAGGGTTCCTCCGACCTCCCGGAAATAAAATCCCGGCCGATCCTCATGATCTGCATGACGTCATAGCCGTGGACGCGCTCGAGGTCGCTCATGTCGATCTCGGGGTTGACGGCGATGATGGCCTCGAAGCCGAGGTAGAGGTGCAGACCATAGTCCAGCTCGGCCGCGCCGGCCGCGTTGCCGTTCTTGGATCCGCTGGCGGTCAGCTTGCGGGCGTCGGCCTCTGCGAACATTTGCGCGGTGATCTCATTCGCGTCATAGGTCAGCTCCGTGCGCTTCTTGTTGTTGATGGTCAGCGGGTTGCTGAGTGTGATCTTGTTCTTCATGGGGTACTCCTTTCCGAAAATAAGAGCCGCCCCGGGAAGGGGCGGCCCTGTCTGTTACAGCAGGCTGCGGATCTGCTTGTAGTAGTCCTTGCCGCCTACGCGGAGGATCTGGTTGAGCTGGTCGATCAGCCAGTATTCCGTCCCGTCGACGAAAAGCTGGTAGCGGCTGACCGCGTAGCCCAGCTCGTTCTCGCTCTGGCTGCCGGGATCCACGGACAGGCCGGGGATCGTCTTGGTCACGACGCGGAGGAACGCCTTGCAGCCGACGGTCTTGGTGGATCCGTCTGCCTTCTTGACGTCCTGCACCCAGCGGAACTCGAGCGTTCTGCTGTCGAGAGAGGCCATAGAGCGCAGGCCCATGTCGGTGCCGACCTTGTTGACGGTCGCCTCCATAGCCTCGATCTGGCCGATGATCGGCAGCGTCAGGGTGCCCATCGCCTTGAAGTCAGCAGTCAGGAGATTGATGGCCGGCAGCGTGATGGTCACGTCCTTGGCGACCAGTTTGCCGGCGTCGTACACGGTGTCAGCCAGTACGGGGCCGTTGAGGTCGATCCATGCCATTACTCCTCACCTCCTTCGTAGTAGACGGAGAAGCCGGCGTCGGTGTATGCGACGTAGACGCTGGCGCTCTTGAGCGGAGGCGTCGGGGTGACGTTGATGTCCCACCTGAAGTCGCCGTTCATGATGTCGGTGGTGCTGTTCTCACTCTCGAGGAACAGGATCTTCGGCTCGCCGATCAGGGCGCCCATGCTGACGTAGCCGTCGAGCTTCTCCTGCTCGCGGTTGATGATCTGATCCTTCAGCGCTCTGGTCATGGGCTCGTCGATCTTCGGGCTCCATTCGCGCTGGAAACTGTTGGTGATGTGCATGAGCATACGCATGGAGACGTCGAAGATGGCGCGGGGGTCTACTTCGGCGCCGTAGGTGTATGCAGCGGTGTGGTCGCCCCACAGCACCCACTCACCAGCCCACGCCACGACGGTGCTGATGCCCTTCTGCGTGAGCTCCTTGCCGGTCTGCTGGTCGAAGCCGCGGTTCTTGGCGTTGGCTCCAAAATACTGCTTGATGACCGGCACGGCCTTGTTGCCGCAGGTCTCCATCGGGACGCTGTTGTGGCTGAAGTCGGCACGCATGAGCTCGACCGCTGCCAGCGTGCTGAGGTGGTAGTTGTTGCCGAGGTTGTCGGTGGCCTGCGGCCAGAATACCTTCGAGCGCTCGCTGGTGAAGGCGTTGTTCTTCTTCCATGCGATCGCCTTCTCGATGGTGTCGACGGCCTGCGCGTTGCCGTCTACCAGAGGCAGGTCGGCGAGGACGAAGGCGTCCCAGTGGCCGTTGATCTTCTGGCTGGCCGCGATCATAGCGTTGTAGACCGCAGGGCTGTGGCTCCAGCCGGGCGCGACGATCAGGTTGACGACCGCGTACTGCTCAGGATAGAGCAGGGCGATGGAGCTGAGGCCGCTATACTCGCCGGAGGCGGTGACGCCGCCGATGATGTCGGCGTCCTCTACCAGAGAGTCGTCGATCTCGTAGAAGCTGGCCGTCAGGTTGCCGGTGAGCTGCGCGTCCTGTTTCAGGCTGGTGATGATGACCGTGCCCTTGGTGAAGTTGTAGTCCACGGCGTAGTCCTCGCCCTCGACGTAGTTGCCGGCGCTGTCGCCGGCCTTGGCGATGGTCAGGGTGTCGAGGATGATGGTGGAGCTGGTGAACTCGGCGCGGCCGCCTGCGAAGCTCAGGGGTGCGGTCGTCTGCGCCTCCTTTCTGTGCTTGCCGGCAGCGGGATCCAGCACGTTGATGACGTAGATGGGGCCGATGTTGCCGATGGTGTTGTTGAAGTGCGCGTTCATGACTTCACAGAGGGTGAAGGTGCCCCAGTCGGCTGCATACCCGAGCTTTTTCTGCGCGTCGATCAGGTTGCTGATCTTCACGGGCTCGTTGATGACGCCGGCCTTGTCGAAGCCGCGCACGAGGTTGACGGGCGCGGTGCCGATATAGATCGGCGTGGTGCCCGCCTGCACGGCGCTCTGTGCCACGGTCTCGCCGATGTGGCCGTAGGCGCCGTAGAGGTACTCGTTTGCCATGTGCTTGTCCTCCTTTGCATAAAATTAGACAGCCGAGGACTCGGCTGCCTTAAAGCAGATGGTCGTAGTTTTTGGCGTGCCGGGTGAGGGTCTCCTCGACGGAGAACTCAGCCCACGCAAACCAGTAGGGATAAAAGTCAGGTACAGCGTCCTGCTCAGCGACGGGGCCGAAGGTGATGCCGAGCTCCTTGATGACGCGCAGGTCTCCGATGTACTCGGCGTTTTCGATCAATCTGAGCGCCGTGTCCACAAAATTCCATGCGTCACGCCAGCCCTCGCCGTTCTTCTGGAAGAAGTCGGCCGCCTCGCTGTTGTATTGCTGGATATAGGTGCCGCTGCCGTTGCCCTGCGGTATATAGATGTCGGGCCCGTGGTAGCCGGGATCCCATGCAGAAAAGCAGAGCCGGATCTTGATGCCGCGGGTGTGTTCGATCAGGTCATCCTCCCCCTGAGTGAGCTGGACGCAGACCGAAGGGATCGGCGCCGCGACCTTTGGGGGCGTCCTGTCCTTGGACGGGACGAACAGGGAAAAGGCGGCCGGGTTCACCAGCTTGTAGGGGTAGGAGGCGTCTGTGGCGTTGTCGTCGGGGAGCTTCAGCTTTACCAGAGGGCATACCTCAGTATTCAGCCAGCCCCGGACGGTCTCGATGCTATTGACGATGGACACGGTGCAGCACCTCCTACATGGTCACGGTCTGGCCGAGAGCCACGGTTGCGATCCCCATGTCCTCGCTCCAGTCGTTGACGATGTACTCGCGGCCGTCGACGTTCAGGCCCTCGCCCGCCGGGCGCCGGGCGGGCAGATCCTCGACCGCTGCATAAAGCAGCAGAGAGGACTCTGCTACGCTCAGCTCTTGCCCCCCTTGGCGTTCTCGCAGGGCGTTGTCGTCGAGTACAGCCGCGATGGTCTTGCCTTCGACTCTGTGCTCCTCCCCGAACTCAGAGAGATCGAGGAATACGCGGCGCCGGTCGTTGGCGACCATCTCCTTGAAGCTGAAGGCCATCAGACGGGATCAGCAGCGCCGAACTGAGGGGGCTCCTCGTCGTCGGTGCCGTCGTCGTCAGTCTGGCCGGCCTTGGCCGCCTCGATGGCGGCGATGACGTCGGACTTCTTGCGCATGGCAGAGGCGTCGACGCCGTAGGCAGCGGCGATGTCCTTCAGCTCGTCGAGCTTCATGTCCTCGTTGTACTCAGGCAGGCCGTCCGCAGGGGGCTCGGTGCCTCCCCCGGGCTGGCCGGGATCCTGCGGCGCATTGGCGCCGGCCGGGTCGGGCGTGTTGGGATCCTCGGCCTGAGCGGGTGCTGCGCCGACGTACTTGGCGACGCCTTCCTTGACCAGACGGGCCTCCAGCTCGGGGTCGAACTGCTTGGGGCCGTCCTGATTGGTGATGGGGATCACCTTGCGGCCGTTATAGTAGCCGAAGGTGCCCGCGATGATCTGGATCATGGTCTGCTCCTTTCTGCTGCGCTTAGCCCTGAGTCAGGACGTCCGCAACGATGAACGGGTTCTTGTTGTTAGGGATCAGCAGCGGGCGGCTGGAGATCGTCAGGCTGCGGGTGTTGCCCTCAGCGTTGGACAGATACTTCGGCACGCGGCGGCCGGCATAGGTGTGGAACTCGCCATCGGCCTGCTCCACCTGAGTGACGGCGCCGTACAGAGTGCGGCCGCAGGCAGGCGCGGTCAGGATGCACTTGCCGGAAGGGATATAGAGCTGATCCTTGCCAGCGTCGTCGGTGTAGGTCTCGTCGTAGGAGATCACGCTGATGATGCGGCCGTTGACGTTCAGGCGAGCCATGACAGCAGCGCCGGCAGGCAGCACCTCGGGCTCGACCATGCCGAGCTCGTAGCGCTTGTTGTCGAGCAGCTTCTGGATGACCTCATTGTTGACGATGGTGTCGGCCACGTCAGGGGAGCAGATCAGGTCGGTCGCGCGGAGGCCCTTGCTGGTCAGCATACGAGCCATCACGCCGAGGTCGGCGAGGATCTTCGCGCCGGCGGCGTCCCACTTGGTCGTAGGTGTGTAGGTTGCGGGGTTGCTGCCTTCGGAGTAGAAGCGGATCTCCATCTCGTCGCTCTCGTCAGCGTCGTCGGCGATGTGCTTCATGATGCAGCCGTTGGTCAGCATGGTCTCAGCGGCCATAGCCTCCTCGCGGCGGGTGATAAACTCGCCCAGCTCGTCGGCGTCCTTCAGGATGAGGGTCTGCTGGCGCTGCTCAGGAGTGAGCTGCGTGTAGAGGGACTCACCGAAGCCGCGCTTCTTCAGGTCGTCAGCGGAGAGGGAGCGCTTGGGAGCCACAAAAGGAGGAGTGTATCTCTCCATGTGGTAGCCGTTGCGCAGGATGGTCACGCCGCCCTTGCGGGGAGCGACGAAGGGCGCCAGCTTTTTGCTGCCGTCTCTGTACTCGACCAGCACGTCGTCAGTGGCGAAAACGTCGCTCGCGTCGTTGGTCGGGAAATAGCGGTCACGCAGGAAGGTCGTGGCAGGGGTGAGCTGCTGCACGGCCATGAGCAGCGTGTGGGTCTCATAGAAGTTAAAAGGCATTTTGTTGTCCTCCTTCTCTTAGTATTCGATCGCGTCGGAGAGCAGGATGCCG
>SFKX01000068.1 GCA_004553625.1 Clostridiales bacterium | reverse complement strand
TCCTGTTTGAGGGCGCGAGCGGCACCTCACAGATCTATGTGACGCGCAGCGGCATCCCGATCACCCGCATGTACGGCTATGGCAAGGCAACCGGCGAGGAGGACCCGCCGACGTGCGTGACGTTTGCCGACGTGGTGTGGAGCCGGGCAAACGGCGACCCAGCGGACAAGCCCGCCGGACAGGCGTACATCGACGATCCGGACGCCGACAGCGCGGACGTGTGGGAGGACGCCTACAACGACAAGTACGAGGAGGATCCGGCAAGGCTGCTTGCCTCCACCTGGGCAGAACTTGAAAAGCGGCGCAAGCCGAAGGTCAGCGGCACGGCGACGGCGGCAGACCTCGAGGACATCCCGGGACATGAGCACAGGATCGTGCGCCTGCACGACAAGGTGGTGGTGCGCACCAAGCGCGGAGAGGACGTGGAGGCCGCGGTCATCGGCATCAAGCGAAACTATCTGCGGCCCGGTCTGACGAAAATCACCGTCGGCGAGGAGACGGACGACAGCGGATTGATCCAGCGCATCGCCAAGCTGAGCAGCGACAGCAGCGCGCAGGAGAAGACGGCGCAGAGTACGAGCAACCGGCTCATCATCACCCGACAGCTCGTGCAGGTCAACGCGGACACCACACGCTGCTCACGCAGGTCAAGCTTGACATGTACGGCGACGGGACGAGCGCCAACGCCGGCCTTGTGGCCAGGGTGAGCGACGCGGAGGGCGAAATCTCCCGCGCAGGCCTGACGCTCTACGGCGACGGGACGAGCGCGAATACGGGCCTTGTGGCCAAGGTGAGAGACAATGAGGCGGCGGTATTGCTGCACGCGGACGAGCTGGGCACGCTGGCGGAGATCAAGGCGGACAAGGTCGATCTGGGCAATTACGCGACGGTCAAGCGGCTTGAGGCGGAGCTGTCAGACGTGCAGCTTGCCCTAGCGGATTCGATTACGACCAGAACGCTCAACGTCACAGGAGCGACCAATACGGATTCCCTTTTAGCCAATTCCGCATCCATGACATCGATGCGCCTTGAAGGATACGGCATCACACTCAAAAGCGCGAAGCTCGTCAAAAGCGTAGGCCTGACCAAGGAATATGCTTCCGTGCCCGCGTCCAACGGCTTGACGTATGTGGTCATCAGCTCGGCGACTGTCTCATACAGCACGGACGACGTCTACTACCTGAGTTGGAAGTAAGGAGGATAATATGAGCAAGGACGAGATGATTCTGGCGCTCGGCAACGCGCTGATCATGCTGGACAGGGTATCGTGCGAGGGCGAGAAGAACCACAACGCGATTCTCGTCGGCATGCAGAAGGTGCGCAGCGTCTACAAGGCGCTGCAGGATGATGGAGGCGACGCGCATGACGATCAGGCTTGACGGCGGAGCGCCGAGGGCGTGCGAGTACATTGGAGACAGCGTCGTCACGCCGGGTCGGCTCATGATTGAGATCGAGGACACGCGCGCGCTGTCCGTGATCGCGGCAGAGTTTGAGGGCGTTCAGCGGATCGACGCCGTGCGCTGGTACGATAAGGAGATCCCATACGAGGGATACACTGAGTTGATCGACATCCGGCGCAATCAGGCGGACGGCAGCGTCAGAATGACGCTCAAGAAACCTAAGGAGGGGTGACGATGGCGGACATTGCGCAGGCGATGCGCTACCAAATCGACGTCAAAAACGGTCTGCTCAAGCAGCCGATGACCGGCGAGCTGATGCGCGGCGACAAAAACGCCAACCGGATCATCGTGCAGCTTGTGGACGGAGATAATTCCGTCCCGCTGGACGGCGTGACGGTGACGGGAAAGTTCTTCCGCGGCGGGGACGGCATCGATATTCCGCTCGAGGGCGAGGCAAACGGGAACGAGGCGACCGTGCTGCTTGACGAGCACTGCTATGCCGTGGACGGATACTTCGAGGCCAGCGTCAAGCTGACGACCGGCACGCAGACGCGCACCATTCTGACGATCACGGGCAACGTGGTCAGCGACGGCGAGGGCGGAATCCTGGACATCGAAAACGTTGTGCCCAGCGTGGCGGACATCGTGGCGCAGTACCAGCGCATGCAGGAGGTCACGGCGCAGACGGAGGCGGCGCGCGACGAGGCGCTTGAGGCGAGC
>SFKX01000067.1 GCA_004553625.1 Clostridiales bacterium | reverse complement strand
CCCGAAAAGATGTGCATACCGGCGTACTCTTCCATGATCTCAGGCTCCGCCGGCGCTTCGGCCTCCTCCGGCCCGATGGCTTCGCCGTCGGCAAACGGCGTTTCGCCGCTCGCTACCGCTTCGCGGTATTCCCGCTCGATCTGCAAAACCTGACGCACCGGCGAGCCGAAGCAGCGGACGACCGTCGCCTCACCCTCGGGACCGGCTTCGTCAAACATGCGCTCATACCGGTTGAGAACGCGCTCGCGCTCGGCAGCATCAAGAAACGCCAGCAGGCTCCGCAGCTCCGCCATGAAGCTTTTTCGGTTCAACGTGGGACACCTCCCATTCGTACTGTTACAATTTGTCATCGTTAGATTATACTATTTAATAAATACTTGTCAAGTCTTATCCCACGACAAACCTTGACAAGCGCGCCGCTCTCACCTAATATAATAAAGTTAAATCCGCGGTGGGAGAAGGGCTCCCGCCGTTATAAAAGGAGAAATATCATGGCGAAAGAAAAACTGGTTGAGCAGATCACCGATATGGAGACCGATTTTGCTCAGTGGTACACCGACATCTGCCGCAAGGCCGAGCTGGTGGAGTACGCTTCGGTAAAGGGCTTCACCATTCTGCGTCCCTACGGCTATGCGATCTGGGAAAACATCCAGCAGATCATGGACGGCGAATTCAAAAAGACCGGCCATCAGAATGTGGCGATGCCCGTTCTGATCCCCGAGAGCCTTCTCAGGAAGGAAGGCGAGCTCGTCAACGGCTTTGCCCCCGAGGTGGCATGGGTCACAAAGGGCGGCAGCGAAGAGCTGGAGGAGCCGCTCGCATTCCGCCCCACGAGCGAAACGATGTTCTGCGACCACTGGTCGCGCGTGCTCCACTCCTACCGTGAGCTGCCGATGCTCTATAACCAGTGGTGCTCCGTCATCCGCTGGGAGAAAACGACCCGTCCGTTCCTGCGCAGCCGCGAGTTCTGGTGGCAGGAGGGTCACACCATCCACGAAACTGCCGAGGAGGCCGAGGCCGAGACCGCGCAGCAGCTCAAGTGCTACGCCGATTTCTTTGAGAACGTCCTCGCCATCCCCGTCGTCCCCGGCCGCAAGACCGAGAAGGAAAAGTTCGCCGGTGCGGAAGCCACCTACACCTGCGAATGCATGATGAAGGACCACAAGGCGCTGCAGGGCGCAACGTCCCACTACTTCGGCGACAAGTTCTCCCGTGCCTATAACGTCACGTTCACCGGGCGCGACAACAAGGTGCAGTATCCGTTCCAGACGTCCTGGGGCTCCACGACGCGCATGATCGGCGCGGTCATCATGGCGCACGGCGACAACAACGGCCTTGTCCTGCCGCCGAAGATCGCCCCCATTCAGGTCATCGTCCTCCCCATCGCGCAGCATAAGCCCGGCGTGCTGGAAAAGGCGCAGGAGCTCGTGGACCGGCTCGCAAAGCTGGGGCTTCGCGTCAAGGGCGATTTCTGGAAGTTTGCCAACTGGGAGATGAAGGGCGTGCCGCTGCGCATCGAGATCGGCCCGAAGGACATCGAGAACAACCAGTGCGTCGCCGTCCGGCGCGATGACCGCGAGAAGCTGTTCCTCTCGCTCGACGAGCTGGATACAAAGGTCCCCGAGCTGCTCGACGCCGTGCAGAAGTCCCTCTATGAAAAGGCGAAGGCCAACATGGAAGAGCACACCTACCCTGCCTACTCGCTCGAAGAGGCGAAGAAGATCCAGGAGGAAAAGGGCGGCTTCATCAAGACCATGTGGTGCGGCGAGCTTGCGTGCGAGATGAAGATGAAGGAGCAGGCCGGCATGTCCAGCCGCTGCATGCCGCTTCATCAGGAGCATCTGGCCGACACCTGCCCCATCTGCGGCAAGCCGGCGAAGCACATGATCTACTGGGGCGTGGCGTACTGATGCCGCACATCGCCGTGAAGCTCTGGCCGGGCCGGAGCGAGGAAGAAAAACGTGCTTTCGCCCGCGCCGTCGCGGACGATGCCGCCCGGTATCTCCACGCGGACAAGGCGTGGGTCTCCGTCAGCATCGAGGAGATCGAGCCCGAGGCGTGGGA
>SFKX01000008.1 GCA_004553625.1 Clostridiales bacterium | reverse complement strand
AGGGTCCACCCGTTCCCATTCCGAACACGGAAGTTAAGCTCACCAGTGCCGAAAATACTTGTCTGGAGACGGACCGGGAAGATAGGTCAGTGCCAACACAAAAGAGACACAGCGTTTGCTGTGTCTCTTTTGCTATACAGTCACTCTGCCAAGGGAGGGGCGGCGGATGAAGGATTACATCTTATTCATAGCGGCAATGCTCATATTCGGTTCAAACGGGGTATTCGCTTCGATGCTGGACATGTCGGGCGCGCAGCTTGTGCTCATGAGGACGCTCATTGGCGGGGCTGTTCTGCTGATAATCATTCTTATCGCCCGCAGCCGGACGCCTCGGGAGGTGCTGCTGCGTGAGAAGTGGCGGCTGTTGTTTTCCGGTGTCTGCCTTGGTGCGAACTGGGTACTACTTTTTGAGGCGTACAGGCTCATGAATGTCTCGCTCGCCACGCTGACCTATTACACGGCGCCGGTCATGGTCCTGGTACTCGCGCCCTTTGTGCTTGGCGAGAAGCAGAACGGCAGGGCCTACCTCGGGATGGCCGTGGTCGCCCTTGGCATGCTGCTGGCCGTCGGTACGGACTTCGGAGAGGGCGGAGTCACGGCGACGGGACTTGCTGTCGGCCTCGGCTCCGCCGTGTTCTATGCTGGGCTAATGCTTGTGAACCGCAAGATCTCCGGAGTCTCGGGCTTGAACCTTACCTTTTACGAGATAATCATAGCGGCGGTCATACTGCTTCCCTACGTGTTTGCGACAAGCGGCGGCGTACCGCTGCCCAGGGACGGACGCGGCATTTTTGCACTGCTCTTTCTCTGCACCGTGAACACGGGCTTCGCCTGCTGGCTCTATTTCAGTCGTATGAATCGGCTGCCGGCCAAGGCGGTGGCGTTGCTCGGCTATTTTGACCCCGTCTCCGCGCTGATTTTTTCCGCAGTATTCCTGGACGAACGGCTCTCCGCTATACAGGTAGCGGGCGCGGTGCTTGTCCTCGCGGGCGCGCTGGTGGGTCAGGGGCGCTTTACAAAGGAACCGGAAGAGAGTATAATCGACGTAAAGAAAACGTAAACGTCATGAGTCGATTGGAGGCGGAGGCGTGAAGCCCTGGCGGGAGCTGTTCTTTGAGGAAGTCGAGACCCCTCACCATTTCCACATAGGTATGCGGATAATCAAAACGGTGCTGGCGGTGTTCGCCTGTTCGATCATAGGTTGGCTGCGGGGCGAGATGACCTTCTTTTCGATGATAGCTGCGGTGCTTTGCATGCAGAATTCTGCGGAAAAGACTTTTACTACTTCGTTCAACCGCATCATAGGCACGGCGCTGGGCGGCCTGTACGGGGTTGTGGTCCTTTTCATAGAGACGCATGTACACGCGCAGAACATCATGCCGCTGTATTGCCTCATAGTCTCGCTCATGCTGATTCCCGTTATTCTGACGACCATACTGATAAAGAAACCCTCAGTGGCGGCCTTTTCCTGCGTTGTGTTTTTGAGCACGACGATCTACCACGTCGGAGATGCGGACCCCTATACCTATGCGCTAAACCGGATGCTGGACACGGCGATAGGCATAGTCGTGGCGCTTATCGTGAATCTGGCGATGCCCGGGCCGAAGCAGAAGATCCCGCTATCGGCCGCGGCGGATCTGGACGGTCCAGGAGAAGAACCCGCACCGGAAAAAAACTGAACAAGAAGCCCCCGGGTCATGCCCGGGGGCTTCTTTGAGCAAATGGAGCGGCCGCGCCCGGGGGGGGGAGGAGGCGCGGCCGGAGTATGTGAACACCGTTTTGGTGGCGTTTGTGGTCTGCCCCTTCAGGAAGGATATTTCCCTCCTCGGCGGGCAGGTCGCCGTTTTTTGGCTTATAAGCTGTATTGCCGGTACATCGGTACGTTTTTCCGTATCAGCATCTAAAAGATATCAGCCACTTATGAACTGGTTGTTAACCCCAGGTGAACTTTCCGGGACATTTCTGCATCATGAAACGCGAAAAATGGCCTATAAAATTGGAAAAAGTGGTTGACCGGAGAAGCGTGATGTGTTATACTTCATTTTACCTGTCGGCTGACGGGTTTCTTTTCGTGCGCATTTGCACGGGCCGGGCCAGTCACACAGGGAGGCAACACAGGCCGCTGCCGCGGCCAAGTTTTACAAGGAGGTGCCGAATAAATGGCTGTTGGTGCAAGAGTCAAGGTAACACTCAGGTGCAGCGAATGCAAGGAGCGCAACTACTTCACGGTCAAGAACAAGAAGAACACTCCCGACCGTCTTGAGATGAAGAAGTATTGCCCCCGCTGCCGGAAGTACACCGTTCACAACGAAACGAAGTGACAGGCGTTCTGAAAGGAGCAAGACAAGATGGCAGAAGAGAACAAGAACTCCGCGCCGGCCAAGGTCTCCACGAACGCCGTTAAAAAGGCTGAGACCAAGCTGCCCTTCGGCAAGCGCGTATCCAAGTGGTTCCGCGAGATGCGTAGCGAGACCAAGAAGGTCATCTGGCCGACCCCGAAGCAGGTCGTCAACAACACGGGCGTGGCCCTGGGCATGATGATCGTTTCGGCGCTCGTCCTCTGGGGTTTTGACACCCTGGCCAAGCTGGGCGTTCAGACGCTCATAGACCTGGTGTAAGGCAAAATGGCGGACGAAGCGAAGTGGTACGTAGTCCACACCTACTCCGGCTATGAAAACGCCGTGGCGGCTGCCGTTATGAAGGCCGCCGAAAACCGCAAGATGCAGGACCTCATCCAGGAGGTCAACATCCCCATGGAGACCGTGACAGAACACACCGACGCGGGCGAAAAGACCTATGAGCGCAAGGTGTTCCCCGGCTACGTCCTCGTGAAGATGATCATGACGGACGAGAGCTGGCATCTGGTCCGGAACGTGCGCGGCGCAACGGGGTTTGTGGGTACGTCTAACAAAGCCATACCGCTGACGGAACAGGAGATTTATGACCTTGGCGTCGAGCGGCATGAGGTGATCCTGGGCTTCGAGGTGGGCGACACCGTCAAGGTTACGGACGGCCCGCTGGAGGGTTTCCTCGGCACGGTGGAAGAGCTGGAGCCGGAGAAAGACCGCGTCCGCGTGGTCGTGTCCATGTTCGGGCGCGAGACCCCCGTGGACCTCGAGCTGGATCAGGTGGAGGCTGTCAAGGACTGAGCCTCCAAAAGAAATACGATTGAAAGGGTGCTTAGATAAATGGCACAGAAAGTTGTCGGATATATAAGGTTCCAGGTGCCGGCGGGCAAGGCTACCCCGGCGCCCCCGGTGGGCCCGGCTCTGGGCCAGTACGGCGTGAACATCGGCCAGTTCACCAAGGACTTCAACGAGCGTACCAAGGCCGACATGGGCATGATGATCCCCGTCGTCATCACGGTGTACTCCGACAGGAGCTTCACCTTCATCACCAAGACCCCGCCCGCGGCTCTTCTCATCAAGAAGGCCTGCGGTATCGACAAGGCCTCCGGCGTCCCCCAGAGGGACAAGGTCGCCACCATCAGCAAGGAAGACCTTCGCAAGATAGCCGAGCAGAAGATGCCCGACCTCAACTGCACGAGCGTCGAAGCCGCCATGTCCATGATCGCCGGCACCTGCCGCAGCATGGGCGTTCTCGTAGGCGACTGAGCTGCCCCGAACGTGGGAGGACTAATCTCCGACGAACCACATTTTAGGAGGAAAGCAAATTGTTCAGAGGTAAGAATTATAAAGAGAGCGCAAAGCTCGTAGATAAACAGGCGCTTTACGATCCGAAGGACGCTTTCGAGCTCGTCTGCAAGGCCTCCAAGGCGAAGTTCGACGAGACCGTCGAGCTGCACGTCAAGCTCGGCGTCGACTCCCGTCACGCCGACCAGCAGGTCCGCGGCGCCATCGTGCTGCCGAACGGCACGGGCAAGACCCTGCGCGTCCTCGTGTTCTGCAAGCCGGAGCGCGAAGAAGAGGCCAAGGCCGCCGGCGCGGATTACGCGGGCGGACAGGACCTGGTCCAGAAGATCCAGACTGAGAACTGGTTCGAGTTCGACACCGTCATCGCCTCCCCGGACATGATGGGCGTGGTTGGCCGTCTCGGTAAGCTGCTCGGCCCCAAGGGCCTGATGCCGTCCCCGAAGGCCGGTACCGTCACCCCGAACATCGCCCAGGCCATCACCGAGGCGAAGGCCGGTAAGATCGAGTACAGGCTCGACAAGACCAACATCATCCACTGCCCGATAGGCAAGGTCAGCTTCGGCGCGGACAAGCTCGTCGAGAACTACAACGCCCTCATCGGCGCCATCATCAAGGCCAAGCCCGCTGCGGCGAAGGGCCAGTATATAAAGAGCTGCGTCACCGCCTCTACCATGGGCCCCGGCGTGAAGATCAACGCCAACAAGCAGCTGTAAGCGCGTCACATATGCGAAAAAAGCTCCCCGGCTAAGGCCGGGGAGCCTTTTTGTTCTTATTTGGCGTGTATGTCGATGAACTCGGCGCGGAGCTTGGAATACATGATTTTCTGACTGCTGTAGAGTCCGGTGTAGCCTGAGAGCATATAGGCAATAGCGCAGGCGACGGCGGAGTAGACAATGCCTCCGGAGCCGAAGAGCTCAACGGCGAGGATGACGGAGGCCACAGGACAGTTGACCGCCCCGCAGAAGAGCGCAACAAGTCCCACCGCCGCGGCGAAGCCCGCCGGTATTCCCAGAAGCGGACCCAGGACGCAGCCGAGCGTCGCGCCGATGAAGAAGGTCGGAACGACCTCGCCGCCGCGGAAGCCGCAGCCGAGCGTGACAGCCGTAAAGAGGAGCTTCAGCGCAAAGGCCAGGGGCTCCGCCTCGCCCGCAGTGACGGCGCGGGAGATGACGGCAGTACCGGCGCCGTTGTAGTCCGTCGTGCCGCAGAGATAGGTAAGGGCGATGATGACGAGGCCGCCCGCGGCAGCGCGCAGGTAAGGGTTCCGGACTGCCCTGGATATGAGTCGTTCGCCCTTGTGCATGGTCTCGCAAAAGACAATACTCATTGCGGCGCAGGCGATGCCCAGAACGGCGACGCGCCAGAGCATATCGGCGGAGAGCGCCGGAGCTTCGACGGTGAACCTGGTGGGCGCGATGTCAAAGAGCTGCGTTACACCAAAAGCGGCGAGCGCGGCGGTCAGACATGGGACAAGTCCGGAGTAGTAGACGACGCCGACGCTGATGACCTCGAGCGCGAAGATGGTGGCAGTGAGCGGCGTGCCGAAGAGGGCGGAAAAGAGGGCGCTCATGCCGCAGAGCGTGGCGAGGCGCATATCCTTATCGTCGAGACGGAAGAGCCTGCCCATGCTCCAGCCGAGACCGCCGCCGATCTGGAGCGCGGCGCCCTCGCGCCCTGCGGAGCCTCCGCCCAGGTGGGTGAGGACGGTGGAGGCGAAGATGACGGGGACGAGCGCCAGGGGGATTTTCTCGCCGAGGTGTATGGAGTCTATGACGGCGTTGGTACCCTCGCTTTCGAGGTGTGTGTAGCGGTAGATGAGCGCGATGAGCACGCCGATGACGGGCAGCAGCCAGAGCAGCCAGGGAAAGCTCTCGCGCAGACTGTTGGCGCCGTCTACGCTCAGGTGGAAGGCGGAGCCTATGAGTCCGCCCACCGCGCCTGTGACGGAGGCGATGGCGAGCCATTTTATAAAAGTGCGCAGGAATCTAGCGGCGGCGCGGAGCCTGCCGGACAGTTCTTCGGACAAGTCGAAAACCCTCCCAAATGCGGATACGCAGACAGTAGTATATAATGTCCGCCGCGAAAAATCCACAGTCTATTTCCGCGCGCCTCTCCTCAGCTGCGCACGGGGAAAAAAGAGCCTTGATTTTTTGCCGGCGCTTGTATATAATAAACGTTACTGTGCAGCGGTATCGAAGTGGTCATAACGGGGCTGACTCGAAATCAGTTTGATGGAGACATCACGTGGGTTCGAATCCCACCCGCTGCGCCAAAGCGCTGTTTTGTGCGGTTTCCCGCTGAAACAGCGCTTTGTTTATGTCCCTTGCAGTTTGCGTTCGAGCTTGCAGTCGCTCTGTTACTGGCGCAAAGTCCGAACTGACCACAAGGTCGTCGTCAGAATATATGTTGGCTGCAGCCAAAGCTCTTTAGTATATTTTCATCTGGTAATCGCCATGCACAAGCGGACCGGTGCCGGCAAGCGATGTTACAGGGCTGATAATTGTTTTGCCAGCGTGCTCATATGTTTATGCGATGTCGCTGTAAGCTATTGTTTCATTACGCTTCCCAGGGAGGGAAAGCAATTGAAGAACAACTGCTGAATTGCTCAGGCAGGAACGCGGGAGCTTCTGGGCGGGGCGTCGAATGTATATACGAAAAAACCGGGCGGGAACTACATCTCGCCCGGTGCAGTATTTATTGAGCCGTGCGGAAACTCTCCGTCTCCAGTTGTTCCAGCTTGCCCATCTGCTTGGAGAGGTAATCGATTCGCCACTGGGGAAAACCATCTAGATAGCCGGTTTTAAGGAAAACATCCACGATTTCGCAGGCCATTGCCGAGCCGACGATAAAGCCGCCGAGGCAAAGCACGTTGGCGTTGTTGATCTTCCTGGCGTATTCTGCTGCATAGATGCTTTCGACGACAGCGGCGCGAACGCCTTTTATCTTGTTGGCGGTGACGGACATACCCATGCCGGTGCCGCAGACGAGGATTGCACGCTCGGCGCAGCCCTCAGAAATCAGGCGGGCCGCGCGCTGCGCTGCGGAGACATAGTCAACGGGCCGCTCCAAAGACAGTGTGCCAACGTCCTCAACGGCAAAACCAGAGTCCCTGAGATGTTGCGCTATCGCCTCTTTAAGGGCAAAGCCTCCCTTGTCTGCCCCTATCACTATTTCCAAACTCAAACTACCTCCCTAAACATTGCAAGGGCTCATTTCGCCGTTTTCAACTTCATGCAGCTCTCGCGTATCTCAATTTTTGACGGCAGCATGGCTTTTATCTGCACCTGGTGGCCGCCGCGTATCCTGTCGTGCAGCAGCTTGGCTGCGGTTTTGCCCATTTCTTCGATGGGTATTGCGATCGTAGTAAGTGAAGGCGTCAGGTATCGCGAAGTCGCAATGTTGTCCACGCCAATAACGGAAACGTCCTTCGGCACGCTCAGGCCCATTTCCTGCAGGGCGCTCATGGCACCGATGGCGGTGTTATCATTGGCGCAAAACAGCGCGGTGATGCTGCCGCCGCTGCTGCTTATCAGAGCCTTTGCGCCTTCATATCCGCCTTTATAGGACAGTTTTACGTTTTTTGCAAGGCGGCTGTCTGTGGGGATACCGTTCTCTATCATGGCATTTCGGTATCCAAGGTAACGAATCTCATCCTGGATTTCGCCGACGTAGCCGATGTGCCGGTGGCCTAAACTGATGAGGAAGTTTACTGCAGATTTGCTGGCCTCCATGCCGTCGCAGATGACCTGGTCACAGCTGCCGTTGAGCTGATTGAGCCCTACATAACAGATGCTTTTAAACTGTTGGTTGAGCAGCGAGAATACCTGCTTGTCACAGCGCCCCATGATGATAATGCCGTCAGCATGGCAGCTCGATAGCTCGCTCATCGCCTCGCGGTTGTAGAGTGACTTTGTCGTGAATGAGTATTTGACGTCATAACCGAGGGAATTTGCCTCGAATTCTACACTCCTGGCGAGCTCGGAAAAGAACTGGTCCTTTTCCGAAAACGGCATCCTGGCGAGCAGGCATTCGATACTGCCATGCAGTTCGCCTTTACCGCGGTTTGCCGAACGCAAGCTTTGTGCAGCCTTGTTCGGAATGTAATTGGTGCGGTTGACAATCTCCCAAATGCGCTCGCTGACCTCCCTTCCAGCGGCGGATTTGCCGCGGCCGTTGAGGACACGTGAGACTGTTGATATGGATACATTGGCCTCTCGAGCGATCTCCTTCAGCGTGACCTTATTGGATGCGTTGAGCGGCGGGTTGTTGAAGCTGCTATTGTTCATCTTTCATACACAAATGCACTGCGGCCAAGTTGAATGCCTTTGGCAGCGCCAGAATGTTAGGACTAGGGCCAGTGTATTTCTTCACAGCATCTTCTAGGGCCTCTTCGATTGTGGCCCGGGTTTTCAAGCCCATTACCCGCGCATAGCCTGGGTTTTTTGCTCCAACGAGATATATTGCTGAAGTATTCGCCTCCGCCAGATGACCGCAGCTCATCATGGAAAAACCGTGATACGGGTGGAAGGCACCCTCAAAGCGATATTTGTCAACGTAATCCTTGCGCAACGCAAAGGACTCTCCGTATTTTGCCATGTCCGGCAAGGTGTTGCAGCTGCTGCAAAATAGGCGGAAAAGCTCCTTGGCGTATGGCCAGCGCATGTCGTTGAAAAAGCCGTCGCAGGCTGAGGCGCAGATAAATACGCAGCGCTCGCTCATTACTCTCTTGTGTCTTATGACCTGGGCGGACAGAGCCTGCATGAACTGTATGGGATTGGTACCCATGCCGTTGCCGTAGTGAAAATCCTGAGGCATACCAAAAACAATGATGTCATACTTCTTCTTTGCCCAGTGTACATACGTTCTCTTATCAGCAGCCTCCCAGGAGAGAGGCTGCATTTCTTTTGCATAGCCGCTGAAGATGGCGGTTTGGCGAGACTTGGAGTCCAGGACCGCGTCGCAACAAAAGAATTTTTTGCCCATGGCTTCTTCCATGTACATGCCAATTTCGTCGAACTTTGTGCGCATGAGCGATTTGCAGGACACGGGGACAAAGTCGTCCCTGTGCATTACCTGAGGTACATGGTGTGCGGCAATGCTCCGCCAATGTGTAATACCTGTTGCACAGTGCTTGTAGCCGCCGGAATAGCCTCCATATGGATTCCCCTGCGTATGGCCTATAAGGATGGCCACATCTGAGTCGAAGACATACTTGTTCATTATCACCCTATCGCCTCTGGCAGTAGTGCCTAGATCGACAAGGTGCTCCCAGTCCTCACTGTCATGACTGATTATCTGGCCTGTCGGATAGAATTCGTCAAAAAGCTCCGCGCCAAGTATCTTCAGCATTTCTTCGCGGTTTGTCCTGGGATGGAGACCGTTTGAAAAAATGAGTAGGATGTTTTCTTTCTTCACCTGGGCGGAATATAGCTCGTCGAGGATCAGACGTATCGACACTCTCCGGTGTGAAGTCTCTTGACAGCCGCCTTTTACGATATCGGGAATGATGATGGTGACCGTTGAGTCACTGTGCGCCAACTCGGACAGCGGCGCCATGCCTATCGGCGACCTTATGGAGTTAAGCGTAGCCTGGCGCAGCTTCGCTTCCGGTATAAATGGCGGGTCGCTCACCGTCTCGCCGGGCACAAAAACATCCGTGCTATCGGGCAAAACCGCCCGCATCATCTCTTTGCCATATTCAAATTCCAGCTCCACTGGCAGTGCCTCCAATCAAATCATTTGCCGGTTTTACAAATCAATTATAAATGCATCAGCAGAGATTACGTTGGCCGATTTACACAAACGTTTGTTCTCGCGCCCTATGAACACCTTACACAAAAAATCACTGACGATTTATTGCATCATAACTAAATTATGCAATCAAGGGCAATAATAAGACAAGAAAACACACAATGCGAACTTTTTCAGCCTAATTAACAATCGCACATAAATTGGATGGCGGAGGCGTTTGAGCGAAAACGTTTGCATAAAAAGCCCGGGTAAATCCGCTGCATTAGTGTATTATTTATATGGGAGCTCAGAGTGACGGAATATATGCACATGTGGCGGCCCATATCCAGCGCGGCTATAGTATAAAAAGCAAACACTGTGAAAAAGCGGGTGAAATGTAAATGCTCAGTGCTCAGGAACAAAAAAGATTAAAGCTGTTTGCTACGGATATACGTATCCAGTGCATGGAGGAATTTAGGTCGATAGGTGCCGGCCATGTTGGCGGCAGCATGTCCATGGCCGAGCTCATGGCCTGCCTTTACGGCCGCTTGATGAAATTTGACAGCAGTGAGCCTCGCATGGAAAGCCGGGACAGGATAGTTATTTCAAAGGGCCATGCCGGCCCGGCGATGTATGCTGCCCTGGCGTTGCGTGGCTTTTTTCCGCTGGACGAACTCAAAACGCTCAACCGCCTTGGGACAAGATTGCCTAGTCATACGGACAGAAACAAGACGCCAGGCGTGGATATGACAACAGGCTCGCTGGGTCAGGGCTTTTCAAGCGGGCTGGGCATGGCACTAGGATGCAAGCTAAAGAACTTGGACAATTACACCTATATTGTGTTAGGCGACGGCGAGCTGGCTGAAGGACAGGTGTGGGAATGCGCCATGTTCGCGCCGGCGAATCACCTCGACAACGTGATAGTTTTTGTGGACAAAAACGGCTTTCAGCTGGACGGCGCCACGGATGAGGTGTTGCCGCTCGGGAATATCTGCGAGAAGTTTGAGAGTTTCGGCTGGTACACGGCAGAAGTGGCCAACGGGAACGATGTGGACGAGATATGCAGCGCTGTGGAGGCGGCAAAATTCGATACGGCCAGGCCTAAGCTAATAGTACTCAATACGGTAAAAGGCCTCGGCTGTCCGGCGGCCTTTGACCCGCAGCTGCCCACAAACCACAACATGGAAGTATCTGACAAAATAGCTGATGAGACCATTGCATCGCTTTTGCTTGAAAAGGAGGCTTTGCTATGAATGTTAAGCTTCTTGATATGATTAACCCCGATGAAAAGCAGATGAGGCAGCATTACAGCCAGACCCTGGTGAAGCTCATAGACGAGGGTGCACCGGTACTGGCCTTTGATGCTGACCTCATGCGGGCTGTGGGGCTTCTGCCATATAAGCAGGGACGTGAAAAGAGCATTTACGACTGCGGCATAGCAGAGGCTAATATGGTCGGGCTGGCAGCCGGCGTGTCAGCGGAAGGCTTTGTGCCATTTGTGCACTCTTTCGCAGCATTTGCCACGCGCAGGGCCTTTGATCAGGTGTTTGTCAGCGGGGCGTATGCCAAACTTAACATCAAAATCGTCGGAAGTGATCCTGGGACTGCGTCCGCGCTCAATGGAGGTACTCATCAGGCAAATGAGGATATTGCGCTCATGCGCACCATACCAGGAATGACGGTGATAGAGCCGACGGATTCTGCTATGCTCCAAAACCTGCTTCCCAAGATAGCCGCTGAATACGGAATGTGCTACATCAGACTCTTTCGTCTCAACGCACCGCGCATTTATGGGGAAGGCAGCGACTTTGACATCGGCACGTCTGTGATGCTCCGGGACGGAACCGACGCCACCGTGATAGCCTGCGGCCTGGAAGTGCCTGAAGCACTTAAAGCGGCGGAGTTGCTTGCTGGCGAGGGTGTTTCTGTCCGGGTGCTGGATATGTTCACTATAAAGCCGCTGGACAGAGAAGCGGTGGTGCGCGCTGCCCGGGAAACCGGTGCCATAGTTACCGCAGAAAATCACAGTGTCATCGGCGGCCTGGGTTCGGCCGTTGCGGAGGCGGTCTGTAGTGAGTGCCCGGTGCCTGTCGGGTTTGTCGGCATTAACGATGTTTTCGGCGAGGTGGGGTTCACCCCGCTGCTTATGGAGCGCTTCTGCCTGACTGCAAAGGACATAGCCGTTAAAGTGCTGGAGACGCTCAAAAGAAAGTAAACGGAGGCAAGTATGGAAAATTACCTCAGGTGTACGCTTAAAACAGCCCTTGGAGATGATACGCCCATCGCGGCGGAGGATTACGGATATGCCGCCCGGGTTGAGGACATTGAGCTGCCTTTCGAGCTCTGCGAGGAGATACGGCGTGCAAAACCGACGGCATTCGGCGTAACGCCGTATTTTAAAAAAGTTGTGAATGACCTCAAAACTGCACCTAATGAGACCCCGGCGGGATTTAGGGTGGAGTTCAGGCTCGACTGCGGCAACGTGCTTCGCGCTGACCTTCATCGCGACATCGCCTACGAAAAAAATAACCAGAGAAGACCAACCAAACTCCTGTTTTCCGCCGATTCTGCGAACCCTTATGACGTGGAACAGGTTAAGGATATCATATCGAATCTGACATGCAACCCCGCGATAATCTACAACCTGTTTTTGAACGACCCCAAGGCAAACGTTGGCGGCAGATTTAAGGACAGGGATGAGGTGATGCGCGAAATTGGTCGAATACTTGGACCTGGCTGCGATATCAGCGTTGAGCTGAATGACCCGTTCGGAGCGAGTGAGAACCAGCTGCTGGAGGAGGCCGCGAGATTTAAGGAAATAATCGGGGAACACAGGATCGTCATCAAAGTACCCCACACTGGCGCCGTTAACAAGGAGAACGTGAAGGAGCTGATGTCTGGCAGCGGCAGGTTTATGCGCCGATATGACGAGGGCGAGGTCAAGGACTATTTCCGCGGCCATAACCTGGCCCTGATGCTTCACGAGCACGGATACAGGACCAACTTTACCCTCATGTTCGAGCCCTGCCAGACCGCCTTGGCGCTCCAGGCGAGGCCGGCTTATATCAACAGTTTCATCATGTTCCGGCAGGTCCAGAGTGAGAAAATGAGAGAGCTGGTCAGGGAATATGAGGTTGGGGGAAAAATCAGCGCGCTTGAGGCTCTGCGCGATTATATGGTCGAGAACGACTATTTGAGCGGCGCGGAATGCGACTGTAGACTGGACTATGCTCTATCTCTTGCCAGAGAGATACTGAAATATCGTGGATACGATTCCCCGGATGCGGACGGCCTGGACGGAATAAGACACAACCTGCGCATGTTGAGAAACTCGCAACTGCCCGACACCAGGCTCATCATCTGCAATTTCCAAAGCAAGTGGTGCTACCCATATGTGGACCGCATGCTGATGGAGCCTGAATTTGCGGATATGTTGGACAGGGTGGTAATAACGGCGCCACCGGCGATTTTGGGCGAATATACTACCAACGCCATAGTAACGCAGTTCCACCGGAGGTTTATGAACGCAGCCAATGGAGCGCGTTGAGCCGGCAATTATAGTATGTGGGGGACGGCTTCTTGAAATACATTCTACTGAATTTAAAGCGATTTGACATTCCGACGGCCCTGGGCGGCGTAAACTCGATAGCTGCCCCGAAGGACTGGGCTGAGTATATTGTGAGTTCTGTAAAAGCTGAGTTAGAGAGCAGTGCCGGAGAGGCTGAGTTTTCGGTTTTCTTCCCCGAGGCGCATATACTGCCGGCAAAAGCGGCGGGCTTTGACAGGCTGCATATTGGCTGTCAGGGCGTGTGCGACCAGGACGTAGCGGCCGGGGGGAATTTTGGGGCTTTTACAACCCTACGCACAGCGAAGAGTATGAGGGCGCTGGGCTGCGATTGTACAATAATCGGCCACTGTGAGGAGAGAGCGTACCTGAACGGTCTAGCAGATGCCTTTGGCGGCGGCCGCGAGGCAGTTGATGCGATACTTAATAGAGAGATATCGGCGGCGGTGAATGCCGGACTCAAAGTGCTCTATTGCGTGGGAGAAAAGCAGGATGAGCACGCGCGGGTTGAGAAAGTACTCAAAAAGCAGCTGGACGAGGGGCTCAAAAATGTTGACCTGAGCGGGGTCATCATAGGGTACGAGCCGCTTTGGGCAATAGGTCCGGGCAGACCGACGCCAACTGTGACGGAGATAAGGAATATCGTCAGGTATATAAAGAGCCGGGTGCCGTGCCCTGTGGTATATGGTGGCGGCCTGAAAGAAAGCAATGCAGAAATGATAGCCTCCATACCGGAGCTCGACGGTGGACTGATAGCCCTGACCAGATTCCAGGGCGAGATTGGATTTTACCCGGAGGAGTATCTGCGCATTATAGGAAGATACCTCAGCTGCGCGTGCGAGAGCACACACTCGAATTAAAAATAATACGGCAGCCGTAGTTAAAAAACCATACAGAAAGGAGAACGATGAGAAAAAGAGATGTTGTTTTAGGAGCCTCAGCTATTTTAACAGGTGCAGCTGTACTTCTGCTAATCAAGCTGACAGGGCTCAAAGTACAGACAAAAAGCGGCATGGGATCAGGATTCATGCCACTCATCTGTGCGATAGTGATCATCGTTTGCGGGGCTTGCATTATCGTAGCAGCACTTTTCAGAAAAGGAGATGGGAGCAAAGCAACAAGCAAACTCAATATCGTTGAGCTCTGGCGTGTCATAGTAGTGGCTGCCTGCGGGGCTTTTGTTTGCATTACTACGAAGTATATAGGGCTGATACCCGCTTTGGGCATTGTGGTCGCGGCAATGGCAAAGCTGCTTGGCGATGAAAAACTGCTGAAATCAATCGGCCTTGGGGTAGGAAGCGCGGTTTCGTATTGGCTGATATTTGATGTCATACTGAAAGTACCGCTGCCGACCGGGATGTTGGGATTGTAGGGAGAAACAGGCATGGATGTTCTGACAAATCTGGTTATGGGATTCGCGACCATATTCACCCAGCCCATAAGCTTAGTCTATTGCCTGATAGGAGTCATAGCCGGGGTGCTGATCGGCGCGCTGCCGGGGTTAGGTCCGGCGATGGGAATTGCAATACTGCTGCCCTTGACTTATGGCACCGAGCCTGTTTTCGGACTGATTATGCTGACCGGAATATATTACGGTGCCATGTATGGCGGCGCCATCACCTCAATACTCATCAACACCCCCGGAGAGGCCGCGGCGGTGATGACGGCTCTTGACGGCTACCCCATGGCTGCAAAGGGCCAGGCGGAAAAGGCACTGGGCATGGCTGGAATAGCTTCGGTCATAGGAGGCACTATATGCGTTGTGGCCTTTATGTTCTGCGCGCCGCTTTTGGCCAAGTACGCGGTCGAATTCGGGCCCGCCGAGTATTTCGCCCTGATGGTCCTAGGTATGTCGTCAATATCGGGAATGACGGGCAAACATCCTGGCAAGTCATTCCTTGCCGCTGCTATAGGCCTTCTTATAGCGACAATAGGTATTGACCCGCAGATCGGCTCTCAGCGTTTTACTTTTGGGAACCCTAACCTGTTGGACGGAATAAGCTTTGTGACTGTAGCAATGGGCCTGTTTGGAATAGCGGAGATCATTGGAATCCCGGAGGAGACTAATTCCGAGCTTGTGAACAAAAAGTTCAGCATGAAAAAGCTGTTTCCAAACAAGAAAGAGTGGAAGCTCTGTCTGCCTCACATCGCCTCCGGCAGCGTGATAGGTTTTCTTGTTGGCGCGCTGCCCGGCGCAGGGGCAACCATCGCGTCTTTTATCTCATATGATTTCGCAAAGAGGACGGCTCCTCCGGAGCGGAAAAAGCTGTTCGGCACAGGGATAATAGAAGGCGTTGCCGCCCCAGAATCCGCAAACAACGCGGCCTCGGTGGGCGCGCTTGTGCCGATGCTGACCTTGGGCATACCCGGTACAACGCTACGGCGGTTATGATGGGTGCGCTGATGATGCACAAGATCGTTCCTGGACCCACAATTTTTGCCAGAGAAGGCGAGATGGTTTGGGGCCTGGTTGCCAGTATGTACATTGGGAATATCATACTTTTCATAGTTTCGATCTCCGCACTAACTCTGTTTGTACAGATACTCAAGGTGAAGCCGGCAGTTTTGAACGCTGTTGTCCTGGGCTTTATTCTCGTGGGAGCTTATGCCTACAGCAACTCGATATTTGTCGTTGGTCTTGCGACTTTCTTTGGCGTGCTGGGATTTGTCATGAAGAAGTTAGAGCTGCCGGCGGCGCCCATGGTACTGGCGCTGGTGTTGGGCTCGCTAACCGAGTCTAACCTCAGGCAGGCGCTCCTGCTTGCAGACGGCAACTTCTGGCGGGTGATATCAACTCCCATTTCCGCCGTGGTGCTGGTGATAGCCTTGTTTGTTGCGTTCGGAAATCCCATAATCACTGCGGTGAAGGCAAGAACGACGAAGAGCAGCGCCAAGCAAAAGTAATGGAGTACTCAAGCCCGGTGTTGCCGGGAAACATACAAAGGAAAGGAAGGATTAAATGAAAAGACGCCTATTTGCCGTCCTTTTGCTGGCTGCAGTTACGCTTAGCCTCGCGGCCTGCGGACAAGATGTACCCGAACCCACGACGGCGGCAAGCGCTGAACCTGGCGCTGAACCCAGCGCGGAACCGGATGCCGGCAGCTGGGTGCCGGACGAGATGGTCACATTCATGGTTCCCACGGGCGCCGGCGGAAGTTCAGACCTTTTTGCAAGGAAGATAGCCGACATAGCGGAGAAGTATGGGTTCTGTCCAGTCAGCATCAATATCGAGAACCGATCGGGCGGAAGCTCGACCGTCGGGTTCACATACCTGAACTCGCTGAGAGACGGCAGCCTAGACAATTACACCCTGGGCATCACACCTCCCGGTTTTTGGACATCGCCGCTTTCTGGGGTCATCGACGTCTATGGCATAGATGACTTTGCCGAGATCTCGGCCATGGCTGCCGACCCGCTGTGCGTGGTAGTGAACAGCGATTCGCCATTTAAGACCTTCTCCGACGTTGTTGAGTATGCAAAGGACCATCCCGGAGAGCTCAAGTGCCTCGGAGGCGGGCAGCTGAGCGACGAGACGATACTGACCTATATGATAAACGATCTGCTGGGCATAGAGCTTTCATACATAACAATGACAGACGGCTCAGACGTACTGGCAGCGGCCCTCGGAAACCACGCCGACCTCTACATCCTGAACCCGGCGGACGGTGCAGAGCATTTTACAAACGGTACTCTCATTCCCCTGGCCATATCCACGGAAGAACCTGTGGAAAATTTTGAGGACATACCGACCTTCGTTGAGCAAGGCTACGATATTGTCCATCAGCAGACGCGTGCGCTTGTCATGAATTCAAGCGTGAGCCAGAAGGTCATAGACTTCTATTCCGACATGCTAGAAAAAGTTGCCGAAACCCCCGAATGGGATGAGTATCTGAGCGACAGCGGGCTTGCCGGCATCTATCTCAACTCCGAGGACTTTGACACATATAACGATGAACTAGTAGCAAGCTACGAAAAGTATATAGCGATGGTGCTGGAAGACAGAGAAGAGTGAGCTTTGCAAGCTCAGAAACGGGGAACCCGCCGGAGTGCAGGTTCCCCGCAAATCAGAATAACTGAGGGAAAACTATGAATAAAAAACCAGTTATCGGCATCTTGCTGGGCGATGCGACAGGGGTCGGACCCGAACTAATCGCAAAGCTTGTTGCAAGCGGCAGGTGCTTTGGCAAGTGCAGGAGTGTGATCATAGGGGATGCAAGGGTGCTGCGGCAGGGGATGGAATTTGCCGGAGCAGACTTTCCGATTAACGTGGTGGATTCTATTGAGGACTGCCGCTTCGGGGAGATTATAGACGTGTGGGACCAGAAAAACTGTGCGCCGGAGGACTATAAGGTAGGCGAAGTCAGCGTAACCGCGGCCAGGGCGGCAATGGAAACCAGGATTATGTGCCTGGATCTGTGCAGTGAAGGTAAGCTGGATGCCATTATGACGGCGCCTATAAACAAAGAGGGCATGAAAAAAGCCGGATATCTCTATGAAGATGGGATTCGTCTGGCAAAGGACTACCTAGGGGTCCCGGGGCGCTGCGGGGAGATTAACATCATAGACGGGCTCTGGACGACGCGCGTCACTAGTCACATACCGCTTCGAGACGTATGCTCCGCGCTGACAGTGGAAAGCATATTTGACACCATAAAGTTTGCACACGACTGTGCCGTTGGCTATGGCTGCGGCGTACCAAGCATTGCTGTCACTGGTCTGAACCCGCACAACGGCGAAAATGGGCTGTGCGGCGATGAAGAGGAGACAGTAATCACGCCTGCCATAGAAAAAGCGAAGGCACTCGGCATATGTGTATCCGGGCCGTTCCCTGCCGACACGCTCTTTGTCAAGGCGTTTAAGGACAGGCAATATGACATAATCGTAACCATGTACCATGACCAGGGGCAGATAGCAATGAAAATGAAGAATTTTTATAACATTGTTACACTTCAGGGCGGGCTTCCGTTCCTGGTGGCTACGCCCGCGCATGGGACTTCGTACAGCAGGGCGGGCAAGGGTACGGCTGATCCGGGTTCGACTTTCAGCACCTTTGACGCGGTGTGCGAGATAGCGGCGAATCGACTATGAGGATAGAGCGAGTACATCTTGCCAATCTGCCAAAATGCTACGCCAATGCGGCGATGCCGCTTGACGGCAGGCTGCATTATATCTTTGCATCCGAGCTCGACGCACCGTGCTATGCCTTTGACGCGGAAAGCCTTGTGCGGCATACTGTCTGGGAACACCCCGGGGGAACGATGTCGATAGTGCCTTTGAAGAGCGGGGCAAACGAGTTTCTGGCTGTGCAAAGGTTCAAGCCGAAGATGATGGCACCGGACACCGAGATTGTGCGTGCCTCCTATCAGGGGGGGAACAGGTGGAAGATAAGCACACTGGCCAAACAGGGCTATATCCACAGGTTTGACGTGCTCAAGGGCGACAGGGACTACCTTTTGGCCTGCACGATAGCATCCAGAAAGACCTCTTTGGAAGACTGGTCATGCCCGGGAAAACTCTGGGCAGGCGCGCTGCCTGAAGGGGACGGAGCCACCGTGGAACTTGAGCCTATCCTGGAGGGCTTGACGCGAAACCACGGTTACTGGCGCACGAGCGTAGGCGGTAGAGATGTCGGCGTAGTTTCCAGCGATGAGGGCGTGCGGCTTGTGCTCCCGCCCACGCAGGAAGGGGATGCCTGGCGATTTGAAATGCTGATAGAGCGTCCCGTAAGCGATATTGCGCTGGTAGACATAGACGGCGACGGCGAAATAGAGATAGCGTCCATAGAGCCTCTACACGGGGACTTGTTTACAGTAAACAAGCTCATAGGGGGCAGGTGGCAGATTGTTTACGAGCATCCGGGCAATTTTAAGCTGGGGCATGTCGTCTGGGGCGGCAAGATATGCGGTACTCCCTGCTTCTTAGGCGGTTCGCGCGAGGGAGACGGGGAATTGTTCATGCTGCACAGCGGCGGGCATTCAGGTTTCGTGTGTACAAGAATTGACAGTGGCAGGGGACCGGCCAACGTCACAGTTGTGCACAAAAAAGACGAAGACATAATCCTGGCCTCAAACAGAGAGGCCGGTGAAGCTGCATTATATCGGATAAGGGACTAGATAAGGTACATTTATGGGAGGGATACACATGAAAAAAATTCATAGCTTAATAATTTCGTTGGCTGTTGTACTGAGCCTGGCCGCATGCGGGGCAACCCCTGCGCAGACGCAGACTGAAGCGCCTGTCGAGGAAAGCAAGTCCCCTGCCAACGAGAGCTCTGGGTTCCCCGAAGGCGCCATAACCCTTGTGAATTCCTCAGACGCTGGCAGTGCCTCGGACCTGATTGCGCGTGCCGCTGCGCAGGCAATTTCGGAAAACTGCTCTGCAACCATCATGGTTGATGACAAGCCTGGCGGTTCCGGCGCCGTTGCCAATGCAGAGGTAGCCAACGCCAAAAACGATGGATATACGATAATACTCAGCCTCTATGGCCATACGCTTCTGACGGCAGCCCTTGCAGACGTAGGCTATACAAACGACAGTTTCACGCACATTTGTATGCTTGCGTCGGCTCCCTTTACTTTCTGCGCCAGGCCGGATACCTATGAGGACTATGACGCTATGGTCGAGGCCTTCAAGAGCGGAGAGACCATCAATGTGGGCGTGCCCGGCGCTACGTCTGGTCCGGCGGTTTACCTGCAGCAGTTCCTCAAAGAGCTGGAGATTGGCGACAGTGTACAGGCGATACCGTACGACAGCGGCAGTTCTGCGGCGGCTGCCCTCATGGGAGGCGATCTTGACGTCGTGTGCCTGCCATGCTCTGAAACTATGAAATACCACGTCACGGGTGAGTTAAAGGTGCTGCTTGTCTGCGGCGGTCTTCCCCACAGCCTTGACACCTCCATCCCCTGCGCGGCGGATGTGGGCCTTGAGTGCAGGGGAGAACTCTGGTACGGCGTATCAGCCCCGGTTGGAATAAGCGACGAGGTACTTGGGTTTTATGAGGAGCAGTTCGAGGCGGCGTATGAGAGCGAGCTGCTTCAGGACGTACTGAATAATATTGGTGCAATCCCGGCCTGGATGGGCCATGAGGAATTCAGCTCTTACTGCGCCGATCAGTGGGCGCAGCTCATGGAAGTGCAGAATGCCGCCTGAGGGTTGCGCCATGATGAAGAGATTTCCGGCACGATTCGCCATTTCGCTCGGAGCGTTTGCCTTAAGCGTGGCGTGGGCAATACTGACCAGCAGGCTCAAGTTAAACCCTGGCAGCTCGAGTGTAAATTTAAAGACCTTTCCGACCGTCGTAACTGGACTCATGATAGTCTGCTCGGGCATCGTGTGCGTAAAAGACTTTCTGGCGGCGAGAAAGGCCGAGTCGACTGCGCTCTCGGCCAAGGACATTGCCCGAGTCGCAGCGCTCATACTGCTAATGGCTGTGTACAGCCTCTGCCTTGAAATTCTGGGCTTTGTAATAAGTACGATTATACTGATGTTGGCTGCAATGTTGATATACGGCAACAAGAACAAGTTCGTAATAATTGCTGTATCCATTCTACTGCCTGTGGCGTTGAAGCTGCTGTTCCAATACGGCCTGAAGATAATGCTGCCATGAGGAGGGGAAACTGATGGAACATATTTTCTCTATCTTCACAATAACAAATATGTGCATGTCGTTTCTGGGCACGGTAATTGGCATAATTTTCGGAGCGATGCCGGGACTTACAGCCACGATGGGTGTTGCGGTATTCCTGCCATTCACGTTCGGCATGGAGTCCGTGACTGCGTTTGCGTTCCTGCTCGGGATATACTGTGGCGGCATGTTCGGCGGCTCGATTACGGCCATACTCATAAAAACCCCGGGTACGGCCGCCTCAGCCGCCACGGTGCTGGACGGTTATACTATGGCTCAAAAAGGGCGTGGTTACCGGGCACTTTCCGTAGCAGCCATCTCGTCGTTTATTGGAGGCATATTCAGTTGCCTTATATTGATACTCTTTGCGCCGATCCTGGCCAGATTTGCCCTCAAGTTCGGAGCTCCAGAGTATTTTGCGGTGGGCGTGTTCGGCCTTAGTATTGTTTCTAGCATTTCGAGCAAGAGTGTTTTGCGGGGCTGCTTTATGGCCTGCCTGGGGCTTATGGTCGGCATGATCGGTATGGACCCAATCGATGGAACGGCGCGTTTTACTTTTGGCAGTGTGAACGCCTCGGCGGGCGTAAACCTTGTCGCGGCTCTTGTAGGCCTCTTTGGCCTGAGCGAGGTGCTGACTAAGCTGGAGGTTAACGCAGCCGGGTACCGCGTAAAGCAGAACATACATGTAAAAAGAGAAAAGCTGGACCTGAGCTTATACGTAAAGAACTGGTGGTGCGTCCTGCGCTCAGCGATTATCGGTACGGTAGTGGGCATAATTCCCGCCACGGGGCCAGGCATTGCCTCCTGGCTAAGTTACAACGAGGCCAGAAGAGGGTCCAAGCACCCAGAAAAGCTTGGTACAGGCGTTGATGAAGGCATCATCGCGTCGGAGACGGCAAACAACGCCGTGACCGGAGGCGCTTTGATACCCCTCCTTACGCTGGGCATCCCCGGCGACCCTGTCACGGCTGTCCTGATGGGTGCGCTGCTCATGCAGGGCCTGCCAACCGGGGCGGCGCTGTTTACTCAGAACGCAGACGTTGCAACGGGTATATATGTGATGCTGTTCATCGCAAATATCTTCATGGTGCTGTGCGGCCTGCTCCTCATAAACGTGTTTGTAAAGGTGCTGAAGGTGCCAACCTCTGTCCTGATGCCTTGCGTGATGGTGTTCACGCTTCTTGGCTCTTACTGCATCAGGGGAAACGTGTTCGACGTGAAAGTTGCGCTGGTCCTCGGCGTAGCAGCGTACCTGCTGGAGAAGGCGGACTATCCCATACCTCCAATGCTTCTTGGGCTGGTCCTAGGCTCAATGATAGAATCTAACTTCCGGCGTAGCCTATTGCTTTCAAAGGGAAGCTGCATGATATTCCTGACCCGGCCTATATGTGTTGTCCTGCTGGCTGTGGCGGTCCTGACTTTCCTTTTCCCTTTCATTAGGAAATGGGTGGCGGCTTTGAAGAAAAACAGGACTTCGGCTACGGACTGAGGCTGCGGTATGGCTAGGTTTTATAAAGCGGAGCATGTGCTCCTGGGCGATGAACTGAGAGACGCGGGTCCATCGTTCGTAGAAGTGGAAGGCGAAAGGATAAAGCGCTGTGGGAGCTTGGAAGAGCTCAAAATTATGAGTCCTCCGGATGAAGAGGTGACCGACCTGGGCTCCTGCACTCTTATGCCGGGCCTGGTGGACGCACATAATCATATGGTCATGGACTTCCGGCATCCCCAGGCAGCTAGAGACCTCTCGGCAGAGTTTGACGTACAGCTGGAAATTGCAAAGACCACGGCTGCAGACGATCTGCTCTCGGGTGTGACGTCCTCGAGGTATCTGGGGGACAGGATGTATGTTGACGTGGCGGTACGGGCGCTCACAGCCTCGGGCGAAATACGTGGGCCGAAGGCCACAGTCTGCGGCGTGGGGATGAAGGCTAAAACTGCGCCGGGCCTGGTGGCAAGCGGGCTGAGTACGCCTGCGGAGTTTTCAGAGGCCGTGGGCAGGAACCTGCTTCAGGGTGTGGATTTTCTGAAGCTTTTTATGACCGGGACAATGCTTCCGCCCGGAGAATTTAAGGATATACCATGCTTCCTTGAGCCGGAGATGGTCCGCGCGGCAGTACAGAGGGGGCTCGAGGAAGACATATATACAGCGGCGCACTGTATCGGCGGACGGGGGTTGAGTATTTGTGTCAATGAGGGCGTAGCAGTGATCGAGCACGGCTATGGTGTCACCGACAAGGACATTGAACTGCTGCTCAGGCGAAACGTAAAGCTCTGCCTGACCCCTGGCGTGTTTATGGACGAGCTGCGGGACCGCAACCTGCCCGATGAGCGCCGCAAAGCCGGCAAACTCATTAGGAAGCGGGTTGAGGCGAATATGTCCGGCATAATAAACAGCGGCCTGTTCTTCGCCGTGGGAACGGATGCCATGCACTGTGGTCTGGCAAGGGAGGCAAAGTATATCCGAGAGCTTGGCGCCTCGGGGAGGGACGCCGTCAAGAGCGTGACCATAAACGGAGCGGTACTTGCAGGAACAGCGGAACAGACCGGTTCGCTACTGCCTGGGAAATGTGCCGATATGATTGCTGTTCGAGGCAATCCGCTTGAGGAAATATCCGCGCTGGAGAGAGTGACTTTCATCATGCAGGATGGGAAAACTGTGGCAGACTGGACTAAGAGAGATCAATAACCGCAGACTTTTCAGCGATCCATCTTACACAATAAAGCCGCCCCATTTGTTACCCGGCAAACCATGCCGTCTAACAAATGGGGCGCAATTCATTGTTGAGCCGCGGCTTTTTTCTTCGGTTTTGACCTTCTTTTGCTGATGCTGCCTATTGTTATTATCATTATAAGCACGACGACCGCGGCGCCGATGATTATGACCCTCGTCATATCGGCCGGACGCTCGACGGAGAACAGTTCGAAGTTTGCGCTGCTCACGTCAAAGCAGAGGTAATTGCCGAGGACATCGTATTCCTTTTCCTGCCATGGACCGCCGTTCTCCCTGACATAGAGCGAGATGGTGGAGGTGGCGCGTTCCTTTTCCGGGGTGAGATAGCGGACCCTGTAACCCGCGGCCTCGTCCGCGCTCCCGGTGACGGTGACGCTCAGTTCTTCAATAGTCTTTGAGCCTCTTGAGAGGGCGGGCGCATCCTCGGGGACCTCACCGCTGGAGAGAAGGTCTGCCTCCACGCTTGCGCCGGGCTTGAAACTGCCTTCCACGAGAACCAGGGCCTGGACTCCGCCGTCCCTGCCCTCGGCGCTGGCGACGGAGGTGTCCAGTGGGGTGTACACGGCCTCCAGGGTCCGGCTGAAGGTCAGCTTGCTGAGGTCGAACTCGGGCCAGGAGCCGGTATATCCCTCTTTTTCCGGAACGGCGGGGATCTCCGACTGGTCTATGCTGTCTCCATATTCAAAGCGTATGGTCTTGATGACCTTGCCGTCCGCCTGGAATACGAGCTTGAGGTCCAGGAATTCCGCGGGTACATCCTCCAGAGCCTTGAGCGAGGCGAAGGGTACGCGTTCTGCCCCGCCGGTGTAGCTGATGCCGTCTATGCCGTGCAGGGTCTCGCTGACAAAGACGTTGCCCAGGGCCTCGCCGCCCTCAGATAGGGCTCCGGCGATGCCGCCGATGCACTCGTCCCCGGCGTCTATCTCGACCAGGCTGCGGCAGTCGTAAAGCTTCATCGCAAGGCCTGCGATCCCGCCTATCCAATCGTCGCCGGAGAGACCGCACATGGCCCAGCAGTCGCGGATGGTCGAGGCGCTGCTGCCCGCGATGCCGCCGACATAATCGCCGCTCTCACTGGCTACGGAGCCGTAGTTCTGGCAGTTCTGGGTGACGCCCAGGTCCATGAGCCCGACGACTCCGCCTGCGCAGTTGTTCTTGGCGAGCACTCTGCCGTTATTCTCGCAGCTGCGAAGTATGCAGCGGCTGTTGAAGGCGCGAGAGATGGTGCTTGAACCGGTGAGGTCGCTCTCCGGGTCAAAGTCGAACTCGATAGCCATTGCGCCCGTGATGCCGCCGACGTTCACGTCGCCGTAGACGGGGCCTGTGTTGCCGCAGAGGGCGACGTTCCCGTCCGTGGCTGAGCCGTCCTGCTCTGAGACGTCTGTAAAAACGTCACCTATACTGGGGGACGCGGCGGCCTTTATCGCCTCTACCAGCATGAGCATGACGACGGAAAACTGGTCGTTCACCTTTCTCAGGTCTCCGACGAGGACAGTGGCGGAATTGCCGACTTCGGTGTTCAGCGCGGTGAGCGCGTCGGAGATATTCTTCATGTTGCCGCAGAGCGAATCGACCCTCTGACTGTATTCGCTGCCCAGGCCCTGGAACTGGACGTCCGGCAGGCCGTTGAGGTAGTTGAGGACCTCGCGTACGCCGGCAACGGCGTTGGTGATGCTGTTTGAAGCGGCGCGCAGGCTGTCCATTGCATAGCCGAGGTGCTTATTCAGGTTCACCGCGGCCTCCGCCACATAGGGCGCGGTTATGTTGGCGATGGAATTGGCCGCTCCTATCACGTCCGTCACGGCACCGCCTGCCGCGCCGAGGTCACCCGAGAGCCTGTCCAGCGCGTCAAGTACCGGCTGCACGTCGGCGGGGTCCTGGCTGTTGAGCAGTTTGTTGAGCGCCTCCATGAGCACGTCCGTATCCGCCTGAGCCTGATCCATGGCGCCGCCCAGCCGGTCTCCTGCGGCGCCGATGGTGTCGGCCGCTCCGGAGACGGAATCCCAGTCGCTCCCGCGCTGGAAAACGGCGTCCACATATGCCATGCCGGAACCCGGGAGGGTGAAGGCAAACTGCGTACCCAGGTCGTCCAGGCGCTGGAGCTGTACGGGTGCGCCGGTCTCGTCCGTGACGGAGAGCGAGGCCAGCTCATATCCTTCGTTTGGCGCGACGGAGAGGACGTATACCCCGCCGGAGCCCGGCGCCGCAGAGACCGTGCCGCCTGCGCTCGTGTTTATGCAGACAGCGCTGTCCGGCAGCTGCGCGAAATAGTCCTCCGCCGGGGCAAAAGCCACGCGCACGACGGTGCTTTTTGCCCTGGCGTTCACCGGGTCGCCGGAGAGGGTGGGCATGGTAAAGACGACGGTTTTAGACACGTCGTCGAAGATGTAGTTGACGGCGCTGCCGTCCGCGTCCACGACCTCTATGCGGCCAATCACATAGCCCGGGTCCGGGAAGAGCTCCACGGTGACCTCTCCGCCGGCGGGCGGGTTCGAAGTGCTGGCGCGGGCGGAACCTCCCGTGCCGGTGGTGACAGTGAGGAGACGGTGGTCCGTCTCGTCATATATGCCGCCCTGCATCTGACCGATGATGTTCAGGTCTTTGTTGGCCTCACCCAACCAGCCCATGGCATCGGAGATGTGACTGCCGGCCGTCTCCACGTCGCCGAGGATATACGGCGCACTGTCCGAGACGTAGTCTATGCGGCTGAGTATGTCGTTGAGGGAGGCTACGGTGTTGTCCACAAAGTCCACCGTCTCGCCCGCTATGTACGCGAGATCGTCCGAGGCGCTGCCCATGTAGCCGGAGACGGTGTTGAGCCGGCCCGTGATGGCAGAGGAGGAGTCCCCAGCGTTCAGGAGGGCTGCGTCCAAAAGGTCATGCAGCTTGGTGAGCTCGACGGAGAGATTTTCCGCGGAAGCTGCAGAGAGGTCAAGCGTCAGATAGGGCTCCATCTGGCCGACTATGCCGCCGACCTCCTTGCGGCCCAGGATGCTGCCGCTGTTGGTGCAGCTTTCCACATAACCGGACTGCCTGCCGACTATGCCGCCGATGTTGTAGCCCATGTGTTCATAGCCTACGGCGCCGGTGTTCATGCAGGCGCTGACGACGCCGGATGAGAAGCCCGCGATTCCGCCGGTATCGGTGTAGTCGTTTATGAGCTCGGTCGTGGAGTCTATCTCCGTGAGGCTGAGCCCGCTGACGTCCGGCGCGACCTCCTGGGCGGTGGTATTGACAGAGGAGGAGTTGACGCAGCGAACGATGCTGCCGAGGTTCTGCCCGGCGACGCCGCCGGTATAGTGCTGTCCGGTCACCGTGCCGGAGACGCGGCAGTTTTCGATAACGCCGTCCTTCTCGTTCGCGCCGACGAGCCCGCCCGTAGAGGTGAGGGCCTCAACATCGCCGGTAAAGGAGCAGTCGGATATGGTGCCGGAGTTGTTGCCGGCAAGGCCGCCTGCATATTGCGCGGAGCCGCCGGGACGGACCTCGCCGGAGAGGTTCAGCTCGCGCACCACGGCCCCGGGCTGGATGTAGCGGAAGAAGCCCGTGTGGGAGCGGTTCGCCGTCAGGCTGAGACCGGAGATCGTGTGGCCCCCGCCCTCGAACACTCCGCCGAAGGTCGGTATCGAAGAGAAACCGGAGCCGGTGAGGTCCAGGTCCGTCTGCAGGTAGACGGTGACGCCCTTGGAATAGCTGTCCACGGCGCAGGCCTCCGCAAGCGCCAGCAGGTCCTCCAGACTGTTTATGTAGTAGCTGACGCCGGCCGGCTCCTGGGCGTCGTCCGCCAGCACGGAGATCGAGATGGTCAGCAGCCCGAGCACCAGCAGCAGGCACAGTATCAATGCGACAAGCCTTTTAAATATCATCGCCTTTTTCCTCCCCAGTCTCGCTCTCGTCGCCGTCCCCGGCAAGTTCCTCGGAGGGCGGCAGTTCCGGTCTTGTTTCGTCAACCTCTATGGTGCCGGACTCGACCATGGCGTGCAGGCTGCCCTGGAACACGCCGCGCACGTCCGCGTCGATAAATCCGGATATCTGGCCGCGGACTCGTCCATGCAATCTTATCGTGCTGCCCTCGACATGGGTTATTTCCGGTCCCTTTATGGCAAAGGCGGTTTTTTCTATGAGCAGGTCGCCCAAGAGCAATATCTGGGGCAGCACGCCCATTACGAGGAAGATGGAGATTATCGTGCCGCGTCCGAGACAGGTGCCTATGGACGATATCGTGTTGTCCGAGGTCATCCGGCCGATTATGAGCCCCGCCGAGGCCAGCATCGCACCGGAGGTGATGATGGTCGGGAAGGCCTGGTTCAGAGTTTCGACCATGGCTTCCTTTATCGGCATGGATTTCTTGAGATCAAAGTAGCGGCTCGAGATGACGATGGCGTAGTCTATGTTCGCGCCCATCTGTATGGCGCTGACGATGAGGTAGGAGATGAAGAACAGGTTCGAGCTCGTGAGGTAAGGCACGGAGAAATTTATCCAGATACTGCTCTGGATGACGATTATGAGCAGTATGGGCAGACCGACGGACTTGAAAGTGAAGAGCAGCACCGCCACGACGAAGAGCGCGGAGAGAATGCTGATGAGCAGGTTGTCCGTCGAGAAGGAGGAGCGCAGGTCACGGGCGTTGACGCTCTCGCCTACGAGGACGCAATCGTCATAGAACACCTTTGCCTGGGCGCGCAGGGTCTCGAGGAAGTCGAAGGTCTCGTCCGCCTCCTCGGGCAGGTCCAGGTAGATGACGAAGCGCGACCAGTTTTCGCCCTCGAGCTGGGCGCGGCCGAAGTCCAGCTCCGCGCACATCTCGTCCAGCATCTCGCTCATGTCGCGCTCGAGCGAGACGTAGCCCTCGTCCTTTTGCTGCTTGAGGTAGGTTATCATGTCCAGGAGCGGTACGGCGTAGTCGTCTATTGAGGAGACGATCTGGCCGTAGTCCTTTTCGTTGACGGCGTAGGCGGCGTAGAGGAGGCGGGCGGCCTCGATATCCTGGTCCGTGAGCTCGGCGAACTGGCGGGGCTTGAGTGCGGAGGTGACGGTATAGCCGTCCATGGCCTCGATATTCGCCAGGCCCATGCAGCTTTCCACCTCCGGCAGGGCGGCGATGGCTTTCAGGAGCCGCGCCTCTTTCTCGTAGTCGCCGGAGGGGACGAGCATGGCGACAAGGTTGTCCGTTCCGAAGGTGGAGGCGACCATCTTGTCGGCTATTTTACTCTCGTTCTGCTTAACCGTATCGAGCGTGCTGTAACCGTAGACATAGGGGCAGCGGTTCGAAAATACGAAAGCCGCCGCCGCGACTATCAGAAAGAGCGGCGGGATTATATACCGCGTTTTGACGGTCAGCTTGCCCCAGAGCGTGATCTTGGGGACAAAGCTCTTGTGGTGGGTCTTGTCTATGGCCTTGGAGAAGAGGACCAGCAGCCCGGGCATGAGCAGGAACACCGAGAGCATGCTCATGACTATGGCCTTTATGAGCACGATGCCCATGTCGTAGCCGAGCCGGAAGTGCATTAGCGTCAGCGCGGCGAGGCCGGAGATCGTCGTGAGGCTGGAGGCACTTATCTCGGGTATAGCCTTGGAGAGGGCGGCGACGGCCGCGTCCCTGGCCTCCAGGTGCTCGCGCTCTTCCGTATAGCGGTGGCAGAGGATGATGGCGTAGTCTATGGCGAGCGCCAGCTGCAAGACGACGGCGATGGAGTCTGTGACATAGGAGATAGTCCCAAACCAGTAGTTCGTACCCATGTTGAGGAGCGCCGCCGCCCCAAAGGTGATGAGCAGCACCGGTATTTCCATATAGGTGTTGGAGGTGAAGAGCAGCACCGCCACTATGATGAAGATGGCGATGCCGAGCACGACGACCATCTCGGACTTTATGGTCTGCTCAAGCGGGTTTCCCACCTCGGAGCTTATGTAGCAGTCGTAGCCGGAGAGGAGAGACTTTATCTCGTCCATGGCGGCTTCGCTGACGGCGGAGGTCGTATCCCCGTCGAAGGTGACGGCAAAGAGGGCGGATGCGTTTTTATAGTGGTCCTCCGTGGCGTCGAACTCCACGGAGTGGACTCCGTCCACGGCCTCGAGCCGGGGCAGCAGCTTTTCCGCAGCCTCGTAGGTGATGCTGGAGACCATGACGTTCGCCGTGGCAAAGGTGGTGAATTCGGACTCCATGATGTCCAGGCCGCGCCTTGTCTCCGTGTCTTTGGCGAGGTAGCTCGTGATATCGTCATTCACGTTGACCCAATTGCGGGAAAAAACGCAAAAAACGGCCAAGACGGCAAAGAGCAGAAAGAACAAGGTCTTTCTGTCCACGATCACCGCCGCGACCTTTTGCATGAACGAGCCTCCGCTCCGCTTTTCCATACTCCAACTCCTCGCAAAGCGCACGACGCAGCTTAATCCAACATCTTGTATTTTACCATCCGGGACGCCCGGCGTCAACGCGCACATCTAGTAAACTTCAGCATAACGCGGGAGCATTAGAGGATAATTAAATTTTTGACTTTACTCTGATTTAACAAACGGCGGCTTTTTCATTTTACATCTGCCGAATATTCTCCATGATGCAGGGCGAAAAGCCCGCACGACAATACATATAAGGAGAATTTGAAAAGATGAAAAAGACTCTCGCCATAGCACTGGCGCTCGTTCTCTGCCTGGGCCTTCTGGCGGCCTGCGGCGAGCCCGCTTCCGACCCCACCGACGCTCCCGTATCCGACGCCCCGCAGAGCGAGGCCCCCTCGAACGAGCCCATCGAGCTTTCCGGCACTGTTGTTGTGAACGGCTCCACCTCCATGGGCGACGTGATAAACGCCCTGACCGAGGGTTTCAACGAGATAAACCCCGACGTGCAGATCAGCTACACCGGTTCCGGCTCCAGCGCGGGCATCGAGGGTGTCCTGGCGGGCAGCTGTGACCTGGGCCTCTCCAGCCGTGAGCTCTCCGAGGACGAGCTGGGCGAAGGCGCTGTTGCGAACGTCATCGCCAAGGACGGCGTAGCCGTCGTCGTGAACCCCGAGAACCCCGTGACCGAGCTGACCAGCGAGCAGATAGCCAAGATCTTCACCGGCGAGATCACCAACTGGTCCGAGCTGGGCGGCAATGACGCCGAGATCGCCGTGTTCGGCCGCGACTCCGCCTCCGGCACCCGCAGCGCCTTTGAGGAGATCCTCGGCATCGAGGACAAGTGCGCCTACCTGAACGAGTACAGCACCACCGGCGACGTCATCGGCAATGTCGCCTCCAACCCGAACGCCATAGGCTACGCCTCCCTCTCTGCGGTGAACGAGACCGTCACCGCCGTAGCGGTCGACGGTGTGGCTCCCAGCGAGGCCACCGTTGCGGACGGCAGCTTCCCCATCCAGCGCCCCTTCGTTATCGTCACCGTCGAGGGCACTGAGCTCTCCGCCGAGGCCAAGGCCTTCCTCGACTACGCTATGAGCGCCGAGGTCGCAGAGATCATCGCCGCCGCCGGCGCCGTCTCCGCCAACGCCTAAGACCCGGTCCCCCCAAGAACGGCAAAGGCCCCCACAATACTGGGGGCCTGTTGCCCTGTAATAAGGGGTGCATCTGACAGGCGCTCAACTGGGCCTGAACCTCTGTCAGATCCACCCCTGGAAGGAATAGAGGTAAGTGCATTGAATGAAGTCGTTACACCGAAGGGAGGAAGCGGCAAAGTGAAAACGGCGTCCCGAAGGGGAAAGGCGGATAAAGCCGCCGCCGCGCCCGATCGCGCCAAGGCCGCAGAGCGCATAGAGGGAAAAAGCGGCGCGAAAGATGTGATGGAGTTCGTCATGAAGGCGACCTTTCTCATCTGCGGACTGGTAGCCGTCGCCTTTGTCCTTGTGATCTCGATCTATCTCATCGTCTCCGGGATCCCGGCGATACGCGAGGTGGGGCTCTTTGAGTTCCTCGGCGGCACGAACTGGGACCCGGCAAACAAGAGCGGAAACCCGGCCTACGGCATCCTGCCCATGATCCTCACGAGCGTCTACGGTACGGCGGGGGCCATTGTAATAGGCGTGCCGATAGGTTTCTTAATGGCCGTGTTCCTCTCCAAAGTCGCAAACCGGAAGCTCGCCGCCGTCATACGCGAGGTCGTGGACCTGCTTGCGGGGATACCCAGTGTCGTCTACGGCCTGGTCGGCATGATGGTGCTGCTGCCCGCCATACGCGAGTTCTTCGGTCTGCCCGCGGGCGACAGCCTGCTGGCCGCCATAGTAGTCCTGGCCATCATGATCCTGCCTTCCATCATCTCCGTCTCAGAGACGGCGCTAAACGCCGTGCCGCGCGAATATGAGGAGGCCTCCCTGGCCCTCGGCGCGACGGAGCTCGAGACCTATTTCCGAGTCTCCGCTCCGGCGGCAAAGAGCGGCATCGCCGCTGCGGTCGTGCTTGGCGTTGGACGAGCCATAGGCGAGGCCATGGCCATACTTATGGTCGCGGGCAACGTTGCAAATATGCCGAGCCTGCTCACCAGCGTCAAGTTCCTCACCACAGCGATAGCCGGCGAGATGGGCTATGCCGACGGGCTGCACCGTCAGGCGCTCTTCTCCATCGGCCTTGTGCTCTTCCTCTTCATCATGCTCATAAACGCGGCGCTCAATCTGTTCCTCAAGCGCAGTAAGGAGGACAAAGCGTGAAAGAATCGATAACAAAGGGCCTCAGCCCGCGCAGAAAGGCATATGACCTCACCATGCGTGTGCTGCTCTACACCTCGGCCGTCCTCATCTGCGCGCTGCTGGTTTTTCTCATCGGCTACATACTCTACCGCGGCATACCGCATCTGAGCTGGCAGTTCCTCACGAGCGAGGAGAGCGTCATAAAAGACATTGAGGGTATCCTGCCTGCGATACTCAACACCGTTTACGTCATCATAGCGACGCTCATCTTCATCCTGCCCCTGGGCGTGGGCAGCGCCATCTACCTGACGGAATACGCCACGAACAAGCGGCTCGTCTCGGCCATCGAGTTTGCCACGGAGACGCTCTCCGGCATGCCGAGCATTATCTTCGCGCTCGTCGGCGTGATCGTGTTCTGCGAGCTCTTCGGCCTGGGCGTCAGCCTCATAGCGGGCGCGCTCTCGCTCGTTATGATGACCCTGCCGACAGTCATAAGGACGACACAGGAGTCGCTCAAGACCGTGCCGCAGAGCTACCGAGAAGGCAGCCTGGCCCTGGGCAGCGGCAAGTGGCACATGATTCGCACCGTGGTCCTGCCCTCCTCCGTGGACGGCATCGTCACGGGCTGCATTCTGGCCGTGGGCCGCATCGTCGGCGAGAGCGCCGTTCTGATGTTCACGGCGGGCATGGGTACGCGCCTGGCCAAGTACGGCGACACCGTCGGCGAGTTTTTCAAGAACCTGTTCGACAGTTCCGGCGCGACGCTCACCGTCGCCCTCTACAACTACGCAAAGGAGCGCGCCGACTTCGATTCGGCCTTTGCCGTGGCCGTCGTGCTGCTTGTCATCGCCTTTGCCATCAACATAGCCGCGAAGCTCGCGGGCAAGAAGCTCAAAAAACGCTGAGAGCGGGAGATAATAAATGAGTGAAAAGACGATAATCGAGGCGAGGAACCTCGAACTATACTACGGCGACAACCACGCGCTCAAGTCGGTGTCGCTCGAAATACCGGAAAACCGCATAACAGCCCTCATCGGGCCATCCGGCTGCGGCAAGAGCACCTTCCTCAAGACGCTCAACCGCATGAACGACTTGGTTCCGGGCGTGCGCATCGAGGGCGAGGTGCTCTATAACGGCGAGAACATATATGGAAAAGACGTGGACGTAACGCGCCTGCGCAAACAGATAGGAATGGTGTTCCAGAAGGCGAACCCCTTCCCCATGAGCATCTATGACAACATCGCCTACGGACCGCGCACCCACGGCATCAGGAACCGCGCGAAGCTCGACGACATCGTGGAGCGCTCGCTGCGCGACGCGGCCATATGGGACGAGGTGAAGGACAGGCTGAATAAAAGTGCCCTGGGCCTCTCCGGCGGCCAGCAGCAGAGGCTCTGCATAGCGCGCGCCCTGGCCGTGGAGCCGGACGTGCTGCTCATGGACGAGAGCACCAGCGCCCTGGACCCCATCTCCACCTCGAAGATAGAGGAGCTTGCGATGGAGCTCAAAAGCCGCTATACTGTGGTCATGGTGACGCACAATATGCAGCAGGCGGTGCGAGTATCGGACATGACGGCCTTCTTCCTGCTGGGCGAGCTGGTGGAGTTCGGCGAGACCGAGAGGCTCTTCTCGCACCCGCGGGATAAGCGGACCGAGGACTATATAACGGGGAGGTTCGGCTGATATGAGGCAGAGATTCGACGGGCAGCTCGCCGCCCTGAACCGCGAGCTCATAAGCATGGGGGCGCTCTGCGAGGAGGCCATAGCCGTCACAGCGCGCTCGGTGCTGGATGCGGACAGGAACCTGCTCACGAGGGTAAGCGCCCTCGAGGAAGAGATTGACCAGAAGGAGCGCGAGATTGAGCGTGTCTGCCTGAGGCTCCTCTTGCAGCAGCAGCCCGTGGCGGGCGACCTGCGGCAGATCTCCGCAGCGCTCAAGATGATAACGGACATGGAGCGCATAGGTGACCAGGCCTTGGATATAGCCGAGACAGCGGGCTTCATGGGTGAGCTGGACGAGGCCGACGCGGAGCTCTTCAAGCGCTTGGCGCAGACCGTTGTTGCAATGGTGACGGACAGCGTGGACGCCTACGTCAGCCGGGACCCTGCTGCCGCGAGGGCGGTGGCGAGGCGCGACGACGAGGCAGACACCGTGTTCAAGGCGATAAAGAGCGCCATGATCGAGCGGCTCTCCAGGCGGCCGGGGGACGGCGAATATGCGCTGGATCTTCTCATGATCGCAAAATACCTCGAGCGCATAGGCGACCACGCCACAAACATTGCAGAGTGGGTGGAGTTCGCGGCCACGGGCTACTATAAAGGCCGGGAGGTCTTGTGATGATATATTGTGTAGAGGACGACGCGAGCATAAGAGACATCGAGGTATATGCGCTGCGCTCGACGGGCTTTGAAGCCGAGGGCGTGGAGAGCGGCCCCGCGCTCTTTGCTGCGCTCAAAAGAGTTCCGGCGGAGCTCATCATCCTGGACGTCATGCTCCCGGGCGAGGACGGGCTGGATATACTCAAAAAGCTCCGCCTCGGCGCCGCCACGCGGAACGTCCCCGTCATCATGGCGACGGCGCGCGGCGAGGAATACGACAAGATAACAGGTCTCGACTCCGGCGCGGACGACTATTTGGTGAAGCCCTTCGGGATGATGGAGATGGTAAGCCGCGTCCGTGCGGTCCTGCGCCGGGCGAATCCCGAGCGCGTGAAGGCGCCGCTCTCTCTGGGCGGGGTGACGCTGGACCCGGTGAGCCACAGGGTAACAGCGGGCGGCGAGGAGATCTCTCTGACGCTGAAGGAGTTCGAGCTGCTGCACACGCTGATGTCAAGCCCCGGCGTGGTGTTTACGCGGGACCGGCTGCTCAGCGAGATCTGGGGAACTGACTACGACGGCGAGACCAGGACCGTGGACGTCCACGTCCGAACGCTGCGGCAGAAGCTGGGCGAGGCCGGCAGCATTATCGGAACGGTGCGCGGCGTGGGCTACAGGACGGAGGCGTGAGAGATGACGAAACGCATATTCCGCTCCGTTATCCTGACGGCGCTGGCTGTGTTTGTGGCCTGCCTTGCCCTTGTCGTGGGTGCGCTGTACAGCTATTTTTCCGCGCGGCAGGAGAGCCAGCTGACCACGGAGGCGCGGCTGGCGGCTGCGGGAGTGGAGGCCCAGGGCCTCGACTACCTCGAGAGCTTGGGCCGGCGTGACGGGCTGCGCCTGACTTGGATAGCCGCAGACGGTTCCGTGCTCTACGACTCGAACGCTGACGCGGCAGGGATGGAGAACCACGCGGAGCGCGAAGAGGTCAAGGAGGCGCTGGAGACGGGCAGCGGCGAAGGCAGCCGCGTTTCCGCCACGCTCAGCGAAAAGACCGTCTACGTAGCGCTGCGCCTTTCGGACGGGACGGTCCTGCGCGCCGCGGCCTCTCACTACACTGTGCCGACTCTGCTCTTCGGCATATTGCAGCCGCTGCTGGTCATAATCATACTTGCGATAGCGCTCTCAGCCTTTTTGGCTTCGCGGCTGTCGAAGCGCATCGTGGGACCGCTCAACGCCATAGACCTGGACCATCCTCTTGAAAACGAGACATACGACGAGCTCTCGCCCCTGCTGACCCGCGTGGAGCGGCAGCAGCGGCAGATACGCTCCCAGCTGGACGAGCTTAACAGGCGGCGGCGCGAATTCGAAGCCGTCACGGGCAGCATGTCGGAGGGGCTCATCCTTCTGGACGCGGAGAGCCGGGTGCTGAGCATCAATCCCGCTGCGCGCCGGATCTTCGGCGCAGGTGAGGACTGCGTCGGACAGGACATCCTGACCGTGGACCGCAGCCCGGAGCTGCGCGCGCTGCTGGAGCGGGCTCGCGGCGGCGAGCGGGCCGAGGCCGGCATAGAGCGCATGGGCCTCGAGTACCAGCTGACAGTCAGCCCGGTCACGGGCGGAGGCGCGGTCCTGCTCATCTTCGACGTGACGGAGCGGCGCAGGGCGGAGCGCATAAGGCGCGAGTTCACGGCGAACGTCTCGCACGAGCTCAAGACCCCGCTGCATTCGATCATGGGCGCGGCGGAGCTCCTGGAGGCCGGACTTGTGAAGCCCGGGGACGAAGCTGGGTTCTACGGCAGGATACGCTCGGAGTCCGCGCGGCTCCTGGCGCTCATCGAGGACGTCATAGACCTCTCCCGCATGGACGAGGGAGAGAGCTTCCCAACCGAGGAGACGGACCTGCACGAGCTCGCGCAGGAAGTTGCCGCCCAGCTGGCCCCGGAGGCGGAAAAGAGGGGTATAGCCCTCCGCGTGGAGGGCGGGGAGGCAAAGCTCATGGGCGTGCGCAGGCTGCTCTGGGAGATAGTCTGGAACCTGGCGGACAACGCCGTGAAGTATGGCCGCGACGGCGGCTGCGCCGTAATAACCACGGAGACGCGGGAGGATACGCTGCGGCTCAGGGTGCGGGACGACGGCCCTGGCATCCCGCCGGAGCACCAGCCCCGGGTGTTCGAGCGTTTCTACCGCGTGGACAAGAGCCACTCGAAGGCGACGGGCGGCACCGGCCTGGGCCTTTCCATCGTGAAGCACGCTGCGCAGTACCACAAGGGCCGCATCAGCCTCTGGTCGGACAAGGACGGGACCGAGATCACCATAGACTTCCCCAAAAACTGAACCAATACCTGCAAAACCCCTCTGCCGAGGCGCGGCGGAGGGGTTTGTTGTTGCTTTTGGGGCGGGGGCTGGTGTAAGATTTGGAGGGGGGTGGAAGAGTGAATTGTTATTTCGCGCCGCTGGAGGGCGTGACCGGATACGCCTTCCGCCGCGCGCATGCAAGGTATTTCAGCCCGGCGGACAAATACTTCGCGCCTTTCTATTCGCCCACGCGCGAGCACGTCATCCCGCCGCGCGTACTGAGGGAGCTGGACCCGGAGCGGAACAGGGGCGTGCCGCTGGTGCCGCAGCTGCTCTGCCGGGATGCGGGCGACTTTGTCTGGGCGGCGAAGGCGCTGGCGGACATGGGCTACGCGGAGGTGGACCTGAACCTCGGCTGTCCCTCGGGGACAGTCGCCGCAAAGGGAAAGGGCTCCGGATTTTTGGCCTTCCCGGAGGAGCTGGACGCCTTTTTCGGGCGCGTGTTCGCGGAGCCGGACATGCCCCGGATCTCGGTAAAGACCAGGCTGGGAGTTGAGGACGGGAGCGAATTCCCCCGGCTCATGGATATATATTGCCGCTACCCGATATCGGAGCTCATCGTCCACACCCGGGTGCGCAGGGATATGTACCGCCTCCCGGCGCGGCCGGAGGCCTTTGCGGAGGCGCTGCGCTTCGAAAGGACCGTGTATAACGGGGACCTGTTTTCGCCCGGAGACATAGCTGCGCTGCGGGAGCGCTATCCGGGGCTCGGCGCGGTCATGCTGGGCCGGGGCGCAGCGGCTAACCCGGGCATATTCGGCCTCATCCGCGGCGGAATAGGCTTTGAGCGGAGCGCGCTGCGCGAATTCCACGACGAGATCTACGAGACCTGTTGCCGGGACTTCGGCTCGGCCGGCTCCGCGGTGCTGAGGATGAAGGAGCTCTGGAGCTATCTGCGCTTTCTCTTTCCCGGCTCGGATAAGGCGCTCAAGCGCCTGAACAAGGCCCGCCGCCCCGAGGACTTCGAGGCGGCGGCGAGGGACATACTATGCGGCGCGGAGCTGGACCCTCTCGCCGCCTATGGAACGGAGGCATGAGATGAGACTGTTCATAGCGATAAACTTCGACGATACGGAGCTGGACGCCTTTGAGGCGGCGCGGGAGCGCCTGCGCGATCAGGCCGGGGCGGCAAATTACTCCCGCCGCGAGAATCTGCACCTGACCCTGGCCTTCCTGGGCGAGCAGCCGCCTGCGCGCATGGGAGAGATAAGCGGGGCCATGCTGAAGGCGACGAAGAACGCCCCCGGCTTTGAGCTCCGCTTCGACAGGGCGGGGCGCTTCCGGCGCGAGGGTGGAGACATCTGGTGGCTGGGAGCGGCGGAGTCCCCGGAGTTGACGAAGCTGCAGGCGGGGCTCGCCGCCGAACTGAGGGCGAGGGGCTTCAAGCTGGAGGACCGGCGCTACACACCGCATCTCACGCTGGCGCGCGAGGTCCGGGGCGAGGCGGAGCCAGAGCTTGTGCTGCCCGAGCCCGTCCCGGCGCTGGTGCGCGGGGCGAGCCTTATGCTCTCGGAGCGCAGACAGGGAGTTTTGACCTATACTCCGCTGCTCTTCTGCGGCTTTGCGCGTTGACGCGCCGCCGCCGGACATGCTATGATGACTGGTACGGGAGGAGGCGGGAGCATGAGGGTATATGACCTGACTCACACGGTATCGGAGGACATACTAGTCTGGCCGGGCACTGAAAAACCAAGGCTGTCCGAGGGCAGCACCTTTGAAAAAGACGGCTTCCGCGAGACGAGGCTAGAGATATTTTCCCACGTCGGCACGCACATGGACGCCCCCGCGCACATGCGGCGCGACAGGCCGCAGCTGGACGAGCTGCCGGCATCCGCCTTCTGCGGCAGCGCCTGGGTGCTGGACGCGCGGGACTGCGCGCCGGGTGTGGAGATAGGACCTGAGGCCGTGGAGCCTGTGAAGGGCGCGGACTTCCTTCTCGTCTGCACGGGCTGGGACAGGTATTGGAACAGCGAGAAGTACTTCGGCCGCTACCCGGTGCTCTCCGCCGCGGCGGTGGAGCGCGCCGTCCGGCTGGGCGTGCGCGGCATCGGCCTGGACACCATGGGCATAGACCCGATGGACGACGCGGACTTCACGCGGCACCACATCATGTTCGAAAAGGGACTCGTGATCGTGGAAAACCTCCGCGGCCTGGCCGAGCTTGCGGGCAGGCGCCTGTTCTTTGCGGCGCTGCCGCTGAAATACAAAAACGCCGACGGTGCGCCTGTGCGTGCCGTCGGCATAGAGGGGTTGGGCTGGGGCTCAGCCCAGCGCGACGTCTAGGATCATCATGAGCACAAAGCCGAGCGCCGCGCCTATGGTGCCCAGGTTCGAGTGCTCCCCGGCCTGGGCCTCGGGTATGAGCTCCTCGACGACGACGTAGATCATCGCCCCCGCGGCGAAGGAGAGGACATAGGGCAGGGCGGGCGTTATGAGCCCGGTCAGGAGTATCGTAAGCAGCGCGCCGATGGGTTCCACGACGCCGGAGAGCATACCCATGACGAAGGCTTTGCCGCGGCCCATGCCCTGGCCGAGCAGGGGCATGGATATGACGGCGCCTTCCGGGACGTTCTGCAGGGCTATGCCAGCGGCGAGCGTGAAGGCGGCAGCGGCGGGGATGACGGTTTCTCCGGAGAGCGCCCCGGCAAACACCACGCCGACGGCCATGCCCTCCGGCAGGTTGTGCAGCGTGACGGCCAGGACGAGCATGGTGGACTTGCCCAGCCCGCAGCTCTTACCCTCCGGACAATCAGAGCCCAGGTGCAGATGGGGTATGACGCTGTCCAGCAGGAGCAGAAAGCCAATGCCGGCCAAAAAGCCTATGGCCGCGGGCAGCCAGGCCGTCACGCCCTGCTGTTCCGCCATGTCTATGGCCGGGATTATAAGCGACCAGACGGAGGCCGCTATCATCACGCCGGAGGCAAAGCCCAGCAGCAGCCGCTGCAGGCCAGGTTTCACCCCGCTCTTCAGGAAGAACACAAAGCAGGAGCCCAACGCGGTGCCGAGGAATGGTATCAGTATGCCGATGGCGGTCTTGAGCGTTTCGTTCACGGTGCTCGCCTCCTTTTCGACAGGATTATATCACAGAAGGCCCAAAAGGGAATACAGAGGAATATTTATTTTTTTGTCAACTTTTTCGGCGTGCGCCGCGTCATAATATACAGAGAGACAGACAGGAGATGAGCTGCGGTGACAAGGAGCACTGCCCGGCGCAGAGGCCGGGATAAACATTTCAAGCGAGGCCTAAAGACGGCGCTCGCGGTTTTTGCCGTGCTTGCCCTGATGCTCATAACAGGCTCCGGCTTCTTCGGAGGACACCACGGCGCAGCGGACCCGGGCTGGCAGGTACCGGACATTCCGGCAAGCAGCGAGAACCCGGACACTCAGGGCGGCGACGAGGACGCCGAAACCACCGACGCTCCGGACGACCCCAACGCTACGGAGCCTCCGGCAGAGACCAAGGCCCCGGAGAGCGGCGAGGAGGACGCGCGTCCCTCGCCCACTCCGAACGACTGCAGTATGCTCGTCCCGGAGAGCGAGGCCGTGGACGACAGCTATTTTGACGACGCCGTGTTCATCGGCAACTCCAGGACGGTGGGGCTCAGGATGTACTCCGGCCTCACTAAGGCCACATTTATAACCGAAGTCGGCCTCACGGTGGACAGTATATTTACGGACTACTGCGACGTCTCGGGCATAGGCCGCAGCCGCACCTTCGACGCCCTCGCTAGCATGGAGTTCGGCAAGGTCTATATCATGCTGGGCATGAACGAGCTGGGCTGGGTCTACGAGAGCGTGTTCAAGGAGGACTACGGCAAGATAATAGACAAGATCCGCGAGATAAACCCGGACGCCGTCATCTATATACAGTCGATAATCCCCGTCAGCAAGTGGAAGGACTCCAACGACAACGTTTATACCAACGCGAACGTCGAGCGGCTGAACGCCCAGCTGCGAGCGCTGGCGGACGAAAAGGAGGTCCACTACGTGGACGTGGGCGGCGGCATCATGGATTCGGAGGGCTACCTGCCCTTTGAGGCCACGGGCGACGGCGTACACCTTACCCCCGAGTACTGTGTCAAGTGGCTGGACTACCTCAAGACGCATACCGCACAATAGACAGAAAGAAAGAGGCAGACGACATGAAAAAGAGAATAACGGCGGCGATACTTGCCGCATGCCTGGCCCTTGCGCTTGCGGCCTGCGGTCAGGCGAAGGAGCCGGAGCTGAACATCGACGAATTCGGTGAAGAACTCTATGCCGCGGGTACCTTCGGCGAGGAGCTCTACCCCATAGACGAGTCCGTGGCCCAGGGGCTCTACGGGCTGGACGCCGATACGCGCTGCTGGGTGCGCACGGGTACGGGCGCAACGGCGGAGGAGCTGGCCGTCTTTGAGACGAAGGACTCTGCTGCGGCCGAAGCGCTCGTGGAAAAGCTGAAAACCAGAAATTCGGACAGGATAGAGAGCTATTCGACTTACATCCCCGCCGAAGTGCCGAAGCTCGAGGACGCCGTGATGGTCTCCGGCGGCCGCTATGTGGTGCTCTGCGTTGCGCAGGACGCCTCCGCAGTGCGCGAGCTGGCACAGAAGGCGCTGGGATAAATGACGGGCGAGAGCTTCGCCGACTTTGTAAGGCAGAACGAGGCCAGCTTCTACCGCATAGCCTACAGCTATGTCAGGAACAGGGAGGACGCGCTGGACATCGTGCAGGACTCCATTGAAAAGGCCCTGCGCAAACTCCCCGGGCTGCGGGACGAGTCCCGTATAAAGCCCTGGTTCTGCCGCATACTTGTGAATGAGAGCATAGACAGTCTGCGCAGGAGGCGGGGCGCGGAATCTGTGGACGAGAGCCTCCCCGCGCCGGACGAGACCGGCAAAAGAGCGGAGGCTCTGTCTCTCTATGCCGCGGTGTCCAAGCTGCCGCCGAAGCTCAAGACCGTCATAGTACTGAGATTCTTTGAGGACATGAAACTGCAGGAGGTGGCAGAGGCCGCCGGCTGCAACCTGAGCACGGCAAAAACAAGGCTGTATAAAGCGCTGAAGCTGCTCCGCGTCGAGCTGCAGGACTGGGAGGTATAGCCATGAAGGACGAGCTTCGCAAGATATATATGGAAACGGAGCCGCCGGAGGAGCTGCCCGGAGTTGTTGAAGCAGCGCTCAGGCGGGGCGAGAGACGGGCCAGGGCGAGAAAACGCGCCTGGCGCATAGCCTACCCGATAGCAGGAGCCTTTGCGGCGTTCATACTGGTGCTGAATACAGTACCCACCTTCGCCTCCGCAATGTATGAGCTGCCGGTGCTGGGCGAGGTCTGTCGCGTCCTGACGGTCCGCAGCTACCACTACGAGGACGCTACGAAGAACGTGAATATCGAGGTCCCGGCCATAGATGTTGAGCTGGGGGATTCGGATTGGGCAAAAAGTGTAAACAAGCTCATCGAGGCTACGATAGACCTGGAGGTCGCGCAGTCCGAGGCCAGGGCGGAGGAGTATTATGACGCCTTTGTTTCCACCGGCGGAGCTCCGGAGGACTACCAGCCCATCGGCATAGAGGTGGACTATGAGGTCTACTACGCCTCAAGCGACGTTCTGTCCTTTGCCGTCATCAAGACAGAGACTCTTGCCACTGCCTACGAAACCTTCCACTATTATAATTATGACCTCCGCACTGGCGAAGAGCTGACGGTGGAGGAGCTTGCCGGAGCGGATTGGCGCGAAAAGGCCGAGGCCGGGCTCCGGGAGCTGATGGCCCATCCGGACGACGGAGAGACGTATTGGGAACTGGACGAAGAGCAGCTTGCCGCCGCGATAGACGAAGCCCAGCTGAGGCTGGATGCCGCTGGAGCTCCCGTGCTGGTGTTCCAGAAATACACCCTGGGTCCCGGCTCCATGGGCCGGCCCGAGCTGAGCCTAGCGGACTGAGCCAAAACCACAAAAAGCCCCGGACAGTCTGTCTGACCGTCCGGGGCTTCAGTTTTCATATGGCCTGGGCTCCGAGGTGCGGCGCAGGAGGTAGTCCGTGCTGACGCCGTAGAAGTCCGCGATGCGGCAGAGCGTGCGCAGGGGGATGTTCAGGCGCCCGAGCTCGTAATCCGAATACGTCGTCTGGTGTACGCCCAGATACTCCGCAAGCTCCCTCTGCGTCAGGTCCCTGTCCTCTCTCAGATCCCTGAGCCTCGTCTCCACCATAATATCACCTCGCTGATATTATGGTCTAAGGCAATATCCCTTATTGACTTTTAAGGGAATATACCTTAAAATGTGCCGTGTTCACTGGTTAGCCGCCTTTAGCTAACACAGATTTGACAAAAGGCATACGCAAAACTTGTTGCGTATGGGAAAGGCTTAGTGTATAATCCCGCTTAGTACAGTTAAGGAGGACGAACTTATGTCCGATGCGCTGCTGCGTATTGAGAACGTCACGAAAAAATACGGCAAGACCGTTGCGAACTCCGACATCAGCTTCTCTGTCGGCGCTGGGGAGACGGCCGTCCTGCTCGGGCCGAACGGCGCGGGCAAATCCACCATTATAAAATGTATAGCCGGCCTGCTGCGCTTTTCCGGCGACATCTATATCTGCGGGGAGAAGAACAAGTCCCTGCCCGCCAAGCGCGAGCTGGGCTACATACCCGAGTTGCCCGCGGTGTACGAGCTGCTAACCGTAGAGGAGCACCTGGAATTCATCCGCCGCGCCTACCGTGCGGAGGACGACGGCTACGGCGACTCTCTCCTCGAGCGCCTCGAGCTCGACGACAAGCGCAAAAAGCTGGGCCGTGAGCTCTCCAAGGGCATGCAGCAGAAGCTCTCCATCTGCTGCGCGCTCGTCCACAGGCCCCGCGTGCTCATCTTCGACGAGCCGCTCGTCGGCCTGGACCCCCACGCCATAAAGGAGCTCAAGGCCATCTTCCGCGAGCTGAGGGACGAGGGCAGGGCCGTCCTCATCTCCACGCACATGATAGAGAGCGTGGAGGACTACTGGGACGTGGCCCATATCATGATGAACGGGCGCTTTGCCGCAACGAAGCGCAACACGCCCGAGGACACCGAGAGCCAGAGCCTCGAGGACCTGTTCTTTGAGATCACCGAAGGCGGTGAGCGCGAATGAGCCCGCTTTCCTATCTGCTTTTCACGCGCTTCAAGAATCAGATAAAAGGCATCTTCCGCTCCCCGGCGAAGCTAATATACGCCGTTATCCTCATCGCGCTCATGGTGCTCGTCGTCATAGGCGGAAGGGAAACGGCGGCCGAGACGGAGACTTTCCGGCCGTCCAGCGAGCTATATGCCATCATGCTGGGCTTTTACGCGCTGATGCTCATTCTGGTAGTCAACTCCGGCTTCTCCACGGGCATGAGCGTGTTCAAGATGTCGGACGTTAACTTCCTCTTTGCCGGTCCGTTCCGGCCGCTGCGCGTGCTGTTCTTCGGCATGCTGCAGCAGCTGGGGACGGCCATAATCACGGGACTCTTCATCCTCTTCCAATACGGCTGGCTGCACGGCAGCTACGGCGTGAGCGTGCCGGGCATGATAGCCATATTGCTGGGCTATTCCTTCGTTCTCTTCACAGGCCAGCTGACGGCCATGACAATCTATTGCCTGACCTCCGGCAGCGACAAAAAGCGCCGGACGGCGCGGGGCGTGTTCATCGCCGTTTGCGTCATCTGGGCGGGCTATATCTTCTACAGCTGCCTTGGCGAGGGCGAGTTCCTCTCCAAACTCTGCGCGGCTGCAAGCAGCAGCTGGGCCATGTACTTCCCCGTGGCGGGCTGGCTCTGCTGGGCCGTGGCCGGGGTGCTCGAGAGCGAGCTTACGGGCCTCGTCGGTCTCGCGCTCTGGGCAGTGTTCTGCCTCGCGCTCTGGCTCGGCATGGCGAGGGCAGACCAGGACTACTACGAGGACGTGCTGCAGTCCACCGAGACGGCCTTCAACGCCCAGGCAGCGGCGAAAGAGGGGCGCGTCACGGAGACGGGGCCGAAAAACCTCAAGCTGGGCCGCACGGGCCTCGGCGGAGGCGAGGGCGCGTCTGCGTTCTGGTACAAGCACCGCATAGAGAACCGCCGCTCGCGCACCTTCATACTGGGCGGGGCAGAGCTGATCTTCGTCATAGCTACCATAGGCTTCGGCTTCTTCATGAGAGACGAGGGCGTGGTGCCTGTGCTGGCCTTTGCCGTGTATATGCAGATGTTCTCGTCCTCGATGCGCCGCCTGCCGCGCGAAATGATGAAGCCCTATGTCTATCTCGTGCCGGAGCCGCCCTTTAAGAAGCTGCTCTGGTGCATCAGGGAGAGCGTGGGTTCCTTTGCGCTCATGGCGGTACTGATCTTCGTGCCGCTGGGACTCATAATGAAGCTGGACCCGCAGACGATCGCGGCCTGCTGCCTCGTACACTTCACCTATTCATACCTGCTGCTGGCGGGCAATCTCGTCTGCGAGCGGGTGTTCGGCAGAGTGAACACGAGAGCGCTGATCCTTGTGTTTTACTTCCTCGTTGAGCTCCTTGCCTGCGCGCCCGGCATAGCCGCGGCGGTAGTGCTGAACGTGTTTGGGACGGCGCTCCCGCTCTGCCTGTTGGCGCTGGCCGCGGTGAACGCGCTGCTGGCGCTGCTTGCGATATTCCTCTGCCGCGGCATATTGAACTATGCGGAGCTGAAAAACTAAGACTGCCTGTCCAGACCGAGGATGGAGCTGTATTTTTCCTCCCCGGCGACGCGGCCGGCGGCGGAGAAGGACATGGTCTCGGGCGCGAGCAGCCGCCGGGCGAGGGCGAGCAGTTCCTCGCCGGTGACGGCGTCATAGCGCTCAATGAGCTCGTCCGGGGCGAGCGCTCCGCCCAGGAAAAGCTCGCCGAAACCAAGCCGGTTCATTCTCGCGCTGGTGGATTCGAGCCCCATGAGGATTGTGGCCTTGACCTGCTCCCTGGCGCGGGAGAGCTCATCCTCGGATGCGCCGCCGTCCAGGAAGCGATGCAGCTCGTCCATGATGACGCGGAGCGCGCGCTCCTCCGTCTCCCGGTTGGTGGCGGCGGCGATTGCGAAAAGGCCGGTGTCCTCGAAGCCGGCGGTGAAGGAATAGACCGAATAACACAGGCCGTACTTTTCCCGCAGGGTCTGGAAGAGGCGGGAGGAGGCGTTGCCGCCCAGGATGCCGGAGAGCAATTGCAGGGCGAATCGCTCGGAGCTGGCCGTCTCGAGCCCCGGGAAGCCGAGGACAAGCTGGTTTTGCTCCGTTGCCTTTTTCCGGAGGGTCAGGCACGGATGGTAGGCGGAGGCATTGGGCCTTTCCGGCATGGACGCTGGCATGGCCGAAAAGCGGCGCACCAGCTCCTCCACGTCCGAATCCGCAAAGCTGCCGGAGAGCGCGGCCACCACCCGGGGCGCCGTGTAGTGCCGGGCCATGAAGCCGCGCAGGCTCCCGCCCGTCATCCGGCGGAGGCTAGCCGCGCGGCCCAGTACGGGTCTGCCCAGCGCGTCGGGGAAGCAGCCGGCGAGCAGCCGCTCCGCGGCCACGTCTTCTGGCGTGTCCTCATACATATCTATCTCTTCCTGGATGATGCCCTTCTCGTTCTCGACGTCCGCCTCGTCAAACTTCGAGTCAAAGAACATCGAGCAGAGCGTGTCCGTGGCCAGGGGCAGATGCGAATCCAGGACCCGGGCGTAGAAACAGGTGTTGTCCCGGGTGGTGTATGCGTTCATCTGGCCGCCGACGGCGTCCATGCGCTCGGCGAGCTGGGCGGCGGTGTATTGGCCCGTCCCCTTGAAGAGCATGTGCTCGATGAAGTGGGCGCTGCCCGCTTCGGAATATTTTTCGTACCTCGAGCCTGCGCCGACCCATATGCCCAGCGAGGCGGAACGGACCCCGTCCATATGCTCGCAGACGACCCTGGCTCCGTTCGGCAGAACGATCCTTTCGTACATAAGAGAACTCCTTCGCGCTTTTTGTGCTATTCTACCACCTTTCCTTCCAAAAGCGAAGAGGGTTTTACAGCCAGCCGCTTGACAGGAAGCTTTAGGCATGGTAGTATACTCAATACCCGTGAGGGAGTAGTCTTCCGCATACGGCGGAGGCAAGTCAACAGCATGGCGGGAGCAAGGTTTCGCCTGGCTTGCATTAAAAGACAAGACTCATGGATAGGATATACCTATCCATGAGTTTTTTGTTTATCTAATGGAAGGATGGTTGAGTTGAAGTATTACTGCGAGGACGCGGAAAGCGTACTTAGCGAGGTAGGCAGCAGCCAAAAGGGCCTGAGCAGCGAGGAAGCGGCAAAGCGGCTCGAACGTGACGGGCGCAACGAGCTTGCGGCGGCGAAGAAGCCCTCGCTCATCAGCCAGTTCTTCAAGCAAATGGCCGACCCGATGATCATCATACTGCTGGTGGCCGCGGCGATAAGCGCCGTGACTTCCGTCTACCAGGGCGAGGGCGCGGCGGACGTTATTATCATACTGTTCGTTGTCATCGTGAACGCGGTTCTGGGCGTGTACCAGGAGAACAAGGCGGAAAAGGCGATCGAGGCGCTGCAGGCGATGTCCGCCGCGACGAGCCGTGTGCTGCGCGGCGGCAAGGTCACTGTGGTGCCTTCGGCGGAGCTCGTTGTGGGCGACGTTGTGCTGCTCGAGGCAGGCGACGCGGTTCCGGCCGACGGCAGGCTGCTTGAGAGCGCCAGCCTCAAAATAGAGGAAGCTGCGCTTACGGGCGAGAGCGTACCGGTGACGAAGTTCATAGATATCCTGGACCCCGGTTCCGCGCCAGACGTGCCGCTGGGCGACAGGAAGAACATGATGTACATGGGCAGCACCGTCGTCTACGGACGCGGCACGGCCGTCGTCACGGCCACAGGCATGGACACGGAGATGGGCCGGATAGCGGACGCGCTCTCAAAGGCGGAGCAGGGTCAGACCCCGCTGCAGATAAAGCTCAGCCAGCTCTCGAAGATACTCACCTGGCTGGTGCTGGGGATATGCGTCGTCATCTTCGGCGTACAGGTACTGCGAGCCGGGGGCTTTTCCGGCGACGTTATCCTCGACTCCTTCCTGGTGGCGGTCTCGCTTGCGGTTGCCGCGATACCCGAGGGCCTTGCGGCAGTCGTGACCGTCGTGCTGTCCATAGGCGTCACGAACATGTCGAAGCGCAACGCGATCATACGCAGACTGACGGCGGTCGAGACTCTGGGCTGCGCACAGATAATCTGTTCGGATAAGACCGGTACTCTGACGCAGAACAAGATGACCGTCGTGGACCACTACGGTGGGGACACCCAGCTGCTGGCCACGGCGATGAGCCTGTGTTCGGACGCCGAGGAGGACGAGAACGGCGAGGCGGTGGGCGAGCCGACAGAGTGCGCGCTGGTGAACTGGGCGCACGGCCTGGGGCTTGACAAGGACGACCTCAAGGCCTGCGCGCCGCGCACGGGCGAGGCCCCCTTCGACAGCATGAGAAAGATGATGAGCACCGTCCACGTCTCGGGCGGCAGCGTCGTGCAGTACACGAAGGGCGCGCCGGACGAGGTGCTCAAGAAATGCGTCTCCTACCTTGACCACGGCAAGGTATGTCCGATGACCGAGGAGAAGATGCAGGAGATACTAGCGGCGAACAAGGAGATGGCGGATAAGGCCCTGCGCGTGCTCGCGGCGGCGGCACGCTGGTGGGAGACCGAGCCGACGGACTTCTCGCCCGAGGCTCTTGAGAACGAGCTGTGCTTCATCGGCCTCACGGGCATGATAGACCCGGTGCGGCCCGAGGTCAAGGCGGCGATCGAGGAGTGCCGCGGCGCGGGCATCAGGCCCATCATGATAACCGGCGACCATATAGACACCGCCGTCGCCATAGCGAAGGAGCTGGGCATTCTCAAGGACGCCTCCGAGGCCGTCACCGGCAGCCAGCTCGACGCGATGGATGACGAGGAGTTTGAGCGCAGGTTCCGCGACATTTCGGTCTACGCCCGGGTGCAGCCCGAGCACAAGACCAGGATAATTACCGCGTGGAAGCGCGCGGGCTACGTCACTGCGATGACCGGCGACGGCGTCAACGACGCGCCGAGCATAAAGAGCGCGGACATCGGCGTGGGCATGGGCATCACCGGTACGGACGTTACGAAGAACGTCGCGGACATGGTGCTGGCGGACGACAACTTCGCCACAATCGTGGGCGCGGTGGAGGAAGGCCGCCGGATCTATGACAACATCCGCAAGGCCATCCAGTTCCTGCTGGGCTCGAACATGTCGGAGGTCATCAGCATCTTTGTGGCGACGCTTCTGGGCTTCACGATACTCGAGCCGGTGCATCTCTTGTGGATAAACCTCGTGACGGACTGCTTCCCGGCGCTTGCGCTGGGCATGGAGAAGGCGGAGCGGGACATCATGCGCCGCCAGCCGCGCGACGCGAAGGCGGGCGTTTTCGCCGGAGGCATGGGCGCGGACATAGCGTACCAGGGCATAGTGGTGTCGCTGCTGACTCTGGCGAGCTATTTCGTGGGTCACTTCATGGAGTCCGGCGTTTGGGAGATAGCGAACAGCGCCGATGGCACGACGATGGCCTTCCTGACGATGAGCATGGCGGAGATCTGCCACAGCTTCAATATGCGCAGCCAGCGCGGCAGCCTGTTCTCGATAAGGGGCATGAACAAAACGCTCAACTGGGCCGCCCTGGGCAGTCTGGCGGCGACGACGCTGGTCTGCGAGGTGCCCTTCCTGGCAAACGCCTTCGAGTTTGCCCCGGTGGACTTCAGCGAATATGTCGTGGCGCTCTGCTTCGCCGTGAGCATAATCCCGATCGTCGAGCTGGTCAAACTGATCCAGCGCAAGCTCACTGCGCGGCGCTGAGCGGAATAAAAAAGATCGCGGACCTTTGCGGTCCGCGATTTTTTCTCTCCTGTTTTCAGAAATCGAGCGAGTCCACGCACTCGAGCAGTTCGGCTATCCTGGCCTGGCAGCGCTCTATAGTGGCGCGGCCGAAGTCCGTTTCCATGCCCTTGCGTTTGAGCGTGCGGCGCATGAGCCGCGTATAGCCGATGAGCTTCGCCTTGTCCTCCACGGCGCGGACGTAGCTTTCGTCCTCCGAGCCGAGGTAGAGCCTCAATGTCTTGCCCCAGAAACGCTTGAGCAGCTCTGCGGGCAGCTTGAAGAAGTTCGAGCACACGGCGGGGTCCAGCTCACCGAAGCCGACGAAGGCCAGCCACATGAAGGCCAGCTCAAAGACGGGGTGGCCCACGCAGAGCGTGTCCATGTCTATGAGGAGGACCTCGTCGTTCTGGACGACGATATTGTTAGTGTGGTAGTCCCCGTGCAGGAGGGTGTTCCTGTCCGGGACGGCGGAGATGAGCGCGAGCAGCCGCTCCGCCTGCGTCTCCGGCAGGCCGGCGCGGATATAGTCCTCCCAGCCAAGGGCAATCTCCTTCATCTCCGGCATGAGCCCTGGCTGGATCTCTGTGGAGTGCAGCTTGCGCATGATGTCCACATAGAGCGCGACGTATTCGTCCATCTTTTCCGGCTCGGCGCCTATGAGCTTGGAGAAGGACTTGGAGTTGAGCAGCTCGAACACGGAGCCGTAGCTTTCGCCCACGCGGACGACGTCGTAGGGTATGGCTGTGGGTATTCCGAGGACGAAGGCGCGGCGCGCCAGCTCGCGCTCCCGCTGCACCTCCGGCAGGCAATCGGGGTTACGGTAGACCTTGACGACGGTGTCCTTGTCTATACGATAGACCGTGCCGTTCGCGCCGCGGCCGATCTCCTCGCAGCCGTCTATGGAGAGGCGGCGGTAGGCCCGCTCGACGGGCATCATCTCCGTGAAGCCGGTCATGGAGAGGATCTCATACACCTCGGGCGAGACGTTGGTTAGTCTCAGCTCTGGCTCCTGCTTACGCAGCCTGAGCACCACTCGCAGGCCCGCGCTGGATATGTAGTCCAGGGTCTCGCAGTCCAGGGTGAGCGCGCTGTGGGGTTTGGCGCCGAGCGCCTGCATGAGCTCTGCCTCGACTGCGGCGGCGTTTGCGGAGTCCACGCGGCCGGAGAGGGGCAGCGTCAACTGCGGATTGTTCATTCTAATGAGACCCCCTGTTCTTCTTCAAATACCTGCCTGATGAGCCGGTCGTACTCCTGCCAGGCGGGAGTGTCGGCAAGCGTAGCGAGCGCATTCGCTATCGTGCGGTAATACCAATGGTGTTGTTCCGGGTCGCGCTGATTAAAAAATTTCCAGAGATCATCTCCATATGCCAACTTGTGACGGTAGAAAGAACGCATGTTGGAGAGCTTGTCGCTCAGGAAAACTATGGCGACGTCTCTGTCGTCCGATTCCAGCAGGGAGCGCATATTCTGCTCCTTGCGCCTGCGCCAGGTCTCCGAAGCGGGGCGGTCTCTCAGTTTGTCCTCGGTCTCGGCGGCGACCAGCTCCGCGACCCGGTCCCCGAAGCGTTCACGTATTTCATCCGGGAGGACCCCGGCGTCCTCGACCGTGTCGTGGAGGACGGCGGCGGCGAGCACGCGCTCGTCCGTTGTCAGCGTGGCGGCGATGGACGCCGCCTCCGTTGCATGGAGGATGGCGGGAGCGCCGTCCCCTTTTCTTCTGGCGTCGCCGTGCGCGTCTACGGCAAAATGAAGGGCGTCAGTAAACAAACCCAAAGTATGCGACACCTCCAAAATTCAGAGATTAAATTCCAATTAATAATTCTAACACGTCCGTCGCCGCACTGTCAACCGCGGCGCCTTGGACTGAGCCTAGTTTAAAAAGCTGAGGGCGGGAAGCAATTAGCTTCCCGCCCTCTTTGTATGGAGGATGGGGTGGATGGGAGGTCATTTCCCTGTGTGGGAGCCGTGGCAGGTCCCCGAGCAGGCGCAGGAACCGCAGGCGTCGCCGCAGCTGCAGGAGCCCTTGCCGCGCTTTTTGTCTCTGACTATCTTGAACAGCACCGTCGCTACTATGCACAGCACGGCCAGCCCGACGATGACGCTGCCGATGTTTGCAGCCAGCCAATCAAACATTTACCTTCACGTCCTTTTTTGCCGCATTCACGCTCAGCTCTCCGCCATATTCGGAGTAGCGGTTCTTGCGGAAGAGCATATACAGCAGGCCGGCCAGAACAACTATCGCCGCAACGGTGCCGAGGCCGAAGTTCAGCTCGCCCGTTATAAGCCCACCGAACTGGTAGATCATGAGGCTCACGCAGTATGCCGCGCCGCACATGTAGCTTATCGCCGCCAGCGTCCACTTGGGGCTGTTCATCTCGCGCTTTATCGCGCCCATGGCCGCGAAGCAGGGAGCGCACAGGAGGTTGAACACCATAAAGCTGTAGCCCGCTATCGGGGAAAAGCTGGTGCCAAGTATGCCCCAGATCTCCTCGCCCGTCTCGCCGACCTCGGCAAAGCCGTAGCAGACCGCCATGATGGTGACAAGGTTCTCCTTCGCCACAAGGCCGCCCACAACGCCCACCGTCGCCTGCCAGATACCAAAGCCCAGGGGGACGAAGATGAAGGCCACTGCCCCGCCGATGGCCGCAAGCAGGGAATCGTTGTTGTCCTCCACCATGCCGAAGCCGTCCGACGTAACACCAAAGGCCTGCAGGAACCAGATGAGGATGGCGCTGAGCAGGATGACGGTGCCCGCGCGCTTTATGAAGCTCCAGCCGCGTTCCCAGGTCGCCCTGAACACGTTGGACGCCGCAGGCGCATGATAGGCCGGCAGCTCCATGACGAAGGGGGCCGCGTCGCCCGCGAAGGCGCGGAGCTTCTTGAGTATGATGCCGGAGATTATGATGGTCGCGACGCCTATGAAATACGCGCTGGTCGCCACCCACCAGGCGCCGTCGAAGAAGGCGCCCGTGATCATGCCGATGATAGGCACCTTAGCGCCGCAGGGGATGAAACAAGTGGTCATTATCGTCATGCGCCGGTCGCGCTCGTTTTCTATCGTGCGGCTCGCCATGACGCCCGGCACGCCGCAGCCGGAGCCGATGAGCATCGGTATGAAGCTCTTGCCCGAGAGCCCGAACTTGCGGAAAATGCGGTCCATGATAAATGCCACGCGCGCCATGTAGCCCACATCCTCCAGGACGCTCAGCATCAGGAACAGGATTATCATCTGCGGCACGAAACCAATGACAGCGCCCACGCCGGATATTATGCCGTCAACTACCAAACCCGTCAGCCAGGGGGCCACGTTCCAACTCTCAAGCAGCCCGCGCGCACCCTCCATGGCCCACTCGCCAACCAGCACGTCGTTCGTCCAGTCCGTCACCAAGGTACCCAGCGGCCCCATCGCTATCCAGTACACCGCCGCTATCACAACGACAAATATCGGCAGCGCGAGGAAACGGTTGGTAACTATGTGGTCTATCCTGTCGGAGCTGCTCAGCTTTTGGCCGACGTGCTTCTTTTTCACCGCGGAGTTGACGACTTTAGCTATGTAGGCATAGCGCTGATTCGTGATGATGCTCTCCGCGTCGTCGTCGAGCTCCTTTTCGCAGTCGGCGATGTGCTCCTCAATGTGCTCCGCAAGAGCGCGGTCCAGGTGCAGCTCCTCGATGACCTTGCCGTCGCGCTCAAAGAGCTTTATCGCATACCAGCGCAGGAAACGGGGCTCGACCATTCCTTCGATGCCCTCCTCAATGTGGGCGATTGCATGCTCCACGCTGCCCTCAAAAACCGAGGGAGCGGAAAACTCGCGCTTTTCCTCCGCCAGAGCCGCCGCGCGGGCCGCGGCCTCCTTCGAGCCCTCGCCCTTGAGCGCCGAGGTAGCCACCACCTCGCAGCCGAGCGCCGCGCCCAGCTTCTTGAGGTCGATGACGTCGCCGTTTTTCCGCACCACGTCTATCATGTTCACCGCCACGACCGTGGGGATGCCCAGCTCTATGAGCTGCGTCGTGAGGTAGAGGTTGCGCTCTATGTTAGTGCCGTCCACGATGTTGATGATGGCGTCGGGCTTTTCCCCTACCAGATAGCTCCTCGCCACGACCTCCTCGAGCGTGTAGGGCGAGAGCGAATATATGCCGGGCAGGTCCTGTATCACCACGTCGGAGCGGCCCTTGAGCCTGCCCTCCTTTTTCTCCACTGTAACTCCCGGCCAGTTGCCGACCCGCTGGTTAGAGCCGGTAAGGTCGTTGAACATCGTCGTCTTGCCGGAGTTGGGGTTTCCAGCAAGCGCAATTTTCACACTCATCGTCTGTCTCCTCTCTCATTGCAGATAGTCTCGACTAACTCGGCTGCCTGAAACGACCGGCCTCACGGCCGGTTTTGCGATGTTTATTCGACCTCTATGATCTCCGCATCGGCGCGGCGGATGGAGAGCTCGTAGCCGCGCACGGTGGTTTCGATAGGGTCTCCAAGAGGCGCGACCTTGCGGATGTAGATATCAACGCCCTTGGTGATACCCATGTCCATGATGCGGCGCTTCAAGGGGCCGGCGCCGTTGAGTCTGACGACCTTCAGCGTTTCGCCCACCTTTGCGTCCTTAAGTGTTTTCACTTTTGACCCCCCTTAATTAAACGATCATTATTCGCTGCGCGAGCCCGGAGTCGAGCGCGATGCGGCTGTCTTTGACCTGGAGGATGATATTGCCTCCGAGCTGGTTGACGACCTGTACCTGCTCGCCCACGACAAGGCCGAGCTCGGCCAGGTGACGCCTCACCTCGTCTTTACCGCCTATTTTGAAGATCGTGTGCGGCTCGCCCCTGTCGGCCATGGAAAGCGGCAGCATAGCGTTCACTCCCGTTGCTGGATTGTAGGCGCTGCTAGCATGAGTTAGCATCGCCTAACGCCATAGAGTTTAATACAACTAACTTGCTTTGTCAAGGGCCTGGCGAGATTTTTCCGCCTCTACGCGAAATGCTCAAAAGCGCAGGGGTAAAATCTGTATAAGACGCCAAAAAATGCGAATGAGGCATGGTTGATGTTGACAATTAGTACAAATGTGTTAAAGTTGTCTCAAAGAGCTGGTAACGTTACCGGGAACGTTTTCGAAAGCAGCCCGGGGAGAGTGTGGAAAATGACTATCAAGGACATAGCAAGGCAGTGCGGCGTCTCGGTGAGCACGGTCTCGCGGGTGCTGAACGACAGGCCGGACGTGAGCCCGGCGGTGAGGGCGGCGGTGCTCGAGGCGGTGCGCAGCAGCAATTATGTGCCGAATAACAGCGCACGAGACCTGGTCAAGCTGAGCTCGGACGCAGTGGGCCTGGTAGTAAAGGGAGTGTCGAACCCCTTTTATTCAGACATCATAAAGGCCGTGGAGCGCGAAATAGACGTGGCGGGCTGCACGATGGTCATGCAGCAGATAGATATCTCGGAGGACGAAGTCGCCAGAGGGGCGAGCATGGAGCGCGAGAAGAAGCTGCGCGGGCTCATCCTGCTCGGCGGGCGCTCGGACTATTCGGCGGAGGACCTTGGCACCATAACGGTCCCCTTCGTGTGCTGTTCGTTCACGAACAGCTTCGGAACGCTTTCGAGGAGCGAGTATTCCTCGGTATCCGTGGAGGACGCGGAGACGGCGGCGAGGGCGGTTCGGGAACTGCACAGGCTGGGGCATCGCAGGATAGCGGCGCTGGTCTCCGAGACGGACGACCGCTCGATAAGCGAGCTGCGCTATCGCGGCTATGCCAAGGCGCTGCGGGAATTCGGCCTGGAGCCGGACCCGGCGCTGGTGGCCAGTGCGGGCAGCTTCGGCATGAGGGACGCATATGAAGCGACGATGCGTCTGCTGGACTCCGGGGCGGAGTTCACGGCGATATTCTGCATATCGGACATGATGGCGATAGCGGCCATCAAGGCTCTCGAGGACCGGGGCCGGAGCGTGCCGGGGGACTGCTCGGTGATAGGCATAGACGGGCTGGAGTTTTCCGAGTACACCCGGCCGACGCTCACGACGCTGGTGCAGCCGAGGGAGCGCATGGGCGCGGAGAGCGTCCGCATACTATTGGATATGATAGAGGGCCGCGGCGGCAACAGGCAGGTCATGCTTGAGACCGAACTTAGGCCCGGGGATTCGGTAAGAGCCGTTTGATCAGTATTTTCCGGCGAAGCGCCGAGGAAATAAATAAAAATTAGGAGATGTCAAAAGAATGAAGAAGTTTCTTGCACTGCTTCTCGCTCTCGTGATGGTATTCGCGCTGGCGGCCTGCGGCGAGCCCGCGACTGACCCGAGCGACGCTCCGAGCGGCGGGGACGACACCCAGACCAGCGACGCTCCCGAGGGCGGCGACAGCACCGCGACCGGCAGCGTCTATTACCTGAACTTCAAGCCCGAGGCTGACGCCGCCTGGCAGGAGCTCGCCGCTCTCTATACCGAGCAGACCGGCGTGACCGTCAAGGTCGTCACCGCGGCTTCCGGCGAGTACAGCTCCACGCTGACCGCCGAGATGGACAAGAGCGACATGCCCACCCTGTTCCAGTGCGGCAACCAGGCCGGCCTGGACACCTGGGGCGACTACTGCTACGACCTGACCGACACCGCCGTCTACAAGGAGATGACCACCGACGACTTCAACCTCTTCGGTGAGAACGGCGAAGTCTACTGCATCGGCTACTGCTACGAGGCCTTCGGCATCATCGTGAACACCGCGCTTCTGGCCGAGGCCGGCTACGAGCTCTCCGACATCACGAATTTCGAGAGCCTCAAGTCCATTGCCGAGGACATCACTGCGCGTCACGCCACCGGCGAGCTGGCCTTCGCGGCCTTCTCCTCCTCCGGCCTTGACAGCTCCTCCAGCTGGCGCTTCTCCGGCCACCTGGCCAACATGCCGCTTTTCTACGAGTTCCGTGACGACGGCGTGACCAGCCAGCCCGCCACCATCACCGGCGCCTACCTCGACAACTTCAAGATGATCTGGGACCTCTACGTCGCCAACAGCGACACCGCCCCGGCTCAGCTCACCACCGCCACCAGCGACCAGTCCAAGGCCGAGTTCGGCGAGGGCAAGGCCGTGTTCTATCAGAACGGCTCCTGGGAGTACGATTCTCTCGTCAATGACTTCGGCATGGACCCCGCCAACCTCGCCATGATCCCCATCTACTGCGGCGTTGAGGGCGAGGAGGACGCCGGCCTCTGCTGCGGCACTGAGAACTGCTGGGCGGTCAATGCCAAGGCTTCCGAGGAAGACATCCAGGCCACTCTTGACTTCATGTACTGGGTCGTGACCTCCGAGGAGGGCACCACGATGATGGCCGAGCAGTTCGGCCCCATCCCCTTCAAGAACGCCAAGGAGAGCTCCAACGTGTTCTTCAACAACGCCAACGAGTACATAGCCGATGGCAAGTACACCGTGACCTGGGCCTTCAACTACACCCCGAACGTTGACACCTGGCGTGCGGCCGTCGTTGCGGCTCTCACCCAGTACACCGTCGGCGGCGGCTCCTGGGACGACGTCGTCACCGCCTTCGTCCAGGGCTGGGCCACTCAGTACGCAAATCAGTAAGCCTCTCCCCTGAAAGGGAAAGCAAGCTCATACCAGGGGCGAGCGGCAGCCGCCGCTCGCCCCTTTCCAAAAGAGGGGATGGACAATGGAAACTAAAAAGAGGAAAAGGCACAGCCTTGCGGTAAACGGCAACATGCTCAGCGGCAGCATACGCAAGTGGTTCCCGGTTTTCCTCCTGCCCACGCTGGCGGCCTTTCTGATAGGCTTCGTCTACCCGTTTGCAAAGGGCTTTTATCTGTCGTTCTGCACCTTCAGGACGACTTCTGACGCCGAGTTCATCGGTCTCGGCAACTATATCAAGGCGCTGACGGACAGCTCCTTCATGTACTCCTTCTGGTACACGGCGCTCTTTGCCGTCGTGTCGCTTGTTGTGATAAACGTCCTGGCCTTTGCGGTGGCCTATGCGCTTACCCGGGGCATAAAGGGCTCGAATCTGTTCCGTACCGTGTTCTTCATGCCGAACCTCATAGGCGGCATCGTCCTGGGCTACATCTGGTCCATGATCTTCGACGGCATACTCATCCGGTACGGGACGTCCATATTGCTTTCGACAAAATACGGCTTTATCGGCCTGCTCATACTCATGGCATGGCAGCAGATAGGCTATATGATGATAATCTACATCGCCGGCTTGCAGAGCGTGTCCGACGACCTGCTCGAGGCCGCGAGGATTGACGGAGCGAGCGGCTGGAAGACTCTGACCAAGATCACCATCCCCTGCGTCATGCCGTCCATCACGATCTGCACCTTCCTGACGCTGACGAACTCCTTCAAGCTCTTTGACCAGAACCTGGCGCTGAATAACGGCCAGCCCTATATCTTCCAGGCGGACGGATCCTTTATTCACTCGACGGAGATGCTGGCGCTGAACATCTACAACAGCTTCTACCAGAACGCCAACTCGAGGGGCGTGGGCCAGGCAAAGGCCGTGCTCTTCTTCATTCTCGTCGCGGCCATCGGGCTCATCCAGCTCCGCTATACCAGAAAGAAGGAGGTGCAGCAGTGATGAAGGGCAGCCTCAGCAAAAGCCGGAGGAATAAGAACCTCCTCACGGTCCTGTTCGCGGTCATAGCCATACTCTACGTCATGCCCATCGTCATAGTGCTCATCAACTCCTTCAAGAGCAACACCGGCATAAATACGCAGACCTTCGCGCTGCCGAATGCCGAGACCTTCATGGGCTTCGACAACTACATCAAGGGCGTCACCTTCGGCAACTACAATTTCTGGAAGTGCGTAGAGTACAGCTTCACTATAACCATACTCTCGACGGCGCTCATCATCCTGTGCACGTCGATGGCGGCCTGGTACATCTCGAGGGTGAACAGCCGCTTCTGCAAGCTCATGTACTACGTCTGCGTGTTCTCGATGGTCGTACCCTTCCAGATGGTCATGTTTACGCTGGCCAAGACCGCCGACACGCTCAAGCTCAACACGCCCTGGACGATACCGGTGATCTATCTGGGCTTCGGCGCGGGGCTTGCGGTGTTCATGTTCGTGGGCTTTGTGAAGTCCATGCCGATCGAGATAGAGGAAGCCGCCGCCATAGACGGCTGCGGGCCGCTGCGGACCTTCTTCCTCGTCGTGTTCCCGATGCTCAAGCCGACGATGATCTCTGTCGGCGTGCTGGAGACTATGTGGGTCTGGAACGACTACCTGCTGCCCTACCTCGTGCTCAGCAAGGACTACAGGACCATTCCCATCCACATCCAGTACCTCAAGGGCAGCTACGGCTCCGTGGACATGGGCGCTACCATGGCGCTCATACTGCTGAGCATCCTGCCGATAATCATTTTCTACATCTCCTGCCAGAAATACATTATCAAGGGCGTTGCGGCAGGCGCCGTCAAGGGGTGAGCCGAAATGGAACGGAAAAGCGGCATTTTGATGCCGATATCCTCGCTGCCGTCAAAGTACGGCATAGGTACCTTCGGTAAGGAGGCCTATAAATTCGCAGATTTTCTCGCAGCGGCGGGCCAGAAGGCCTGGCAGCTGCTGCCGCTGGGGCCGACGAGCTACGGCGACTCGCCCTACGCCTCGTTCTCGACCTATGCGGGCAACCCGTATTTCATAGACCTCGATATGCTCGTCGAGGACGGACTGCTGACCAAGGCGGAGATAGAGGCCGTGGACTGGGGCGACGACCCCATGAACGTCGATTACGGCAAGATATATTATAACCGCTTTGACATACTGCGCCTGGCCTGCGCGCGCGGCTGGGACAGAGACGCGGGCAAGATAACCCGATTCCGCGAACAGAACGCCGGCTGGCTGCCCGACTACGCGCTCTTCATGGCGCTCAAGCGGCACTTCGGCATGGTGTCCTGGACGCTCTGGCCGGACGAGGACATCCGGCTCCGCAAGCCGGCGAGCCTGGAGCACTACAGGACGCTGCTTGACGCGGACGTGCGGCTCTTCACCTGGATACAGTACATGTTCTATAAGCAGTGGGATAAGCTGCGCGAGTACGTCCACTCGTTGGGGATAGAGATAATAGGCGACCTGCCCATCTACGTCGCGCTCGACTCCTCGGACGTCTGGGCAGACCCGAAGAGCTTTCTGCTGGACGAGAAAAACATACCCACCTGCGTTTCCGGTGTGCCGCCCGACTACTTCTGCGAGGACGGGCAGCTCTGGGGCAACCCCATCTACGACTGGGCGCACATGAAGTCCGACGGCTACGGCTGGTGGATAAGGCGCATCGAGGGCGCGAAGAAGCTCTACGACGTCATCAGGATAGACCACTTCCGCGGCTTCGAGAGCTACTGGAGCGTACCATACGGCGAGGAGACGGCGAAAAACGGCAAGTGGATGCCCGGTCCGGGCATGGGCCTCGTGGGCGTGCTGCGTGACTGGTTCCATGACACGAAGTTTATCGCAGAGGACCTGGGCTTTTTGACGCCTGAGGTCGAGAAGCTTCTGCGCGACTCGGGTTTCCCGGGGATGAAGGTGCTGGAGTTCGCCTTCGATTCAAGGGAGCCGAGCAACTACCTGCCGCACACCTATACGCCGAACTGCGTCTGCTACGTCGGCACGCACGACAATGAGACGCTCATGCAGTGGTATAAGGGCGGCAAGCGGGACGACGTGGAATACGCGGGCCTCTATCTCGGCCTGAACGAGGAAGAGGGCGTGAACTGGGGCGTCATCCGCGGCGGCATGTCCTCTGTGGCGCGGCTCTTTGTGGCGCAGATGCAGGATTATCTCGGCCTCGGAGCCGAGGCGAGGATGAACGTCCCCGGAACGGCGCAGGGCAACTGGCGCTGGCGCATGAAGCCTGGCGAGGCGACACCCGAGCTTGCGGCCAAGATAAGGAAATACGCAACGATGTACGGCCGCTTCTGGGCTCCGCCCGAGCCCGAGAAGGAAGAGCCGGAGCCTGCGGAAGAGAAATAACATGGAAAAGGCCCCGCACCTTGTGTGCGGGGCCTTTTCGGGGGGAATTTATTTGCCTTTGGGGATGGAAATCGTGACGATCAGTTCCGTGTCCGTCTCCTGTTTTTTCATGCCGGCGGCGATGCCGCCCTGTTTCATGATGTCCAGGCTTTTGCTGAGGCTGTTGAGGAAGATGCGCACGTCCTTGAGGACGAAGGCGCGGCGGGGTTTCGGTCGGGCATCTGCGGTGGGAGCAAGGAGGGAATCTATGTAAGCGTCAGTTTGGGCGACGTTGAAGCCCTGTTCCAGGATCTGTGTGAGCGCTGCGCGCTGAGCCTCGGGCGTTTCGAGACGGAGCAGCGCCCTGCCGTGCCGCTCCGTCAGGCCCTTGTCGCGCAGGGCGGCCAGTATGTCGGGCGGGAGCTTCAAAAGACGCAGTTTGTTGGCGACGGCGCTCTGGCTGAGACCGAGCCTGCGCGCGGCCTCCTCCTGGCTGAGGTCGAAGAGCTTTATGAGGTTGGCGATGCCGCGCGCGGCCTCAACGAAGTCGAGGTCCTCACGCTGGAGGTTTTCGACCATGGCCAGCAGACCGGACTCCTCCATGTCTACGTCCAGGACGATGCAGGGGATGCGCGAAAGTCCCGCGAGCTTGGCGGCGCGCAGCCGCCGTTCTCCGGTCACGAGCTCGTAGCGCCCGTAGTGCAGCCGCACGGTGATGGGCTGGATAAGGCCGTATTCCGCAATGCTGGCTGCAAGGCTCTGAAGCGCCTCGCCGTCGAACACGCGCCGGGGCTGATTGGGGTTCGGGTCTATTTCGCCGACGGGTATCTGGCTGATCCCGCCGCGCCCGAGCCTGGGCCTGGCCAAAAGCGTTTGCATCGTCATTCCTCCTCAATGCCCGTCCTTGTCCATATCATACTCCCGACCTTTGGCAAAAATCCCGCGAAAAATGTTGCGCGCGGAAAAGCCGAAGCGAAAAAAAGCGGCGGGCCGGTCATTGACCAGTCCGCCAAAACAGGGTTGTGGGATAAAGATATGAGCCGGGTCCCCGCATACCGCCCCGCAGCGGCGGAGCGGCAATTGGATAAGCTGTGATGCAAGGATAGCTCATTTTTGCCGGCAATGCAAGAGCGAGAAAGGTCGAAACAGCACTAGTTTTGTCGTGTGTATATTTTTTGCGCGCCGCGGGCAAGCTATGCACGAAATTAGCCCGAAAGGAGGCTGCGAGGCATGATAATGGATCGCATTGCGCTGGTACTTGCAATAATAGGCGGTCTGAACTGGGGCAGCATCGGCCTGTTCCGCTTCGACATAGTCGCCTGGCTTTTCGGCGGGCAGACGGCCACGGTCAGTCGCGTGGTATACACGCTTGTTGGTCTGGCTGCGCTCTGGTGCGTCACCCTGCTCTTCCGAGAGCGCGAGGAAGACGCACAGTCGGCATAAATGGAGCCGGGACGCCGAGGCGTCCCGGCAAAATTTTTTTTGGGTTTAAGGAGCCTCTAATGTACCCCGGCTAAAATCATGGCGAAGGAACATTCAGGAGGTTTGAAATGAAAAAGAAACTTACTCTTACGATAGTTATTATTCTGGTGGTTCTGCTGGTGGCAGGAGCTGCGGTTTGGTATTTTGTGTTTTATAATACGGACCGTATCGGCGGAAGGGCTGCAGAGGACGCGGCTCTGGCGCACGCGGGTTTTTCAAGGAACGAAGTCAGCGCTCTCAAGAGCGACTATGAGCACGACGACGGGCTGAGATACTACGAGGTCAGCTTCGTCCGGGATACCACGGAATACGAATATGCCATTGACTCTGTGACCGGCGAGGTCCTGAACGTAAAAACGGAGTCTGTATTTGACTGAGTTGATAACGTCCACAAGCAGTACAGGTTCCCGCGGAAGATGACTGCCTTATGTTTCGGGCAGAACGCGGGGAAAATGCTGTATGTTTGAGGCTGAATAAGCCCCGGGCCTGTTTACAGACCCGGGGCTTGCCTTGTTTGAACTCATTTTACATCGCAGCAGAGCTCGCCGTCCCTGGCGTCGAGCACCAGGGTGGAGTTTGCGTTGAGGTCGCCGGAGAGCAGCTTCTTGGCAATGAGCGTCTCGGCGCCGGACTGCAGGCAGCGCCGCAGCGGGCGCGCGCCGTAGAGTGGGTCGTAGCCGCGGGCTATGATGAGGTCCTTTGCCGCGTCCGTCAGCTCGAGCGACAGGCCCTTGTCCGCAAGGCGCTTCCTCAGGCCCTCGACCATGATGTCGATGATCCCGCCGAGGTTCTCCCTCGTCAGCGGGCGGAACATGATGACCTCGTCCAGCCGGTTCAAAAACTCCGGCCTGAACGCGCCCTTCAGCTCGTGCATGACCGCCGACTGGGCCTCCTCCGAGATGCTGCCGTCGGGCATGATGCCCTCGAGCAGGTACTGGCTGCCCAGGTTGCTCGTCAGGATGATGATGGTGTTCTTGAAGTCCACCGTGCGTCCCTGACTATCCGTGATGCGGCCGTCGTCCAGGATCTGCAGCAGGATGTTGAACACGTCCGGGTGCGCCTTTTCGACCTCGTCGAAGAGCACGACCGAATACGGCCTGCGGCGCACGGCCTCCGTGAGCTGGCCGCCCTCGTCGTAGCCGACGTATCCGGGAGGCGCGCCGATGAGACGCGAGACGGAGAACTTCTCCATGTACTCGGTCATGTCTATGCGCACCATGTTCCTCTCGTCGTCAAAGAGGCACTCGGCCAGGCTCTTTGCCAGCTCCGTCTTGCCCACGCCCGTGGGGCCGAGGAAGAGGAAGCTGCCTATCGGCCTGTTCGGGTCGGAGATGCCGGCTCTCGAGCGCTGTATGGCCTCGGTAACGAGCCTCACGGCCTCATCCTGGCCAACGACGCGCTTGTGTATTACCTCGTCGAGGTGCAGCAGTTTCTCGCGCTCGCCCTCGACCAGCTTCGAGACGGGGATACCCGTCCACTTGGCCACGATGTTCGCGATCTCCTCCTCGGTGACCGTGTCGTGTATGAGGGTGTTCTCACTGGAGCGCTTCTCGGCCCTCTGCTCGGCCTCGGCCAGCTGCTTTTCCAGCGCCGGCAGGTCAGAGTACTTGAGCCTTGCGGCCTTCTCGTACTCGAGCGCCATCTGTGCGGACTCTATCTCGCCGTGGATGCGCTCGATATCGGCCTTAATCTTCTTCACCTCGTCCACGCTGCCGCGCTCGGCCTCCCAGCGGGACTTCATGGCGTTAAACTTGTCCTTCTGCTCCGCCAGCTCTGCCGAGAGCTTCGCCAGGCGGTCCTTCGAGAGCTTGTCGTCCTCCTTCTTGAGCGCCATCTCCTCGATCTCGAGCTGCATTATTTTCCTTCTCAGGTCGTCCAGCTCGGAGGGCATGGAGTCTATCTCCGTCCTTATCATGGCGCAGGCCTCGTCCACGAGGTCTATGGCCTTATCGGGCAGGAAACGGTCGGTTATATACCTGTTCGAGAGCGTCGCCGCCGCGACCAAGGCGTTATCGTGTATGCGCACGCCGTGGAAGATCTCATATCTCTCCTTGAGGCCCCTCAGTATGCTTATCGTGTCCTCGACCGTCGGCTCCGAGACCATGACGGGCTGGAACCTGCGCTCGAGCGCCGCGTCCTTCTCGATGTATTTACGGTATTCGTCGAGCGTTGTTGCGCCGATGCAGTGCAGCTCGCCGCGCGCCAGCATGGGCTTCAAGAGGTTGCCCGCGTCCATGCTGCCCTCGGTCTTGCCCGCGCCCACGATGGTGTGCAGCTCGTCTATGAACAGGATTATCCCGCCCTCGGAGCGGCGTATCTCTTCAAGCACGGCCTTGAGCCTCTCCTCGAACTCGCCGCGGTACTTCGCGCCCGCTATGAGCGCGCCCATGTCGAGCGAGAAGATCGTCTTGTCCCTCAGGCCCTCAGGCACGTCGCCGCGGACGATTCGCTGTGCCAGACCCTCCGCGATGGCCGTCTTGCCCACGCCCGGCTCGCCTATGAGCACGGGGTTGTTTTTCGTCTTGCGGGAGAGGATGCGGATTACGTTCCTTATCTCGGCGTCGCGGCCGATGACGGGGTCGAGCTTTTGCTCGCGCGCACGCTGCACGAGGTCCGTGCCGTATTTCGCCAGGGCGTCGTAGCTATCTTCGGGCTTGTCGCTCGTGACGGGGCCGGTTTTTACCTTCGCCAAGGCGGCGTTGAAGCCTTCGCGGGTGATGCCGTGGTCGGAGAGTATTTTCCGCACCGCCGGGCCGCCCTCGGAGAACATGCCGAGCATCAGATGCTCAACGGAGACGTACTCGTCCCCGAGCTTTTCCGCGGCCTTTTCGGCAAAGCGGAGGAGCTTGGAGGTCTCGGGCGAGGCGTAGACCTCGCCGTTTCCGCCGGAGACGCGCGGAAGTTTCCTTATCTCGGCGTCCAGCTCGCCAAGCATGCCGTCACAGTCGGCGCCCATCTTGCCCAGCAGCGAGCCGATGAGCCCGCCGTCCTGATCGATGAGGGCGTAGAGCAGGTGCGCCGGGGTCAGGTACTGGTTGCCGTTCTCCTGCGCCATGGCCTGCGCGGTGTTTATCGTTTCAATCGTCTTTTGTGTGAATTTCTCAGCGTTCATAATGGACCCACCTTTCAAAAAGAAGGCAGTTTAAATTTTAAATGAGTATCTTCCTGCGTCCGAGGTCGGCGTAATACTCAGCTTCAACAGTCCTCGCATCTGCGCGGCCGCAGAGCCAGGCCTTCATGAGCCTGTCGAAGAGCTTGATATACTCGGAGAGCGCCTCGGCCACGTCCTCCGCTGTGCAGTCTCTGCCTCGCGGCACGGCGATGCTGCGGACGAACTTCCCGTCGTAGAGCGCATAGTCCAGGCTCTCAGACAGCTGCGGGGCGAGGAATTTGTCCTCCACGTACTTCCAAAGCCGGAAAAAGCCCGTCATCGCCTCGATGAGCGCCGCCGACTGCGTCCTGAACACCACGCTCAGCTCGCCCAGCGAGCCCTCGCCCGAGCGGAAGAGCTGCACTTCGTACTTCACCGTAGGCCGGTATTTGTACTCTAGGCTGGATTTGAGCGACATCGTCAGCGCGTTCGGCGCGAAGAAAGGCACCAGATCCCGCGAGGGCGCCAGCATCTGTTCCACGGCCCGGAATATGTCGTTTATCCTCCGCTCCGGCGTAGTCACTGAGACGTAATCCGCCAGAATCTGGTTTATCAGGTTCGAGCGGTTCGTACCCATCCTGTGCGCCAGGGCGTCCACCTCGCGCACGACCTCGTCCGAGAGCATGAGGCTATAGAGTGTCTTTTTCATGCCTTCACCTTCTTTACGCGAATATCATACACCAGCACATGAAATTTGTCAAGTAAATTATATAAATATTTTCACAAGTTATATTTTAAAGCGCACGGGCATCGGCAAGCCGGGGTTGTCCTGCCAGTAGACAATTAGCCTGCCGGTTTGGAGTGAGATCTGGGCCGTCTCGCCGACGAAGGAGTTGGAGACGGCGAGTGGGAAGCTGGCCTCAAGGACGGCGTCCTCGAGCTTGTAGCTGAGGCCGGTCTCGCGGACGCCTGAGGCGTCGGCTCCGAGACAGAAGGCGGAGAAGTCACCGGAATACCGGGGGTCAAAGCGGAGCCCGTATCCGCCGGAGAGCGCCGTCAGGCAGCAGCCCTGGCCCACCAGAAAAGTCTCCATCCCGTGCGCGTCAGCCCAGGCGAGGGACTGGACGTTTGCCAGGGAGTGGTCGAAGCGGCGGCCGCCGAGCCCGCCGAAGATCAGCGCCCTTTCACAGCCCATATCCACCGCGCGGCGCAGCGCGGCCATGGTGTCGGTGTCGTCTTTCCTGACAGGGCAGACCTCGACGTTTTCGCCGCTCGGGACATAGCCCAGCGAGTCAAAGTCGCCGAGCATGAGGTCCGGCTTTATGTGCAGCTTTGCCAGGTGCAGCAGCCCCGCGTCCGCGGCGATGACGAAGTCTCCCTCCGAAGGCCTCAGGCGGCCTATCGCCAGCTCCGCGGCGCCGATTATATAACAGGTTTTCATATGATCATCTCCTCAGGCCATTATAGCACGGAAACAGCCCTGGCAAAACAAAAACCGCCGCAGCCCACTGAGCCGCGGCGGAGAGTTTTATTCGGCTTTTATCAGTTTGTCCAGGTACTGTTTTTTCCTGGCGGCCAGGGCGGTCTCGTACTCCGCGCCGCCGTCTGCGTGCAGGCTCTGGAGGTAGGCGTGGTGGTTTTTCTTGATATTCTCGTTCTCGCGCGCCAGCATCAGCAGGGCGATGCTCGAGCACTGGTCCGCCGCGCGCTCCAGGTATGTAAGTGTTTCTAGGAACACCAGGCCGCCGTTCACGGTGCAGATGCCGCGGCGGAGCCGGTCGGTATGGTTGTCGCGAAGAAGGAGGACCATGTCGTCTATGACTTCCTCCAGCGGCTCGACGCGCCGGGCTGCGATATTGTCGTCTTTCGTGAAAGCCTCAACCGTCAGCCTTACTATCTCGCTGACGGCCTCGCCAATGACCGTGAGCTCGCTCTTGGCCTGCTCGGAGAGCGATACCCGCTGCGCCGCAAGGCGCTCGGCCAGCTCGTCTATGTTAGTGGCATAGTCGCCGATGCGCTCAAAGTCCGGGACGGCCTGCATGAGCAGGTTCATCCTGGCGTCGTCTCCCTCGCTCTGAAGGCTGTGCGAGAGCTTTATGAGGAAATTGTCCGCGCGGTCCGCGAAGCGGTCTATCCGTTCCTCGCGCGAGTTGATGGAGGCGGTGGCGGCGGCGTCGTAGCCGTGCAGCTGCTTGAGCGAGAGGTCTATGTTCTCCGAGGCGAGCGCGCCCATGCGGCCTATCGCCCCGGCGGCCTCTGCCATGGCCAGGGCCGGGGAGACGAGGAGTTTTTCGTCCAGCATGGCGAGCTCCGCGGCCTTCGTCTCCTCCTCCGCGTCCGCGGGGATTATCTTGATGGAGAGCTCCATGAGCAGGTTCACGAAAGGCAGCAGCACAATGGCCGTGGCAATGTTGAAGAAGCTCTGGAAGTTTGCTATGGAGCCGCTGTCCACCGTGTGCGACATGAGCTCCGTTATGACGCCTGTGCTCTCCAGTATGCCCATGACTATCATGAAGAGAATGGTGCCTATGACGTTGAAGAGGATGTGAGCCATACCCGTGCGCTTGGCGTCTCTCGAGGTGCCGAGCGAGCAGAGGAAGGCCGTGACGATGCAGGTGCCTATGTTGATGCCCATGATGAGCGGGTAGACGAGCTGGAAGGTCATCGCCCCCGTCACGGAGAGCGCCTGCAGCATGCCGACGACGGCCGAGCTGCTCTGGACGATGACGGTGACCGCAATGCCGACGATTATCTCGAGCACGGGCATCTCGGAAAAGCGTGTCAGCAGGTCGATGAAGGTCTGCGACTCGGCCAGGGGCGCGACGGCGTTCGTCATGGTCATCATGCCCGTGAAGAGGATGCCGAAGCCGACGCAGATCTCGCCGGGGCCTTTGACGCTGCTCTTTTTGATAAACATGACGAGGATGATGCCGATTATGAGCGCCGCGGGGGCGAGGGTGGAGGGCTTGAAGATCTCGAGGACTATGTTGCCGCCGGACTCTATGTCCATGAGGCGGATGATCTGGGCGGTGATCGTGGTGCCGATGTTGGCGCCCATGACGATGCTGATGGCCTGCCTGAGCGTCAGGATACCCGCGGCGAGAAGGCCGACGGTGAGGACGATGGTAGCCGAGGAGGCCTGGATTATGGCCGTGACCAGCATACCGGTCAGAAGGCCCGTGAACGTGTTTCGCGTGAGCTTTTGCAGCAGGACGCGGAGCGTGTCGCCGGAGCTTTTCTTGAGGCCCTCGCCCATGACCTCCATGCCGAAGAGGAACATGGCCAGGCCGCCGAACATGGTTATGACACCGAATATATCCACACATACACCCCATTACAATTCTATGTCGCAAGGAAATGATAGCACGTTTTCCCCCGCCTGGGGAGCGCCAGACCGAAATTATAACAGTTTTTTTACCTTCCGTTTACATTGCTACTTGACAAATGGTGTTTTGAGGGTATAATGGGACACAATTTCATATGAAAGATAGAGGCGCGGCTGACAAGAGTAGCTCCCGTTTGCACGGCAGACACCGTGGGGGCGAAAGGGGATGCCGCCGAGGGACTGAATGGATGTCTGGCCTTTCAGCCACCGGGCCGTCGGAGAATATCCGCCGGACTGTCACTGTTGTGGAGAGCTATCGAATGAAACGTCTTTTGCATTGCCCCGAGCCTTCACACAGCGTTGGCTCAGGGCTTTTTGTTTTGCCCGAGCCGGAAATCCCAGCGCTGCCCCAGCACTCCCCGGCGAAATTCAAAAAAGAGAGGTAAAACAAAATGAGAAAGCTCCTGTCACTTGCCCTTGCACTGTGCATGGTATTCACCCTCGCCGCCTGCGGCGAGCCCGCCGCCACCGAAAGCGAAGCCCCGGAGATTGACCCCAAGGAGGCCGCCGAGGCCGTAATCGCCTCCCTCACCGTCCCCGAGGGCATTGACCCCGCCGCCGTCCAGGGCGTTGAGGACGGCGTGCTGACCGTCGCCATGGAATGCGCCTACGCGCCCTACAACTGGACTCAGATGGACGATTCCAACGGCGGCGTAGCCATCTCCAACGCCTCCGGCAGCTACGCCAACGGCTATGACGTCATGATTTCCCAGATCATCTGCGACATCTACGGCTGGGAGCTCGAGGTCGTCTCCAGCGCGTGGGACTCCCTGGTCCCCGGCGTGCAGAGCGGTGTCTATGATACCGTCATCGCCGGCCAGAGCATGACCGCCGACCGCATGGAGCAGGTCGATATGGCCGGCCCGTACTACTACGCCGACATTGTCGTCGTCACCACCAAGGACAGCGAATACGCTGACGCGACGAGCATAGCCGACCTCGCCGGCGGCACCGCCACTGCGCAGAGCGGCACCATCTGGTACGACTCCTGCCTGCCCCAGATCCCCGACGTAGACCTCATCGCCCCGGCCGAGACCGCGCCTAGCATGATAATGGCCCTCACCACCGGTCAGGTCGACTACATCTGCACCGACGTTCCCACCGCCACCGCCGCTGCGCAGAAGGACCCGAACCTCGTCATCCTCAACTTCGCCGGCACCGACGGCGACTTCCAGTTCGCTACCGAGGAAGAGCGCGCTGAGAACGTCAACATCGGCATCTCCGTCCAGAAGGGCAACACCACCCTGCTCGAGGCCATGAACGCCGTCCTCAGCCAGATGGACGCCGACGATTTCAACGCCATCATGGCCTACGCCATTTCCGTCCAGCCGGAGATCTGAGACTCCCGCCGGAAGCAGCTTTCAGGGCGCGTCCGAAAGGCCGCGCCCTATACCGCGAATACATACAAAGGGGTCCTGACCGCCAATGAACGTTTTCACCAAGCTGATATCGGACATAGGGGCGCTGCTCGAGGTATACGGGCTGGCGTATCTCAGGGACATGGGCAACACGCTCATCCTCGCCACCGTGGCCACGGTGATAGGCTTCATCATCGGCCTCTTCTGCGGCATCCTCAACACGATACCTTATACTAATAATGACCCGGCCCTCAAGCGCATACTGCTAAAGCTCGTGCGCGCGATCGTCCGTATCTACGTCGAGGTGTTCCGGGGCACGCCCATGGTGCTGCAGGCGGTGTTCATCTTCTACGGTCTGCCCTACTTCAGCGGGGGCCAGCTGGCGTTCCGCGGCAACGCGGGACTCTGGACAGCGGCCTTCATCATCGTCTCCATAAATACCGGCGCGTACATGGCCGAGAGCGTGCGCGGCGGTATAATCTCAATCGACCCCGGCCAGACCGAGGGTGCCAAGGCCATCGGCATGAACCACTACCAGACCATGACCAGCGTCATCCTGCCCCAGGCCATACGCAACATCATGCCGCAGATAGGCAACAACTTCATTATAAATGTGAAGGACACCTCGGTCATGTTCATCATCGGCTTCACCGAGTTCTTTGCCCGCCACCGCTACATCACCGGAGTCAACAATATGTACTTCCCCAGCGCCACCATCGAAATGGTGGGCTATCTCATCGTCACGCTGACGGCGTCACTGTTCCTGCGCTGGCTCGAACGGCGCATGGACGGCGCGGACAGCTACGAGCTGGCCCAGGCCGACCAGCTCACCATGGCCGCCGGCACCTACAGCCACCCCAGCCACGGCACGCCCTTCGACGAGCAGAGCCCCGAGTACCGGGAACGTCTGCGTCAGAGCCTCGAAAACAGCAACGGAAGCGCAAGGGAGGGCCGCTGAATGGACACTATACTGGAGGTCCGGCACCTCTCCAAGAGTTTCGGCAGGAACGAGGTGCTCCGCGACATAGACTTCACCGTCTCGAAGGGTGACGTTACGAGCATCATCGGAGCCTCGGGCTCCGGAAAATCGACGCTTCTTCGCTGCATAAACCTGCTCGAGACGCCGACGAGCGGCGACGTGCTCTTTCACGGCGAGAGCGTTATCTCCGGCAAGGTGAACGCTTCCGCCTACCGCTCCAAGGTGGGCATGGTGTTCCAGAGCTTCAACCTCTTTGCGAACATGAGCGTCCTGGAAAACTGTATGATAGGCCAGGTCAAGGTGCTCAAAAAGAGCAGGGAAGAGGCTCGCGCCAACGCCATGAAATACCTAGAACAGGTGGGCATGGCCCCGTACATAAACGCCCGGCCGAGACAGATCTCGGGCGGCCAGAAGCAGCGCGTGGCAATAGCGCGGGCGCTGGCCATGGAGCCCGAGGTGCTCCTGTTCGACGAGCCGACGAGCGCGCTCGACCCGGAGATGGTGGGCGAGGTGCTATCCGTCATGCGCGAGCTGGCTCGCGGCGGCATGACCATGCTCGTCGTGACGCACGAGATGGCATTTGCAAGGGACGTCTCCACCCACGCCGTTTTCATGAAGGACGGCGTTATCTGGGAGCAGGGCGCGCCGGAAGAGCTCTTCAAGAATCCGCAGCACACGGAGACGCGGGATTTCCTCTCGCGCTTCATGGAAAACTGAACGGGACCGATATCCACAGGCAGGTTTTGTCTGTGGATATCAGGCTGTTATAAATCAATCAGAGAGTGGGAGAAAAACAATGCACAAGAGAAGAAAAGTCCGCGCGCTGCCGGCGCTGATAGCAGTCCTGGCGGCCATCGTATGTACGCTCGTCGTGGGCGTGCTCGCAGACGGCGGGGACGCGGCGGAGGTCACCAGCCGGTTTTACGGCACGGCCTGGTCGCTGCTGCCGCCAGTCATCGCCATCGTCCTGGCGCTCATAACCAAGGAGGTCTATTCCTCCCTCTTCGTTGGCATCCTCGCCGGCGGCCTGCTGTACTCGAACTTCGGCTTTGAGGGTACGGTGCTGCACATCTTCAACGACGGCATCGTCTCCGTGCTGTCCGACGCTTACAACGTCGGCATCCTCATCTTCCTCGTCATCCTGGGCGCGATGGTCTCGCTCATGAACAGGGCTGGCGGCTCCGCGGCCTTTGGGCGCTGGGCGGCAAAGCACATCAAGACGAGGGTTGGTGCGCAGCTCGCCACCACGGCGCTCGGCGTACTCATCTTCGTGGACGACTACTTCAACTGCCTGACCGTGGGCAGCGTCATGAGGCCTGTGACGGATAAGCACGGCGTTTCGAGGGCGAAGCTCGCCTACCTCATAGACGCCACGGCCGCACCGGTCTGCATCATCGCCCCCATCTCCTCTTGGGCCGCCGCCGTCGCCAGCTATGTCGAGGATGGCCAGGGTCTCACCTTGTTCATCAAGTCCATCCCCTTCAACTTCTACGCATGGCTGACGATAATCATGATGATCGGCCTCGCCGTCATGAAGATAGAGTACGGACCAATGGCAAAGTTCGAGGCAAACGCGAAGAAGGGCGACCTCTTCTCCGGCAAGAACCCCTACGCCGGCATGGAGGAGGACGTACCCGAGGGCAAGGGCAAGGTCATCGACCTCGTGCTGCCCATAATCGTCCTCGTATTCTGCTGCGTCATGGGTATGCTCTACTCCGGCGGTTTCTTCACCGGCACGAGCTTCGTCGACGCCTTCTCCGGCTGCGACGCCTCCCAGGGCCTCATGCTGGGCAGCGCTTTCGCGCTGGTGTTCGCCATCGTCTACTACCTCTGCCGCGGCTCCATGGGCTTCCGCGAGATCATGAGCAGCATACCCGAGGGCTTCAAGGCCATGGTCCCCGCCATCCTCATCCTCACCTTTGCCTGGAGCCTCAAGGCTATGACCGACTCTCTCGGCGCGACGGTCTTTGTCGACACCACGCTGCGCGCCTCGGCTCAGAGCTTCAAGGCGCTGCTTCCGGCCATCGTCTTCCTCATAGGCTGCTTCATCGCCTTCTCCACCGGCACGAGCTGGGGCACCTTCGGCATACTCATCCCCATCGTGCTCGAGGTCTTCCCGCTGACCGACCCGCACGGCATTGTCTGCGTCTCCGCCTGCATGGCGGGCGCCGTCTGCGGCGACCACTGCTCGCCCATCTCGGACACCACCATCATGGCCTCCGCCGGCGCCCAGTGCGACCACGTGAACCACGTCTCGACCCAGCTGCCCTACGCCATCACCTGCGCGGCGGTCAGCTGCGTGAGCTACATAGTCGCGGGCTTCGTACCCAACGCCTATATTGCGCTGCCCGTAGCGATCGTGCTCATGCTCGGCACGCTGGTCGTCATCAAGCTCATAAACAAGGGGAAAGTGAAAAATGACGCTTGACGAGATCTGGAGCCGCGCGAGAGAGATAATGAAGCCCAACTGCCGGGCCTGCAAGGTCTGCAACGGCGTGGCCTGCCGGGGAGAGATCCCCGGAGTGGGCGCCATGGGCGACGGCTCCTCCTGGACCAACTGCGTGGAGTTTTTGAGCCGGATAAAGCTGAACATGGACACGGTGTATGAGAGCCGCGGCCAGGACACAAGCATGGAGATCTTCGGACACCGCTTCAATTCTCCCGTGTTCGCCGCGCCCATAGGCGGCATGAGCCACAACTATAACGGCGCCATGACTGACCGCGACTGGACCTTTGCGCTGGTCCGGGGAGCTCGGGCGGCGGGCATTCTGCCCTTCACCGGCGACAACGGCAATAATGCCCAATACGAGTGCGGCCTGGAGGCGGCAAAGGAAAACGACGGGCTCAACGTCATCACGCTCAAGCCCTGGTCCGACAACGAGAAGCTCATCAGGCGCGCGAAGGAGATGGAGGACGCGGGCTGCATCGCCTTCGCCTGCGACGTGGACGCCGCCGGCTTTGAGAACATGGGCCGGAGCATCTCGCAGATAGGCCCGAAGAGCGAGGCGGAACTCAGGGAGCTCACGAGCTCGGTAAAGATCCCCTTCCTGCTCAAGGGCGTCATGACGGCCAAGGGAGCCGAGAAGGCCGCGCGCGCGGGCTGCGCCGGGGTGATAGTCTCGACGCACGGCGGAAGGGTCATCCAGTCCGCGCCCGGCACCTGCGAGGTCATCCCGGAGATTAAGGCAGCCGTGGGCGACTCGATAAAGGTCATAGCGGACGGAGCCCTGAGGACCGGGACGGATATCTTCAAGGCCCTTGCCCTGGGGGCGGACGCCGTCATGATAGGCCGGCCCTTTGTAGTGGCCGCGCACGGCGGCGGCGCAGAGGGCGTCACGCTCTACGCGGAGAGCCTGGCCGCCCAATTGCGGAACGTAATGCTCATGACGGGCGCCGCCACCCTGGAGGATATCACGAGGGACAAGATAAGGCTCTAAAACGCACTTGCCCCCGGCCCAAGCGGACCGGGGGCATATAAATTATGTGAAACTTTGCGGCATCATTTGGCAGCAAAAAGGCACCCGCCCTTTTGGGCGGGTGCCTTGGCACGCCGTGAGGGATTCGAACCCCCGGCCTTCTGGTCCGTAGCCAGACGCTCTATCCAGCTGAGCTAACGGCGCTTGTTGAGCGCCTTAATATATTAGCACGCTGCGCCCGGCTTTGCAAGTGTTTTTTCGGCTTTTGCGGGAATTATTTCATCATCGCGTCCGTGATGTTCTCCGCAAGCTCGCCCGCGGCCTTGAGAGCCTTACCGACGACGTTTGTGTTCTTGCGCTTGGGAGCAAGCGCCATGCCCACAGACGCGCCTATGGCGAGACCCATGCCCATGCCTTTCAGAAATGAACTGTTCTGCATCATTTTCTGCCTCCGTTTTTTTCTTTTGCACTGGTATTATGCCCGGAGCGCGGAATAATATTTGCGGGGAGACAGCGCTTGTGCTATACTTTAATATTGTCATTTAAATTGATCAGGCAAAGGAGAGATCTCCATGCTTTTTAGAATCCTGGCCGTAGGCGACGTCGTCGGGAACCCGGGCCTAGACTTTGCGGCGAGAAATCTGAGGAGGATAAAGAAGGAACTCGGCGCGGACTTCGCCGTAGTCAACGGCGAAAACGCCAACGTGGTCGGCGTGACGCCCAAGCAGTGCGACGCGCTCCTGGCCGCGGGGGCCGACGCCGTCACGCTCGGCAACCACACCTGGACTCGCTGGGAGCTCCAGCCCTACCTGGACGAGAGCCCTCAGGTCCTGCGTCCCGCAAACTATGCGCCCCAGTGTCCGGGCAGGGGCTATGCCAGCTTCCAGACCCCCTTCGGTCCGCTGCTGGTCATAAACCTGCTGGGCCGCTTCACGCTTGACCCGAACACGGATAACCCCTTCCTCACCGCGGATGCCATCCTCGAGGGATCGCAGGCGAAGATGGTCGTCGTGGACTTCCACGCGGAGGCCACCAGTGAGAAGCTCGCCATGGGATACTACCTGGACGGCCGCGTTTCCGCGGTATGGGGTACGCACACGCACGTCCAGACCTCGGATGCGCGCATCCTTCCGCGCGGTACGGGTATCATAACGGACCTGGGCATGACCGGGCCTCTGGAATCCGTCATTGGAATAAAGCCGGAGCAGTCCATAGGCAAGTTTCTGGGCGACGTGCCGCGGCGATATGACTGCGCCCCCGGCCCCGCCAAGCTCGAGGGCGCCGTCTTTGAGCTGGATACGGATACGGGGGCCTGCCTGCGCGCTGAGGCGGTGAGGTACACATGATACGCATACTCCACGCCGCGGACCTGCACCTGGACTCGCCCTTCGAGGGCCTGCCGGAGGAAAAGGCTGCCCTGCGCCGGGTGGAGCAGAGGGAACTGCTGCGGGAGCTGGCCCAGCTCAGGGCGGAGTCCGGTGCGCAGCTGGTGCTCCTGCCCGGGGATATCTTTGACAGCTCCGGGGGCTGGGCCGGGACGGAGGACCAGCTCCGTCTTGCGCTGGCCGAGATGGAGGCGCCGGTTTTCATCTCCCCGGGAAATCACGACTTTTACATACCCGGCGGGCGCTGGGACAGGCTGAGACCGCCCGCGAACGTACACGTTTTCACCTCGTCCCGGCCCGAGGCCGTAGTGCTGCCGGAGCTGGGCGCGAGGGTCTGGGGCGCAGCCTTTTCGGACTCCACCTCGGGTCCGCTGCTGCGCGGCCTGCGCGCTGAAAAGACGCCCGGCCTGTTGGACCTGCTCTGTCTCCACGCCGATGTGGGCGTGCCGAACTCCAGGTACTGCCCGGTTTCCGAGTCCGAGCTGGCCGGAAGCGGCATGGATTACGCCGCGCTGGGCCACGTACACAAGTTCAGCGGACTGCAGAGGGCCGGAGACTGCTTCTGGGCCTATCCCGGTTGCCCGGAGGGCCGGGGCTTCGACGAGTCCGGCGAAAAGGGCGCAGTGATAGCGGACGTGGAGCCGGGCAGAGTGAACCTGCGCTTCGTACCGCTGGGTACCCGGCGCTACGAGGTCCTGGAAATGGACGCATCAGAACTGGAGAGGTTCAGCCTGCCCGAGGGAGCGGAGCGGAACATATATAAGATAACCGTTACCGGGGAGACAGAGACGCCGCCGGACCTGGCGGCGCTGCGTCGCAGGCTTGAGCCTGGCTGCTTCGGGCTCCGGCTCCGGGACGCGACCCGGCTGAGGCGGGACGTATGGCAGAGGGCTGAGGAAGACTCGCTCCGCGGCGTTTTTCTGCGCCTTTTGCGCGAGCGCTGGGAGGCCGCCGGGGACGAGGCCGGGCGTGAGGCCGTGACCAGGGCCGCGCGCTGGGGTCTGGCGGCTTTGGACGGCGGAGAGGAGGCCGAGGATATATGATCATCCGCAGCATGATGGCAGATTTCGGCAGGCTCGAAGGTGAGACGCTGGAGCTGGAGCCGGGTCTGAACGTCATAGCCAGGCCGAACGAGAGCGGTAAGAGCACCTGGTGCGCCTTCATCCGGGCAATGCTCTACGGAGTGGACTCCTCCGAGCGCGTGAAGAGCGGTTTTCTGCCGGACAAGCTGAGGTATCTGCCCTGGTCGGGCAGGCCCATGTCCGGGAGGATGGAGATAGAGTACGGCGGGCGGGCGATAACGCTGACGCGGTCCACCAAGAGCGCTTCCGCCCCAATGCGGGAGTTTTCCGCGGTGTACAGCGGTACGGCGGAACCCGTGCCGGGCCTGACCGGCGTTTCCGCGGGCGAAAAGCTCTGCGGCGCGGGCAAGGAGGTCTTCAGGCGGAGCGCCTTCATAGGCCAAGGCGAGGCGGCGGTCACCGGCTCTGCTGAGCTTGAGCGGCGCATAGCCGCGGTGGTCTCGACCGGCGAGGAGGACACGAGCAGCAGTGAGGCCCTGGCCCGGCTGCGCGGCTGGCAGAACCGCCGGCGCAGCAGCCGCCGGACCGGCGCGATGGTGGAGCTGGAAGGCGAGCTCGCCGCGCAGGAGCGGCAGCTTGAGCGCGTTTCCGCTGCAGCGGAGCGGAGGGACGAGCTCGTCAGGGAGCTGGAGCGAACGGAGGCACAGGCCGCGCTTGCTCGAAAGGCAGAGACCGAGGCCCGGGAGTCCGCACTCCGCGAGGCCAGGCAGACCGTCGAGCGCGCGGGCGAGGAGGTCCAGAGGCTGGAGGCCGCGCACTCCGCCGCCGTCGCCGAGAGCGCAAGGCGCAGGGCCGAAGCGGAAGCGGGGCCTTTCTCCGGCATGGAGCCGGAGGATGCGGCGGCACAGGCCGAAGAAGAGGCGGAGCGCGCCAGAGAGCTGGGCGGCAGGGCGAATTCGTCGCCGTCCAGGCTTGCGGCCTATGTCTTTGCCGCGGCCTGCCTCGTCTGCCTGGGCCTGAGCTTTTTGAGCCTTTATGCCCTCATTGGCGCAGTAGTCTTTGCAGGGCTGGCGCTGTGGCGCTTCATGGCTGCGGCACGCGCCGCGTCGGAGGCCAGGAGTGCCGCTGCGGAGCGGTCCAGGCTTCTCGGCGGCCGCGGAGCCAGGGATGAGGAGGAATTACTGACTTCCGCGCGGGAATATGCCGTGCTCTGCCGCGACGCGGAAAAGGCTGAGGGCATCGAGCGCCGCGCCGCCGCCGCGCTGGGGGAGGCACGTGCCAGACGGCGCGAGGCCGAGTCCCGTCTGCTTGCCGGCCCGGCTGTACAGGACCGGGGCGCGGCCGCGCTCGAGGCCCGCTGTGAGCGGCTTCGGGCAGCGATAGCCGAGCTCGGCGGCACGATAGCCGCGACGGGAGACCCAATGGCGCTGGAGAGCGGCATCCTCGAAAAGCGTGGGCGCCTGGCGGAGCTGGAGGCCCAGTGCTCCGCCATAGCTCTTGCGGCGGAGACGCTCAAGCAGGCGGACGCGGAGCTGCAGAGCCGTTTTTCCCCCGCACTTGGCCGCCGCGCCGCGGAATACCTCTCCCGCATGACGGCGGGCAGATACACGGACGTCGCCGTTTCCCGGGACTTTTCCGTGCTCCTGCGCCGCGCGGGGGAGAACCAGTCCAGGGAGGTGCTATACCTGAGCGCCGGAGCGGCGGACCTCACCTATCTAGCCGTGCGCCTGGCGATAGTGGACCTCACCCTCCCGGCAGAGGACCCCTGCCCCATCATCCTGGACGACGCTCTGGCCGATCTCGATTCCGCCCGCCGCGCCGCAGCCATGGAGCTGCTGGGCGAACTGGCCGAAAAGAGGCAGATCATAGTATTCACATGTGACTAAGGAGATGCAGAAGATGAGATTTGAAGTTTCGCCCTCAGTTTTTGAGCTTTTGCCGGACGCCTGCTTCGGCGTCGTCGCCGTGAAGGGCGCGGACAACACGAGGCCGATACCCGAGGTCTCCGCGCTGCTGCACGAGAGCATAGCCGCCTGCGAAAGGGCGCTCGAGGGCGTGAAGGTCAAGGAGTCCCCCGAAATAGTGCCCTACCGCGAGGCCTTCCGCGCGCTCGGCATAAACCCGAACAAGTTTATGTGCTCCATCGAGGCCCTGCTCACCCGTATCGCAAAGGGCAAGGGCTTCCCGGAGATAAGCCCCGTCGTGGACTTCGGCAATGCCGTGTCCCTCAAATACCGCCTGCCCATAGGCGCGCACGACATGGGCACCGTCTCCCGCGCACTGGAGGTCCGGCACGCCGAGCCGGGCGACAGCTTTGTACCCTTCGGCGGGGGCGAGATAGAAACGCCCGAGCCGGGCGAGGTCGTATACGTCTCCGACGGACAGGTCCGTACCCGCCGCTGGACCTGGCGGCAGAGTGAGATAGGCAAGATCGTCCCCGAGACGCGCGACCTGCTCTTCCCCATAGACGGCTTCACGAGCCTAAACCTGGACCGTGTCCTCGCCGCGCGCGAGGAGCTTGCCGCGGGCCTGGAGAAATATTTCGGCGCAAAGACCGCCGTCGGCCTCGTGAACAGAGAAAACACCGCCTTCGAGGCGGAGCTGTAATGCGCCGGGCCGGCCTGCGGATAAACAGATACGAACTGCTCCTGGCGGCGGTCATCTCGGCAAGGGCCACATCCTTCATCTTCAGCAAGCTGGCGCTGGAGGCGATGGACACCTTCAACCTCCTTGCCGTGCGCTGCCTTCTGGCCTTTGCCGTCCTCGCAGTCCTGTTTTTCCGCAGGCTCCGGCACATTGGGCGCAGGACCCTGCTCGCCGGCGCCGCCATCGGTACGGCCTTCTTCCTCTGCATGAGCGCGGAGCTGACGGCCCTGCACACGGCCTCTTCCTCCTCCGTATCCCTGCTGGAGAACTGCGCCATCGTCTTTGTCCCTCTCATAGACGCCCTGCTGCTCAGACGGCTGCCCGATAAAAAGACCGCCGCCAGCACCATTGCCGCCTTCCTCGGTGTACTCTGCCTTGCGCTGGAACAGGGCGGGCTCTCCGGCGGGCTCTTCTGGGGACTTGCCGCCGCGCTCATCTATGCCTGCGCCATCATCCTGACCGCCCGCTTCTCGCACGAGTCCGAGGACCCGCTGTGCATCGGCGTGGTCCAGGTGGGGACTATGGGCGTTCTGGCCCTGGCCGCCTCGCTGCTCTTCGAGTCCCCCGTCCTGCCTCAGACCGCCCCGCAGTGGGGCATGGTCGCCGCGCTCGCTCTGGTCTGCACCTGCTTCGGCTTCACGCTCCAGCCTCTCGCCCAGAGCCGCATCTCTGCGGAGCGCGCGGGCGTGTTCTGCGCAATAAACCCCGCAGTCGCCTCTCTCCTCGGCGTCTGCGTCCTGCACGAGAGCATCGGCGCGCTCGGCCTGCTCGGCCTCGTCCTCATACTCTCCGCCATAGCCATGCCGGCCGTCGTCAGGGACCGATAACGCCGTACCCGGAGCCCGCGCTCCGGGATTTTTGCGCCCTGGGGCTGAGATTTTTTGAGAAACGCTTGCCTTGCCGGGGGAAATCGGCTATACTTTTCTCAAATACTGAGACGGAGGTTTCTCATGGCGCTGCACTATCTGGAGACAGGGAGCACGGACGCGAGGTATAACCTTGCCTTTGAGGAGTTTGTGCTGGAAAACCGCAGGCAGGGCGACTGGCTGCTGCTCTGGCAGAACGCGGATTCGGTCATCATCGGCCTGAACCAGAACGCCGCGGAGGAGGTCGATCCGGCCTTTATCAGGCGGCACGGCATCCGCGTGGTCCGGAGGATGACGGGCGGCGGAGCGGTGTATCACGACTTGGGGAACTTGAACTATTCCTTCATCACGGACGCGGAGGACCCCGCGCAGCTGAGCATGGAGGTCCTGGCACGGCCGGTCTGCCGGGCGCTGGAGGCGCTGGGCGTCCGGGCGGAGCTCTCCGGGCGCAACGACATATGCATCGACGGGAAAAAAGTATCCGGCACGGCGCAGCGGCTGAGCGGCGGGCGGGTCCTGCACCACGGGACCCTGCTTTTCGACTCGGACGCGGAGATGCTCTCGGGCGCGCTCCGGGCGGACCCGGAGAAGTTCCGCTCCAAGGCGGCGCAGAGCGTGCGCAGCCGGGTGTGCAACATAAGGGACTGCCTGCCCGGAGACATGGAGCTGCGGGAATTCTGGACCGCGATCCTGGCGGAGCTGGGCCGGGACGGTCTGGTGCGTGAGAGCCTGGATGAGGCGGAGCTCGCGGAGGTCAGGCGCATCGCGGAAGAGAAATACGGCTCCTGGGACTGGAACTGGGGCCGCTCGCCGGACTTCGGCTTCCGGGTGCGGCGACGCTTTCCGGCGGGGAGCCTGGAGCTGTGCCTGGACCTGCACGCGGGCAGGATAAGGGATGCGGCGATATTTGGGGACTTCCTTGCGCTGCGGGACTGCGGTCCGGCGCGGGAGGCATTACTCGGCCGGAGGTTTGAGCGCGGGGAGCTGGAGGAGGCGCTCCGCGGACTGCCGCTGAGGGAATACTTCGGCGGAATAGGCCTGGAAGAGATACTTGGCTTGATATTCGGGGAGGATGGGGAAAATGAAGGACCTTAAAAGGCTCGAGGAGATCTGGGCGTCATACGTATACGAGGGCCGGCTGGACAGCTCCGTGCAGCCCGCCGTGGCCGAGTGCTGGAAGAAGTGCCGCGAGGCCGGCGTGGACCCGAACGGCGGACTGGGCCGCCGCGTGGACGAAGCTGTGTTCCGCTCCATACGCGAGGCCAACAGCACGCTCATGGAGACCGCGCTGCCGATCATGCAGAGCGTGTTCGACATCGTCCGCAGGACGGGCTTTCTCATGGTCCTGACGGACAGCGCGGGCTATGTGCTGGCGACGATGGGGGACGAGTCAATCATGGAGCGGACGGAGGACCTGCGCTTCGTCCCGGGCGCGCTCTGGTCGAACCTCAGCGTGGGTACCAACGCGATAAGCGTTGCGCTGGACTGCGACACGCCCATACAGATGGTCGGCCCGGAGCACTATTGCCGCACTCACCACGGCTGGACCTGCTCCGCCGCGCCGATACACGGCGTGAACGGCGAGGTAATCGGCTGCTTCAACATGTCCGGAGACGCCTCCGGTGTCCATGACCACACCCTGGCCGTCGTGCTGGCGGCGGTCTACGGCATAGAGGGCAAGCTGAACCTCCTGCACAACGCGGAGCTCATGCGCACAGCGCTCGAAAGCAGCGCAGACGGTATCGTCCTCCTGAGCCAGGACGACTACAGGGCCATCTGGATAAACAGCGCCGCAGGCAGGCTGCTGGGTCAGGACCTGGAGGAACTGCGCGGCCGGGACTTCCGCCCCCTCATGCCGGACATAGGCTGGGACGCCATGGACTGGCGGCGAGGCAGCCGCTGCTTTGCCGATGACTCGCGGCTCATAACGTCCGAGGGTGTGCTGCACTGTTCGGTCTCCGTCAGCCCATCCATGGACTATGTGACGCGGACCCTCTGCGTCACGCTCAAGAAGCAGAAACACCTCATCGACTCCGTGAACAAGGTCAGCGGGAACCGGGCCATCTACACCTTCCAGGACATCTACACCCGCGATCCGGTAATGAAAAAGACCATCGCCCTCGCCCGGCGCTACGCCCGATATGACGGGAATATCCTCATAGAAGGCGAGAGCGGCACGGGCAAGGAGCTCTTTGCCCAGGCCATGCACAACGAGAGCAGCCGGGCCGAGGGACCCTTCGTGGCGATAAACTGCGCCTCCATACCGCGCGACCTGCTCGAGCGCGAGCTCTTCGGCTACGAGGCCGGCGCCTTCCCCGGCGCGCAGTCCGCGGAGGGCAACCCCGGCCGCTTCGAGCTGGCAAATCACGGCACCCTATTCCTTGACGAGATTGGCGAACTACCCATAGAATTCCAGCCCAAGCTCCTGCGCGCCGTGGAGACGCACTCCATAACCCGAGTCGGTGGCGGCCAGGAGATAGAGCTGGATATCCGCATCATCGCCTCCACCAACCGGAGACTCGAGCAGCTCGCCGCCGAGGGAGGCTTCCGCCAGGACCTCTACTACCGCCTCAACGTCCTGAAGCTCGAGATACCGCCCCTGCGCGAGCGGCCCGGAGACATCGGCCTGTGCGCTGAGCACTTTCTCTCCCGGCTTAACGCCATGTCCGGAGAGCAGGAGCGGAACATGACAGCGGAGTTCCTCTCCGGTCTTATGGAGTACGACTGGCCCGGCAACGTTCGGGAGCTCCAGAACAGCCTCGAGCGCGCCTACTACTCCGCCGCGGGGGGCGAGCTGGATGCCCAGAGTATCCGCCTGGCGCTCCTGCCCGGACCCAAACCCCAGGAACGGCAGGACTCAGGTGAGGCCGGCGAACTTCTGGCCGCGCTCACCCTCTCCGGCGGAGACGTGGAGGAGGCCGCAAAACGCCTCGGCACCAGCCGCGCCACCCTCTATAGGAGGATAAAACGCTGCGGCATAGACCTCAAAAGCTTGAGGTAGGTCGTCGCACCATTCTCAATATTTTGAGACAATTTGATACGATTCTCAAGAAAACGAGACGGAACGCCAGGTTCCGTCTCGTTTTTTCTGTGAAAATTCTCACAATTTATGAAAATGGCCCTAATTAACTGCCTTTAGCTTGTCCTTGCCGCCGAAAAAATTGAAATTGCAGGAATTAACTTGAGAATTTTGAGACGGTAGTATATACTTTGAATGGGAAATTTGGAAACGGCAAAGAGAGGTGAGGGTTTGAAGAAATTCATCGTAGAGTTTGGAATGGGTACGGACTTTCACGGCCAGGACGTGACGAAAGCGGCCAGGAAGGCGGTACGGGACGCGGTATCCCGCAGCTGCCTCTGTGGACTAGAGGACGTACTGGGGCTGACGGACTTCACGCGGCAGGTACACATCGTGGCGACGGTGGCGGTGCCGCGGCCGGAGGAAGTGGACTGCTCCGCCGTTGCGGAGGAGCTGCCGGTCGGCACGGTGGAGGTCCGCGCGGTGAAGGGAGGCCTGACTGCGGAGGGCCTGTGCATCCGGGACTTCGGAGACAGGGACAGGAGCATCGAGGCGGCATTGGCCGCCGTGGAAGTATTCATCACGGAATGAAGGAGGTCAACAAATGGCGATCAGCAAAGAGCAGATGAAGGACATGTATGTGAAGATGCGGCGCATACGTGACTTCGAGAGCACGGCTGCGCGGCTGTTTGCGGAGGGCAAAATACCCGGCTTCGTCCACCTGTATCTGGGTGAAGAGGCCATAGCGCCCGCCGTCTGCGAATGCCTGCGCGACGACGACTTCATCACGAGCACGCACCGCGGCCACGGCCACATCATAGCCAAGGGCGGCGACCTTAACCTCATGATGGCGGAGCTTTTCGGCCGTGAGACGGGCTATTGCAAGGGCAAGGGCGGCTCCATGCACATCGCGGACAGGGACAAGGGCATCCTGGGCGCGAACGGCATAGTCGGCGCGGGCCACTGCATATCCTGCGGCGCGGGACTCTCGGCGAAGATACGCGGAACGGACCAGGTCTGCGTCTGCTTCTTCGGAGACGGCTCGACGAACCAGGGCACCTTCCACGAGTCGCTGAACATGGCGTCCATCTGGAAGCTGCCGATAATCTTTGTGTGCGAGAACAACCACTACGGCATCTCGATGAGCCAGGACAGGCACCAGGCGATAAAGGACGTCGCAGACCGCGGCGCGGCCTACAACATCCCCGGCATCGCCGTGGACGGCAACGACCCGCTGGCAGTCTACGAGGCGGCGGCCGAGGCGGTCGCCAGGGCCAGGGCCGGCAAGGGGCCGACTCTCCTCGAGTGCAAGACCTACCGCCAGCACGGCCACTTCGAGGGAGACCCCGCCACCTACAAACCCAAGGAAGAGCAGGCTGCCTGGATGGAAAAGGACCCCCTGCCGCGCTTTGCCAAGTTCCTGGAGGAGAACGGCGTGCTCACTGCGGCGGAGATCGCAGAGATAGATGCGCAGGTGGCCAAGGAGGTCGAGGACTCCATCACCTTTGCGGACGCCCAGCCGGTACCGAGTCTGGAGAGCGCCGTCGTGGACGTCTATTCCGACATAGTTGAGGAGGTGCGTGAGAGATGACGATGATGACTTATGCGGAGGCCATCCGCGAGGGCATGAGCATACGCATGCGCGAGAACCCGAACGTCGTCCTCTTCGGCGAGGACGTCGGCGCCTTTGGCGGCTGCTTCGGCGTATCCGCCGGTATGTTCGACGAGTTCGGCCCCGAGAGAGTGCGCGACACGCCCATTTCCGAGGGCGCCATCATAGGCTGCGCGGTAGGCGCGGCGGCGACCGGGCTCCGGCCCATTGCGGAGCTGATGTTCTGCGACTTCCTGACGGTCGGCATGGACCAGCTCGTGAACCAGGCGGCGAAGATGCGCTATATGTTCGGCGGCAAGATCTCGATGCCTATGGTCGTCCGCCTCCCGGCGGGCGCCGGCACCGGCGCTGCGGCGCAGCATTCCCAGAGCCTTGAGGCCTGGCTGACCCACGTTCCCGGCCTGAAGGTCGTATACCCCTCCTGCGCGCAGGACGCCCTGGGCCTCATGCTCTCTGCCATAGACGACGACAACCCCGTCATGTACTTCGAGCAGAAGGTCCTGCTCGGCATGAAGGGCGAGGTCTCGAGCCTTGAGCCCATCCCCCTGGGCAAGGGCCGCGTGGCCCGCGAGGGCGGGGACCTCTCCATCATCACTTACGGCAGACAGGTCTACGACGCGCTCGAGGCGGCTGAAAAGCTCGCCGCGGAGGGCATAGGCGTAGAGGTCATCGACCTGCGCAGCCTCTACCCCCTGGACAAGGAGCTCATAGGCGAGAGCATCGCCAAGACGCACAAGGCCATCGTGATAACTGAGGAGGTCAAGCGCGGCGGCTACGGCGGCGAGATCAGCGCAATCATCGGCGAGGAGTTCTTCGACTACCTCGACGCGCCGGTAATCCGCATCGGTGCCCTTGATACGCCGGTCCCCTTCGCCCCGAACCTCGAGCAGTACTACATCCCGAACGCCCAGGATATCCTTGTGGCGGCAAAGAAGATGTTCTAAACCAGGCGACGGTCAGGCCCGCAGGCGCTCCACCGGCTCTGCGGGCCTTTTTTGAGAGGTGTTGCGTTTGAACAGGACGATAGGCGTCATAGCCAACCCGGCGTCGGGCAAGGATATCCGGCGCCTCGTCTCCTATGCGACGACGATAGACAACAACGAGAAGGTGAACATCTGCAAGCGCATCGTGCTGGCGGCGCAGGGCCTGGGCATAGAGCGGGTCCTGTTCATGCCGGAGACCTTCATGATTGGCTGGGCGGTGCGCGAGGGCCTGGAGAGCGACGGAGTGCTCCGGGCGCAGGTGGAGCTGCTGGACTTCGAGATAGAGGCCGCGCAGGAGGATACGACCCGGGCGGCGCGGATGCTGGAGGAGCAGGGCGTCGGCTGCGTGGTGGTCCTGGGCGGAGACGGCACGAGCCGGGCCGCTGCCAAGGGCATAGCGGAAGTTCCGATGCTCTCCGTCTCCACCGGGACGAACAACGTCTACCCCACGCTTATGGAAGGCACGGTGGCGGGCATGGCCGCGGCTGCGGTCTCGCTCATGCCGGAGCCCTACGGCTGCTGTCTCCGGGACAAGCGCATAGAGGTCCGCGTGAACGGGCAGCTGCGTGACATCGCGCTCATAGACGCCGTGGTCTCGGACGACTTCTTCGCCGGGGCGAGGGCGATCTGGGACGCGGAGCGGATGCGGCTTATCGTCGCCTCGCGCTGCCACCCGGCGACCATCGGCTTTTCCGCTGTGGCGGGTGTCTGCGGCATAGTGGAGGACAGGGACGACTGTGCTCTGGCCGTCGAGCTCGGCGGAGGAGGCAGGCGCGTCACGGCGCCGATAGCCGCGGGAGTGCTCACGGAGGTGGGCGTAACCGGCGTACGCCGCCTGGAGCTGGGCGAGGGTTTCCGCTTCCTGGCCCAGGCGCGGCACATGATAGCCCTCGACGGGGAGCGCGAGTTGCGCGTGGACCCCGGGGACGAGGTCACGTTCACCGTATTGCGAAACGGACCCTGGCGGGTCATGCCCAGGGCGGCACTAAGCGAGGCCGCGAGACTGGGCATGTTCCGGCCGGATAAGGAGGAAATGTAAATGGCAAAACTCGTAGTGATGCCGAAGCTCGGCCTCACGATGACGGAGGGCGCAGTCAGCCGCTGGCTCAAAAAAGAGGGCGAGCCGGTGCAGGAGGGCGAGCCCCTTTTCGAGGTAGAGACGGACAAACTGACGAACACGATAGAGGCGACTGCCTCCGGCACGCTTTTGAAGATCCTGGCCAAGGAGGGGGATACTCTGCCCTGCCTGACCGGGGTGGCGGTGATTGGCGCGCCCGGCGAGGACATATCCGGTCTGATCCCCGGTGCCGAGCCGAAGGCCGAGGCCCCTTCGGCCCCTGCGGCGGCGCCCGCGCCTGCGCCGGCCAAGGCTCCCGGCGGCAGGGTCGTGGCGTCTCCGGCGGCGAAGAAGCTGGCGAAAGAGCTGGGCCTGGACATCGCCCTCGTCCCCGGCACCGGCCCCGGCGGCCGCGTGACGGAGGAGGACGTCAAAAAGTTCAAGGCAGCGCCGCCTCCCCCGCCGCCGAAACCGGAACCCGCGCCCGAGCCGGGGCCGAAGGCCAGCCCCCTGGCCGCCAAGGCCGCGGCTGAGCTGGGCATGGACCTCAAGGACGTCCCTCACAAGGGCGGCCGCATCCTGGCGGCGGATATCCTGGCTGCGGCCTCGAAGCCCGCGGCGGCTGAGGCTCCCAGGGAAGAGGTAAAGCCCATGACGGGTATGCGCAAGGTCATCGCCCGGAACATGCAGAACAGCCACATGACGAGCCCGACGGTCACCTTCAACCTGGGCTGCGACGTGACGGAGCTCTCCCGCCTGCGCGAAAGGCTCAAGGCCGAGGGGCTGAAGGTCAGCTATACGGACATGCTTGTGAAGCTCGTGGCCCTGGCGCTGAGGGAGTATCCCCTGCTCAACTGCTCCGTGGACGGGGAGAAGATCGTCTACAAGAACTACGTGAACATGGGCGTGGCGGTGGCGCTGGACAACGGCCTAGTCGTGCCGAACGTGCCGGACGCGGACAAGAAGGGCCTGGCCGAGATCTCCGGCGAGGTGAAGGAGCTGGCGGAGCTGGCGCGCAAGGGCGGCCTGCCCATGGACAGGCTCCGCGGCGGGACCTTCACGATAACGAACCTGGGCATGTACGGCATAGAGAGCTTCTCGCCCATCATAAATCAGCCGGAGGTGGCCATACTCGGCGTGAACGCGATAGTGGAAAAGCCTGTCGTCGTGGACGGCGAGCTCTGCGTGCGGCCTATACTGAACCTCTCCCTCACGGCGGACCACCGCGTGGTGGACGGCTCCGTTGCGGCGCAGTTCTTGCAGCGCGTGAAAAAGCTCATAGAGTTCCCCGCGCTGGTGCTGGCCTAGGAGGTGCACATGGCTAAGGAAGTTGTAATGCCGAAGCTCGGCCTCACGATGACGGAAGGCACTGTAGAGGCCTGGCTCAAGAACGAGGGAGACGAGGTCAAGGAGGGCGAAAAGCTCTTTTCAGTCTCGACGGACAAGCTGACGAACGACATTGAGGCCACAGTCTCCGGCAAGCTGCTGAAGATCCTGGTCCCGGCTGGGGAGACCGTGGCCTGCCTGACCCCCGTGGCCGTCATCGGCGCGGAGGGCGAGAGCTACGCTGCCGCCCCGGCCAAGACCGCGGCCCCGGCGAAGGCCGAGGAAAAATCCGCGGAGGGCGGCGGGGTCCTGGTGATCGGCGGCGGGCCGGGCGGCTACGTCGCGGCGATACGCGCGGCGCAGCTGGGCGCCAAGGTCACGCTCGCAGAGCGCGCCGAGATAGGCGGTACCTGTCTCAACCGGGGCTGTATGCCCACGAAGGCCCTGCTGCACAGCTCCGAGGTCTATGAGCTTGCCACGAACTCTGCGGACATAGGCATCATCGGCCGGGACGTGGCAGTGGACTGGCCGCGCGTGCAGGCGACGCGCCAGTCGGTCTCCGACAAGCTGACCGGCGGCGTCCGCGCTCTGATGCGCGCCAATAAGGTCGCGGTTGTGGAGGGAGAAGCCAAGTTTACCGGACCGAAAACAGTTAAAGTGGGGGACAAGACCCTGAATCCCGACAAAATAATCATAGCAGTGGGGTCAAAGCCCGTAATGCCGCCCATACCCGGATTGAAGGAATGCCCGGCCTGCATAGACTCGACGGCCTGCCTCAAGCTGGACCACATCCCGGAGAGCCTCGTCGTTATCGGTGGCGGCGTCATCGGTGTGGAGCTGGGCAGCGTATACCGCCGCTTCGGCTCAAAGGTGTCAGTTCTGGAGCTGCAGGACCGCATCCTGCCGCAGATGGACGGTGAACTTGCGGAGCTGGCGGCGGCGCAGCTCGTGGCGGAGGGCATGGACCTGCGCACCGGAGCTAAGGTAACGCGCGTGGACACGACTACGAACGGAGCGGCGGTCCACGCGGAGATCGGCGGGAAGGACACGGTCTTTGAGGCTGAGAAGGTCCTGGTTTGCGTCGGTCGGAGCCCGAATCTGGAGGGCCTGGGCCTTGACAAGGCGGGCATAGCCGTCGAGGGCGGCTTCATAAAGGTGGACAAGCGGCTCGAGACGAGCGTCCCCGGCGTCTTTGCCGTGGGAGACTGCTCCGGGCGTCTGATGCTGGCCCACGCGGCGATGGCCATGGGCGAGGCCGCGGCGGAAAACGCCATGGGCGGCGAGGCCGGCTTCAACGAGGACATGAGCCCCGCATGCGCCTACGTCGGCCCAGAGATAGCGGGCGTCGGCTACACGGAGGAGCGGGCGAAGGAACTGGGCATTGAATACATCGTCGGCCGTTTCCCGACGAGCGCGAACGGCAGGAGCCTGGTCTCCGGCTGCACGGGCGGGCTCATAAAGGTCCTGGCCGGGCCGAAGTTCGGAGAGATCCTGGGCGTACACATCCTGGCGCCCAGCGCGACGGAGCTTATAGAGGAGGCTGCGCTGGCTATCAGACTGGAGGCTACACTTGACGAGCTGACGGACACTATCCACTGCCATCCGACGGTGGCGGAGGCCCTGCGCGAGGCGGCCCTGGCCGCGCAGAAGCGGGCCATACACATCCCGAACAAGAAGTGAGGAGGCGAAAGCCATGCTCAATGCGGCGTTCATATTCATAGCGCCCGGCGCGGACCCGGCGCGGGACCGCGGCGTGGTAGAGACCCCGTCCGTGCGGCTGACGTCCATAGGAGTCTCGACCTATGAGCAGGGCGCGGCCGCGGCGGCGGAGATGGCGGAAGCGGGTTGCGGCGCGATAGAGCTTTGCGGAGGCTTCGGCATCCGCGGGACCTACCTGGTCGAGCAGGCCGTTGCGGGCAAGGCCCGTGTCGGCGCGGTGCGCTTCGACCTGCACCCCGGCCTGGAGAACAAGAGCGGCGACGAGCTGTTCTGAGCCGAAAAAGGATATGAAAAAGCCCCCTGCGCGGTTTGGCGCAGGGGGCCTCATTTTGTGTTATCAGACTATGCCACTGAGATCATATCCCTCGAGCCATTTGCCCGCGGCCTCGGCTATGGTTTTCATAGCGGCCTCGCCGAAGGGCGAATCCAGGCCCGCTCCCGCGACCAGTTCCTTGAAGGTTTTTGTGCCGGCGGGACGGGTATATGCCATGTATTTCTCCCATGCGGCCTTTGCGTCCTTCTGGATCTCCGCCCAGAACTGGAGGGAGACGGTCTGCGCGAGGCAGTAATCAATATAGTAGAAGGGGCTTTCATAGATGTGGTGCTGGCGCTGCCAGGCGCGGCCCTCGCCGTAGAAGGGGATGTCGTCCAGCTTCATCCAGGGCATGTATACGGCGGTGAGCTCACGCCAGGTCTCGTTGCGTTCGGCGGGGCTCATCTCCGGCTTCTCGTAGACGAGGTGCTGGAAGTGGTCCACCATCGTGCCGTAGGGGATGAAGGTGAGCGCGCCGGAGAGGTGCGTGTAGCGGAACTTGCGCGCGTCCGGGCCGAAGAAGTACTCCGCCCAGGGCCAGGCGAAGAACTCCATGGACATGGAGTGGACCTCGCAGGCCTCGAGCGAGGGCCACTGGCACTCGCCGGGGACGATGAAGCGGCCCGTGAAGTTTGCAAAGGCGTGGCCGGCCTCGTGGGTGATGACCTCCACGTCGTGGGAGGTGCCGTTGAAGTTTGCAAAGATGAAGGGGCAGTTGTAGCTGCCGAGTGTGGTGCAGTAGCCGCCGCCGGCCTTGCCTTTTTTCGAGAGCACGTCGAGCAGCTCGTTGTCATACATGAAGTCGATGAACTCCGCCGTCTCAGGGCTGAGTTCGTGATAGAACTTTTTCCCCGCGGCAAGGATGTCGTCCGGAGTGCCCTGGGGCTTTGGGTTGCCGCTGCGGAACTCGAGGGCGTTGTCGGCGTAGTTCATGGGGTATTCCTTGCCGAGGCGCTCGGCCTGGCGGCGGTAGACTGCGTCTGCCAGGGGGACGATGTGCTTGACAACGGCCTTGCGGAAGGCCTCAACGTCCTCCTTGGTGTAGCAGTTGCGGCGCATACGGTCATAGCCGAGGGGGATATAGTCCGAGTGGCCGAGCTTTTTGCCCATTGCGTCGCGCAGGTGGACGAGCTCGTCATAGATGGAGTCCAGCTTATCTTTGTGCGACATATACCAGGCGCCCTCGGCCTTCCAGGCGGCGAGGCGCTGCGCGTCGTCCGGAGACTGCTTGAAGGGCGTCAGCTGGGAGAGGGTGTAGACGCCGCCCTCGAATTCTATCTGTGCGGAGGCTAGGAGCTTTGAATATTCCGTGCAGAGCGAGTTTTCCTTCTGCAGCTCCGGGACTATCTCCGGAGAGAAGGTGCGCATGTCTATCTCCTTGTTGAGGAAGGCGATGGAGCAATATTTCTCCTCAAGCTGCGGGCGCCACTTGCTGCCGACGAGGCTGCGATTCCAGCGGTCTACATACTCCTCCAGCTCGGGCAGGACGGCGTCGGCATACTCGACCTCGGCGTCATAGAACTTGTCCTCGGTGTTGATGTCGTGGCGGATGTGGGAGAGGGTGAACATGGTGTCGAGTTCAGCGCTGCGCCTGTCCACCTCGACAAAGACCGCATCGGCGGCCTCGAAGCTCTCAGCGGCGTCCAGCCTTGCGGCGGCGTCGGCGAGGAACTGCTTTGCGGCCTCGATATCGGGCCGTGCGTAGGGCATTTCCGGGAATTTCAACATTTTACAGACTTACCTCCTGATATTCGTCCAGCTCATATTCGTAAGCGGTCTCGACGACCGCGCCTGGTTCGCTGTTTTTGGCCTCGTTTGCCTGGCGCATGAAGTAACCGCCGATGAGCGCGCCGGCAATTATGACGACGGAAACTATCGCCGTTATGATGTACGGTTCCCAGTTGCGGTGGTGGTAGATGCCGCAGTAGTTGCCGTCCGCATCGAAGTTGAGGGTGAGGACAAAGACTCCGTCGCTCCAGGTGGCGCGTGAGCCCTCGCCTATGTCGGAGAAGATGCAGGGCTTCTTTTCCTTCGGCTCGCCGCAGGCGGCGACGATACTGTCGTAGCTGTGGTGAGATAGGTTCCCGAGAGCGACCATCTTCTTGTGGAGCTTGCTCATGTGACTGCCTCCGTTCGACTTTGAAGTTTTCTCATTTTATACCTTTCGCCCCGTTTTGTAAATCCCCGGAGTGCGCGGGCTATGGATAAACACTTAAAATATCTGTCTAAATCGGTCGAAATTGTTCAAAAAGCCAGTTGCGCGGGGGAGAAAGATGTTGTATGATAAAAACGGTTTTCGGATTTCTGAGATGGGAGTGAGCGCCTTGCAGCTTCTGGAGCGCCGTATCGCGGAGGACGGGGTAGTCCTGCCCGGCGGCATACTGAAGGTCGATGGGTTCCTGAATCATCTTATGGACCCCGAGCTGTTTACCGCAATGGCAAAAGAGCTCTATCGTCTCTATGAGGGCGAGGGCATCAATAAAATACTGACGATCGAAGCGTCGGGCATCGGGCTGGCCTGCATCACAGGTCAGGTTTTCGGATGCCCTGTTTTGTTTGCCAAGAAGAACCGTACGCGCAATCTTTTCGGCGAGTTCTGGACGGCAACGGTCCACTCCTTCACACACGGAGACACCAACACCATCCTCGTCTCGAAGGACTACATAGGTCCGGAGGACAGGGTCCTCATCGTGGACGACTTCCTCGCAAACGGCGCGGCGCTTCACGGGCTGATATCCCTGGTGCGCCAGGCCGGCGCCACCGTCGTCGGAGCTGGTATCGCCATCGAAAAGGCCTTCCAGCCGGGCGGCGAGCTTATCAGGTCCGAGGGCGTCAGGGTGGAGTCCCTTGCCCGGATCAAGTCGATGTCCGACGACGGGCAGATAGAGTTTTGCTGACACTTATTATAACTTAACATCGTGTCGATATAAATTGGATGATATGGTTCCGAGGTCTCTACCCGGCCGCCGTAAATGGCCGGACTATCGGCGTGCTGAGGGGGCGCTTTTGCGCCTTCCGGTTCGTTGTTTGCGGAGGCCTTGCGGCTTCCGCCTTTTATTTTGTTCTATAGGCCCCGGCCTTTAGATAAACATTACTTTTTGGAGGAGAAAAAATGAAGAAGTTTCTTGCGCTTCTGCTTGCCCTTGTGATGGTCTTTGCGCTTGCCGCCTGCGGCCAGGACGCTCCCGAGACCACCGAGCCCGCCGGAGATGACGATTCGGTCACGAGCGACGCCCCTGTCAGCGATGCTCCGGAGACCGCCGGTATCCCGCTCGAGGAGATCAAGGTCGGCTTCATCTTCCTGCACGACGAGAACTCCACCTATGACCTCAACTTCATCAACGCCGCCAAGGCCGCCTGCGAGGCTCTGGGCCTTTCCGAGGACCAGTACGTCCTGCGCACCAACGTCCCCGAGGGCCAGGAGTGCTATGACGCCGCCGCCGACCTCGCCGATGACGGCTGCAACATCGTCTTTGCCGACAGCTTCGGCCATGAGGATTTCATGATCCAGGCCGCGCGCGAGTTCCCCGAGGTCCAGTTCTGCCACGCCACCGGCACCAAGGCTCACACCGAGGGCCTTGATAATTTCCACAACGCCTTTGCTTCCATCTATGAGGGCCGCTACCTCGCCGGTATCGCCGCGGGCATGAAGCTCAATGAGATGATCGAGGCCGGTGAGATCACCGAGTCCGAGGCCAAGATGGGTTACGTCGGCGCCTTCACCTACGCCGAGGTCATTTCCGGCTACACCAGCTTCTACCTGGGCGCCAAGAGCGTCTGCCCGAGCGTCACCATGGACGTCACCTTCACCGGTTCCTGGTACGACGAGACCGCCGAGAAGGAAGGCGCCAACAAGCTCATTGCTGAGGGCTGCGTCCTCATCAGCCAGCACGCCGACTCCATGGGCGCCCCGACCGCCTGCGAGGACGCCGGCGTCCCGAACGTCTCCTATAACGGCAGCACCGTTGACGCCTGCCCGAACACCTTCATCGTTTCCTCCCGCATCAACTGGGAGCCCTACTTCGAGTACATGATAAACTGCGTCGTGAACGGCGAGGCCATTGCCGCCGACTGGACCGGCACCATTGCCACCGGCTCCGTTGAGCTGAGCGAGGTCAACGAGGCCGCCGCTGCCGAGGGTACCGTCGAGGCCATCGAGGCCGCCAAGGCCGAGCTCGAGGCCGGCACCCTCCACGTCTTTGACGTGAACACCTTCACCGTTGGCGGCGAGACCAAGACCAGCTACATGGCCGACGTCGATACCGACCCCGACTACACCCCGGATACCGAGGCCATCGTGGACGGCTACTTCGCTGAGAGCACCTTCCGCTCCGCCCCGTACTTCGACCTCCAGATAGACGGCATCAACCTGCTCGACACCAACTTCGGCGGCTGAGTTCCGCAATTTTAGCAAGTTAAACCACACGGACCGGCAAGCCCCCGCGGGGGCTTGCCGGCAAAGGACAACGCAGCGGCAATTTCGCTGCGCTGTCCTTTGGAGTTTTTAAAGCACGGATTTTTATGGGGGAGGGAACCTTTTGGACGGGAAAACCGCGGCGGTCCAAATGCGGAACATCACAAAGACCTTCGGCAGCATCGTCGCCAACGACAAGGTCTGGCTCGACATCTACAGGGGCGAGATCCTGGCGCTGCTGGGGGAGAACGGCAGCGGCAAGACCACGCTCATGAACATGCTCTCGGGCATCTACTATCCCGACGAGGGCCAGATCTTCGTGGACGGCAAGGAGGTTGCCATCCGCTCGCCCAAGGACGCCTTTGACCTCGGTATAGGCATGATCCACCAGCATTTCAAGCTCGTGGATGTGCTCTCGGCGGCGGAGAACATCATCCTCGGCCTGCCCGGCAAGGGCCGGCTCGACCTCGGCAAGGTCTCCGAGAAGATAAAGGCCATCTGCGACGCCTACGGCTTTGAGGTGGACCCGAAGAAAAAGATCTACGACATGTCCGTGTCCGAGAAGCAGACGGTAGAGATAGTCAAGGTGCTTTACCGCGGGGCGGACATTCTCATCCTGGACGAGCCCACGGCTGTGCTCACGCCGCAGGAGACTGACAAGCTCTTTGCAGTTCTCCGGAACATGCGGAACGACGGCAAGAGCGTGGTCATAATCACTCACAAACTGCACGAGGTGGAGGAGCTGTCGGACCGCGTGGCGATACTCCGCAAGGGGCAGTTCGTGGGAGACATGCTGACGAAGCAGACGAACGCTGCCGACATGACCAACATGATGGTCGGCAGGCCGGTCACGCTGAATATAGAGCGGCCGGAGCCGAAGGACCCGAAGCCGAGGCTGGTGGTGAAGGACCTCACCGTAAAGGATGAGGACGGCGTCCTGAAGCTGGACGGCGTGTCCTTCACCGCATATTCGGGCGAGATTCTGGGCGTCGCGGGTATCTCCGGCTGCGGCCAGAAGGAACTGCTGGAGGCCATTGCGGGCCTGCACAGGGCAGAGGGCGGCTCGATAAGCTACATAGACCCCCAGACCGGCGAGCACGAGGAGCTCATCGGCAAGGACCCGGCGGATATAAGCGACATGGGCGTGGCTCTGTCCTTCGTGCCGGAGGACAGGCTTGGCATGGGTCTCGTCGGCAACATGGACTTGACGGACAACATGATGCTCCGCTCGTTCAGGCGTACGCGGGGCATATTCACGAACCGGAAGGGGCCGCACGACCTGGCGGAAAAGGTCGTGGAGGAGCTGGAGGTCAACACGCCGAGCGTCTCCACCCCTGTGCGCAGGCTCTCGGGCGGCAACGTGCAGAAGGTGCTCGTCGGCCGCGAGATAGCCTCCGCGCCGACAGTGCTGCTGACGGCCTATGCGGTCAGGGGACTGGACATAAACTCGTCGTATACGATATACGACCTCATAAACAAGCAGAAGGCGCGCGGCGTGGCGGTCATCTATGTGGGAGAGGACCTGGACGTGCTGCTCGAGCTCTGCGACAGGATACTGGTACTCTGCGGCGGCAAGGTGAGCGGCATGATGGCCGGCAAGGACGCGACTAAGCGGAAAGTCGGCATGATGATGACAAGGCTGGGAGGTGCTAAGGAGGATGAATAACAAGACTCACGTGCCTTTCATGCACATCTCCAAGAGAGCCGCGCTCCCCTGGTACAAGGCCTGGGCGATTAGGGCGGCGGCCATAATACTGGCCCTCATAGTCTGCGCCGTCGTCACGATGGTTTTCACGGGTGAGGACCCGATACAGATATACGCGGCAATGTTCAAGGGAGCCTTCGGCACGAACCGCAAGACCTGGGTCTCGCTGCAGAATCTGGCTATATTGCTGTGCATATCGCTGGCAGTCACCCCGGCGTTCAAGATGCGGTTCTGGAACATAGGTGCAGAAGGCCAGGTGCTTGCGGGTTCGCTCGCCGTGGCCGCCTGCATGATACTCATTGGAGACTCCGTGCCGAACTGGCTGCTCATAGTCATCATGGCTATAGCCGGCGTGGCTGCGGGCGCGATCTGGGCGTTCATCCCGGCGTTTTTCAAGGCAAAGTGGAACACGAACGAGACCCTGTTCACTCTCATGATGAACTACGTCGCCACGCAGCTCGTCGCCTATTTCGTCATTGTCTGGGAGGTCCCGAAGGGAGCGGGCAAGGTCGGCATTATAAACCAGAACAGCATGGCGGGATGGCTGCCGCAGATCGGCTCGAACAAGTATATGCTGAACGTCATAATCGTGGCGCTCATCACCGTGTTCATGTTTGTGTATCTGAAATACAGCAAGCACGGCTATGAGATCAGCGTTGTCGGTGAGAGCGAGAAAACGGCGCGGTACGTCGGCATAAAGGTCGAGCGCGTCATCATGCGCACGCTGCTGCTCTCGGGCGCTATCTGCGGCGTCGCTGGGCTGCTGCTCGTCGCCGGTACGGACCACACGATAACGACCACCCTGGCGGGCGGCCGCGGGTTCACGGCGGTCATGGTGTCCTGGCTGGCCAAGTTCAGCCCGATCTTCATGGTGTTCACGAGCCTGCTGCTTGTGTTCCTCGAGATGGGCGCGAGCGAGATCTCGACCTCCTTCGGCCTGAACAACTCGTTCTGCGACATTCTCTCGGGCATCATACTGTTTTTCATCATCGGCTCGGAGTTCTTCATAGATTACAAGCTGAATTTCAGGCATCGCGAGTCGGCTCAGGTCTCCGGAGGAAAGGAGGAGAAGGCGAGTGTTTGACTTTGTATCCTTCATTCCGAGGGCGGTAGCGCAGGGCATCCCGCTGCTGTGCGGCAGCACGGGCGAGACCCTGACGGAGAAATCCGGCAACCTGAACCTGGGACTGCCGGGCGTCATGTACGTGGGTGCGATCTCGGGCGTCATCGGCTCCTTCATATATGAGCAGAGGGTGCCGGCGGAGGAGATGTCCGGCGTGCTCGCGGTGGGCATACCGCTGGTCTGCTGCCTTGTTGGGAGCCTCCTTATGGGGTTGCTTTATTGCTTCCTGACAGTCACGCTCAGGGCGAATCAGAACGTAACGGGCCTGGCAATGACGACCTTCGGTGTGGGTTTCGGCAACTTCTTCGGGGGTTCGCTCATCAAACTGACGGGCAGCGACGTACCCTCCATCGCGCTTTCCGCGACGAGCGGTTATTTCAAGACCTCTCTGCCCTTTGCCTCTGAGCTGGGCTGGTTCGGCAAGATATTCCTGTCTTACGGTATGTTGGCGTATATCGCCGTCGTGCTCGCCCTGTGCAGCTCCTACTTTTTGAACAGGACCAGGCCGGGGCTGAACCTCAGAGCCGTGGGCGAGAGCCCTGCGACTGCGGACGCCGCCGGCATCAACGTGACCAAGTATAAATACGGCGCGACCTGTATCGGCTGCATGATCGCGGGTCTGGGCGGGCTCTACTACGTCATGGACTACGCCAGCGGTGTATGGTCGAATGACGCCTTCGGAGACAGGGGCTGGCTGGCCATAGCGCTGGTCATCTTCACGGTCTGGCGTCCGAGCCTGAGCATACTTGCCTCCATACTCTTCGGCGGACTGTATATACTCTATCTATATATCCCCGCGGGAATGAACCTCGCGGTGAAAGAGCTCTACAAGATGCTGCCATATCTTGTAACGATAGCGGTGCTGATAATCTCCTCGCTGCGCAAAAAGCGGGAGAATGACCCGCCGGCGCATCTCGGTTTGGCCTATTTCAGGGAGGATAGATAGCGTGAAAAGCCCTCCGGCACAGGCCGGAGGGCTTTTTGTAGTTTGGTTTACAGGGGCTTTGTTGACTTCATGGGCCGAAAATGTTATATTGGCCATAGGATATGAGGCCTAGTTGGGGCAATATCAATGAAAGGCGAAAGGCGGAATCGAAGAGACATGTTCAGAATTGCTGAAAAATACCCGATCAACACCTCCAAGACTATTTATCGCGTGAGCATTGAAGCTCCGCTCATAGCAAGGAGCGCAAAACCGGGTCAATTTGCCATTTTCAGGCTGGATGAATACGGTGAAAGGTTCCCTCTCACCATCGCGGACTACGATCCTGAGAAGGGAACGGTGTCCTTCAACTTCCAGCCTGCGGGAAAGAGTACGCAGATGTTCTCGCTCATCGAGCCGGGCGACTATATCGCGGACATCGTTGGCCCTCTGGGGCGCCCCGCGGAGATAGACCCGAACGCGAAGCGCGTCTGCGTTGTGGGCGGCGGTACCGGCTGCGCGATAAACTACCCCGTTGCCAAGGAGCTCAAGAGGCTGGGCATCGCGGTGGACATGATCTGCGGCTTCAGGTCAGCGGACATCGTCATCATGGAGGATGAATTCAGGGCTGCGTCGGACAACCTGTACATCACCACGGACGACGGCACCTACGGCGAGAAGGGCTTTGTTACGACGAAGCTGAAGGAACTGCTGGAGTCCGGCGTTCAGTATGACTCCATCCTGACCTGCGGCCCTGTGATAATGATGAAGTACGTGGCCGAAACGACGAGGCCCTACGGCATCAAGACCACGGCAAGCTTGAACCCCATCATGATAGACGGCACCGGCATGTGCGGCGGCTGCCGCCTGACGGTCGGCGGAGAGCGGAAGTTTGCCTGCGTGGACGGCCCGGAGTTCGACGCGCACCTGGTGGACTGGGACAGCCTGCTTGAGCGCAATAACTTCTATCTGAACGAGGAGGCCGACCAGAACGAGCATGTGTGCCGCATCACGGGCGGTGTGCGCCGCGGCGAGTACAAGCCCTCCGAGGCGGACGAGGGCGAAAACCCGATGAAGCGCATGACGAAGCACCCGATGCCGGAGCAGGACCCGAAGGTCAGGGCGAAGAACTTCAACGAAGTCGCTCTGGGCTACGGTGCGTTCGTGGCAAAGCAGGAGGCCATGCGCTGCCTGAACTGCAAGGACCCGCAGTGCGTGAAGGGCTGCCCCGTTAACGTCAGGATACCCGAGTTCATCGCCAAGGTGAAGGAGGGCGACTTTGAGGGCGGTTACGAGGTCATAGCGACCACAAACTCGCTGGCTGCGGTGTGCGGCCGCGTGTGTCCCCAGGAGCGCCAGTGCGAATCCAAGTGCGTGCGCGGCATAAAGGGCGAGGCCGTGGCCATAGGCCGGCTGGAGCGCTTCGTCGCGGATTACCACATGGAGCACGCGGACGACGCCTGCGCCTGCACGGCAAAGGCTGCGCCCAACGGCCACAGAGTGGCGATAATCGGCTCCGGCCCCTCCGGCCTTTCCTGCGCGGGCGACCTCGTCAAGAAGGGCTACGACGTGACGGTGTTCGAGGCGCTGCACAAGAACGGCGGCGTTCTGGCTTACGGCATACCCGAGTTCCGTCTGCCCAAGAGCATAGTTGACCGCGAGGTCAAGAACCTCGAGCGCAGCGGCGTTAAGTTCGTGAACGACTGCATCATAGGCCGCACGATGCCTCTGGACCAGCTGTTTGAGGACGGTTATGAGGCCGTGTTCATAGGCTCCGGCGCCGGCCTGCCGCAGTTTATGAACATACCCGGCGAGAACCTCCTCGGCGTTTACTCGGCGAACGAGTACCTGACCAGGATAAACCTCATGAAGGCCTACAGGGACGACTACGACACGCCGATAAAGAACAACGCCAAGAGGATCGCTGTCATCGGCGGCGGCAACGTGGCGATGGACGCAGCGCGCTGCGCAAAGCGCATGGGCGCGGATGAGGTATTCATAGTCTACCGCCGCGGCCGCGACGAGCTGCCCGCCAGGGCGGAGGAAGTCCACCACGCCGAGGAAGAGGGCATCGAGTTCAAACTCTTGAACAACCCCGTGGAGATCCTGGGCGACGCGGACAGGCGCGTTGTAGGTCTCAAGTGCGTGAAGATGCGCCTGGGCGAGCCGGACGCCTCCGGCCGCAGGGGCGTGACGCCCATCGAGGGCAGTGAATTCGTCATTGTGGCGGATGCGGTCATCGTGGCAATTGGCACGACGCCGAACCCGCTGCTGAGGACGACTACGCCCGGCCTGGATTGCAACAAGAAGGGCTGCCTCGTCGTGAACGAGGATTCTCTGCAGACTTCCAGGGATGGCGTGTTCGCCGGCGGCGACGCCGTCACCGGCGCGGCCACGGTCATCCTGGCGATGGGCGCCGGCAAACAGGGTGCCAAGTCCATCGACGAATATCTGTCCGGGAAATAAGATAATATCCGATAGAATGAAAACGGCAGGTACGAAAGTACCTGCCGTTTCTTTTTTGCTGGATTTCGGGTCAGTCCTCAACTTCGATGTAACCGATCCTGCCGGCGACCGGGACCTCCTCGCCGGGCTCCACCGTGGTGTGAAGTATGCCGGTCGCGGGGCTCTCAAGGCTGTTGGTTATCTTATCGGTCTCGACCATGGCGATGACTTCGCCCTCGTTGACGTGGTCGCCGTCGTGTTTTTCCCAGGACGCAACGCTGCCCTCGGTCATCGTCATGCCCATTTTGGGCATTATAACTCTAATTCTACTCATGTGTTCCTGCCTCCCTGCTGCTTATTTCACTATGCTCTTGACCGCCTCAACTATCTTTTCGGCGTTGGGCAGATATGCAGCTTCCAAAACGGGGCTGAAGGGGGAGGGGCAATCGGGAGCGGTGACTCTAAGAATGGGGGCCTTGAGGTATTCAAAAGCCTTTTCTGAGACGGTTGCGGCTATCTCTGCGCCGAAACCGTTCACCCTGGTCGCCTCGTGCACGATGACGAGCCTGCCGGTCTTTTTGACGGAGTTGATGAGGGTCTCCTCGTCCATGGGCTTTATCGTGCGGAGGTCTATGACCTCGGCGTCGATGCCCTGTTCGGCAAGCTCCTCGGCGGCAGCTTTTGTATCCAGGACCATCTTGGACCAGCTGACCAGCGTCACGTCCTTGCCCTCGCGCCTTATTTTGGCCTTGCCGATGGGTACGACATATTCCTCGTCCGGGACCTCGCCCTTCTTTGCCATGAGCAGCTTGTGGGCGATGAACACTACGGGGTTGTCGTCCCTGATGGCGGCGATGAGCAGCCCCTTGGCGTCCTCGGCGTCCGAAGGGACAACGACTTTCAGACCGGGGATGTGCGCCACGAGCGCTTCGAGCATCTGCGAGTGCTGTGCCGCCGCGCTGACACCGCCGCCGGCGGTGGTTTTGATGACCATGGGTACGGCGGTCTTGCCGCCGAACATATAGCGCATTTTGCTGGCCTGGTTGAGTATCTCGTCCATGGCCACTCCAATGAAGTCCATGTGCATGATCTCAACGACGGGCCGGAGACCGCAGGCCGCGGCACCGACGGCGTGTCCTATTATCGCAGTCTCGCTTATGGGCGTATCCACGACGCGCCCGGGGCCGAACTCGGCCCAGAGACCCTTGTCCTCGCCGAAATCTCCGCCGCGAAAGCCGACGTCCTCTCCGGCGAGATATACTTCGGGGCAGCGGCGCATTTCGTTGCGCAGTGCGTCGCCTATCGCCTTGGCGAAAGTGATCTTGCTCATAGAATCTCCTCCTTATTCCTTATAAATGTCGGCCATGAGGGCGGACACACTGGGGACGGGCGCAGCCTCTGCCTCGTCGATAGCCTCCGCGAGCAGCTTGTCCGCATCGGACGCGATGGCGTCCAGCTCTGCCTGGGTGCAGATGCCTTCTTCGATAAGGCGCTTTGCAAGGCGCTCGATGGGGTCCTTCTGCATCCATTCGGCCTTTTCCTCGGCGGTCCTGTAGTCGTCGGGGTCGCCCTCGTAGTGGCCGCGGTGGCGCCAGGTCTTGCACTCGATGAGGGTGGGGCCCTCGCCGCGGCGTGCGCGCTCGACGGCGGCCTTGGTGGTCTCATATACCAGCTCGACGTCGTTTCCGTCTATGCTGTAGCCCGGCATACCGTATGCGGCGGCGCGGTCCGAGATGTCGGAGATGGCCATGTGGTAGCGCGCGCAGACGGAAATGGCAAAGAGGTTATTTTCGCACACGAACACAGCGGGCAGCTTGAAGGCTGCTGCCATATTGAGCGCCTCGTGGAAGGTGCCGCGGTTTGCGGCGCCGTCTCCGAAGAAACTCACAGCCACCCTGCCGTCGCCCTTATACTTGCTTGCGAAGGCGGCTCCGGTAGCGATGGGGATCCCCGCGCCGACGATGCCGTTTGCACCGAGTATGCCCTTGTCTCTGTCGGAGATGTGCATTGAGCCGCCCTTGCCCTTGCAATATCCGGTTTCTTTGGCAAAGAGCTCGGCCATCATTTTCTTGACGTCTCCGCCCTTTGCGATCAGGTGTCCGTGGCCTCTGTGGGTGCTGGTGATGTAGTCTGTGACCTCGAGGGCGCTGCACACGCCGGTGGCCACGGCTTCCTCCCCCACATAGAGGTGCAGAAAGCCCGGGAGCTTGTTCTGCGCGAAGAGCTTAGAAGCGCACATCTCAAACTTCCGAATCAGCACCATTTTCCTGTAGGACTCTACCATCAAGCCTTTCTCCATGTTGCTTTCCTCCGTATTTTAGTTTGTAGTTCAATATACTATTTTTCACTTAATTAGATAAATTTAGTGCAGTATATCAATCTGTGCCATGTTTGATAACTCGTTTTATTCAAACGGGCGTTTTCGATAATAATATAAGATAGGCAAACTGAAAAATCAATAGTAATTCAATGAAAAATAGTAAACAGTTTTTTGGGTAAGTTAACTAATAAACTAAAATTTAGCTCATTTATTATGCAAATCGCAGTATGATAGCGGCATATAATTGTGTAAACAGATAAAAATAAACAAAAAGCAGATGAAAATCCGTCGATTTGCTTGACACTCGGAAGCTGCCTGTGATATTAATAATTTAGCTAGCTTAAGCAACGCGAAAGAAAAAATCTTAAATTAAGCCCGGGATTTCTTAAGTAAACTGAAACTTAACATGGCGCCCGCAAAGGTGCCGCAACGGAGATCCTGGGAAAATGGCGGCTTTATGCCACGTGCATGGCGAAAAATATATTTAGGAGGAAAACCATGAAAAGGATTTTGTCAATTGCCCTTGCGCTCTGTATGCTGCTTGCGCTCTGCGCATGCGGGCAGGCAAACGACCCCGCCCCGGCGGATACCGGCGACGCAGCCGTTTCCGACACGCCAAATACCGAAGAAGCCGTCAAAGTTGCGGTGATAGTGAAGTCCACGGACTCCGAGTCCTGGCAGTACATGCTGACGGGCGCGCGCAACGCGGTGCTCGACAGCGAGGGCAAGATTGAGATCACGGAGCACGGCGCCGCGTCCGAGGCGGACATCGCCGGACAGGTGACTCTGCTCGAGGACGTCATCGTATCCAAGCCCGACGCCATTGTCATCACCCCCTCCGACAGCGACGCTGTTGTCGCTGCGCTTGAGGAGGCGCACGAGGCTGGAATTAAGATCATCGTGGTGGACACCGCGGTCAACACCGAATCCTACGACATGTTCATGGCGAACGACAACTATGCCGGCGGCGAGATGATGGCCGAGCAGATGGTGAAGTATCTGCAGGAGGCCGGCAAAGAGCTCAAGGGTACAATAGGCATAGTCAGCGCGGTCCCTGTTCAGACCGTATATGACCGCGACGACGGCTTCATAGACAAGATGGCCGAGCTCGCCCCGGATATCACCATCATATCCGAACAGTATGTGGATAACGATATGCAGAAGGCCATGGACCTCACCAACGACTACATTTCCGCGCATGCCGACCTCATCGGAGTATACGGAGACAACAACGTCACCGGTTCCGGCATCGCTCTTGCGATCGCGGAGGCGGGGCTTGAGGACGAGATAGTCGGCGTGGCCTACGACGGAAATCCCGAGGAGATAGACGGCATTCGCAACGGCGCGCTCAAGGCCATATTGGTCCAGGACCTCTATAACTGGGGTTACAAGGCGGTCAACTTTGCCTACGACGCAGTTATGGGCGAGAGCATCGACAGCTACTACAACACCGGCGTTACTCTCGTCACTCTGGAAAACATAGACGACGAGAGTATCCAGGACGTCCTGGACCCCAGCCGCCTGGCACGCTGACGGGAGCGGGATCGTAAAGCGACAGTGTTTCAGCTCAAACTCGGTCCGCCTCCTTGCGGACCGAGTTTGAAGTAACAGGGGGATTCTATGAGCGAATACAGCGGCGAGATAATACGCATGGAGGGCATAAGCAAGAGCTTCCCGGGCGTGCAAGCGCTTTCCGGGATAAACCTGAGCGTCAGGCCCTCTTCGGTACACGCACTGATAGGGGAAAACGGCGCGGGAAAGTCCACCCTCATAAAAGTACTCATGGGCGTGTATGGCAACAACTACGAGGGCAAGATCTACATCGAGGGCAAGGAAACTGCTATCCAGAACCCGATGCAGGCAAAGTCTCTCGGCCTTCTTGCGATCTATCAGGACATAACGATGGCTCCGCACCTGAGCGTGGGAGAGAATTTTTTCCTTGGCAGGCTGCCGAGGAAGGGCGCGTCGGTGGACTGGAAGAAGGTGTATAAGGATTCGGAGGCCATCCTGCAGGACCTGGGCATCAATGTGGACGTGCGCAAAAAGCTGAGCGAACTCACCGTGGCGCAGCAGGAGATGATCTCGATAGCCAAGGCGGTGAGCGAGGATGCGAAGCTGGCCATATTTGACGAGCCCACGGCGCTTTTGACCGACGAGGACACGCGGATGCTTTTTGGGATAATCCGCAGGATGAAGGAAAAAGGCCTTGGCATCATCTATATTTCTCACCGGCTGGAGGAGCTCTTTGAGATCTGCGACGAGGTGACGGTGCTCAAGGACGGCAAGTTCGCGGGACACAAGCTGATATCCGAGACCAATAGCGACGAGCTTGTATCCATGATGGTGGGCCGTGAGATGACGGACATGTACGATATCGAGCATCCCGCAGTCGGCGAGACGGTACTCGAGGTCAGGGGCCTGACCAAGAAAGGGGTTTTTGAGGATATCTCTTTCAAGGTGCACCGCGGAGAGATACTGGGCCTGTTCGGCCTGGTCGGCTCCGGCAGGACCGAAACCGTCCGCACCATATTCGGCGCGGAGCGATACGACAGTGGCAGCGTTCTGGTAGAGGGCAAAGAGGTGAAGATCTCGAACCCGGCGGACGCCATCAAGAACGGGATAAGCCTGCTGCCTGAAAACCGCCGCGAACAGGGACTGTGTCTCGCGCTTTCCATCAAGCACAACACAAATCTCGCCTCGTATGGAGACATCAGCAGACTGGGCGGCGTCGACCTGAAAAGGGAACACGCCAACGCTCAGCATTACAAAGACGCGATCGGCATAAAGACCCCGAGCCTGGAGCAGCTTGTACGCAATCTCAGCGGAGGAAACCAGCAAAAGGTGGTCATATCCAAGTGGCTCTGCAAAAAGAGCAAGGTGTTCATCTTCGACGAGCCCACTGTGGGCATCGACGTAAATGCAAAACGCGAGATATACAAGCTCCTGGAAAAACTCACGATGGAAGGCAACTCCATCATTCTCATTTCCTCATATCTTCCCGAAGTGCTGGGCCTGGCAAACCGCGTTGTCGTATTCAGCGAGGGCAAGGTCGCCGGGGAGATCAGCAGCGATGAGATCAGGAACATCCCGCACAACGAACTGGAGAAAAAAGCGGTTTTGCTTGCCTCCGGGATCAAAAGCTGATGGCACAAGGAGATTCGTGATGAAAAGAGAAACCGTTCTGACAAATATGAAGAGGAAGAGCCGGCTGTCCAGCGGCACGCTTATACTGATCCTCATAGTGTTGTGCGCGGCGCTGTCGCTCGCCCGGCCTGAGTTTATATCGTCCAGGAACCTGTACAACCTTCTGCGTTCCACCTCGGTCACGGGGCTTGTCTCCATAGGCATGACCTTTGTAATAATCACCGGAGGAATAGACCTGTCCGTCGGCTCGGTCGTCGGACTGAGCAGCGTAATGTGCGGAGTGCTCCTGAAGGAACAGGGCTGGAGTACGATCCCGGCGCTTGCCGTAACGATCGCGATATGCCTGATGATCGGCCTTCTGAACGGCATCCTGATACAATACGGCAAGATCCCCGAGTTCATAGCGACCTTGGGTACAATGGAGATGGGGCGCGGACTCGCCATGCTCATAACTCAGGGCAGGACCATACCGTCTCTGCCTCAGAGCTTCACGAGCTTTGCCCAGCTGAGCATTTTCGGCCTGCCCTCGCTGTTTATCGTGTGGCTCGTGGTCATCATTATAGCGGCGTACATTTTGAAATATACGAGATTTGGCAGAAACATATATGCGCTGGGCAGCAACAAGGAGGCGTCCAGGCTCAGCGGCATAAAGCTCGCGCCGACTATTTGCGCGACGTATATGTTCAACGCGCTCTGCGCCGCGCTGGCGGGTATACTCCTGACTGCGCGCATCACCAGCGCCCAGCCCTCCGCCGGAGAGGGCTACGAGATGGAGGCCATAGCTGCGGCGGTCATCGGCGGAGCGAGTCTAGCCGGCGCTGAGGGAACGGTCCTCGGCACCGTTATAGGCGCGGCGATAATGGCGGTCCTGACAAACGGTGGAAACCTGCTGGGCGTGAACTCCTTCATCATGGATATCGCCACCGGCGCCCTGGTCGTGGCGGCCGTCCTGATCGAGAAGAACAAGAGAAAGTAAGCCGAGACAGGCGGAGCTGGTTAGGAGGTGCGGTATGCAGATAAAGCAGCTTGAATTAAAAGCCATCGACATCAGGATGAGGGCGCTCCGCATGATATATGAGTCCAAGGCCGGACACCTGGGCGGGAGCATGTCCATGGTGGATATCCTGGTCGCCCTCTACTATCACAAGATGAATGTCAGGCCGGAAAACTGGCAGAAAATAGATAGAGACAGGTTCATCCTGAGCAAGGGCCACAGCGTTGAGACGCTCTACTGTGTGCTCGCGGACCTGGGCTTCTTCGACCCGGCGGAGCTGGACGGCTATTCCGGCTTCGGCTCGAGACTGTTCGGGCATCCCACAGTAAAGGTCCCGGGCGTTGAGATGTGCTCCGGAGCGCTGGGCCACGGACTTTCGGCGGCTGTTGGGATGGCGCTTGGAGCCAAACGGTCCGGCATGAACTGCGGCGTATACACCATAATGGGCGACGGCGAGCAGGCCGAAGGCTCCGTTTGGGAGGCGGCAATGGCAGCCGGAAACTATGGGCTCGACAACCTGACCGCCGTTGTGGACAGGAACATGCTCCAGATAACCGGCTACACGGAGGACGTTATGAGGCTGGAGAGCCTTGCGGATAAGTACCGCGCGTTCGGCTGGAGTGTGGAGGAGATCGACGGAAACGACATGAAGAGCGTTGTGACCGCCCTCGACCGGCTCCCGTTTGAGCGCGGCAAGCCTAGCCTGATCCTGGCGCATACTGTGAAGGGAAAGGGCGTGTCCTTTGCCGAAAACCAGGCCAAGTGGCACCACGGCATACCGAACGAGGTCCAATACAGGGAGGCCATGGCGGCGCTGGAGGCCAAGAGAAGGGAGACGGCGGCATGAAAGCAAACGAAATGCCCAGAAAAGAGGAAGCCTGCCGGCAGACTTTCATGGCCGAGCTGCTGCGCGCGGCGAAAAAAGACCCGAGCATTATGGTGCTCACGTCTGACGCCACGGGTTCCGCGTCCCTGGGCGATTTTTCCGCCGAACTGCCCGAACAGTTTGTCGAATGCGGCATCGCGGAGCAGGACATGGTAGGAATAGCTGCGGGCCTGGCATCCGTTGGCAAGCGGCCCTTTGTCTGCGCGCCGGCGTCCTTCCTTTCGGCCAGGAGCTTTGAGCAGGTAAAGGTCGACGCGGCGTATTCAAACAAGGACGTGAAGCTCATAGGCGTGAGCGGCGGCATAAGCTATGGAGCGCTGGGCGAATCCCACTATTCCGTTCAGGACTTTGCGGCGATGCGCGCAGTGGCTAATCTTGCGGTGCTGTGTCCGTCCGACGCGGTGCAGGCTGCAGCGCTGGCGCGCGCTCTGTGCGAATACAAGGGTCCGGCATATGTACGTATGGGCCGCGGCAAGTGCCCCGTTGTCTATGACGGGAGCGAGAGCTTTCGGATAGGCAGGGCGCAGCTGTGCCGCCAGGGCGGCGACGTTTCGATAATAGCGGTCGGCGAGCTTGTGGCCTCTGCGCTCGACGCGGCGGAAATGCTGCAGGAGGAGGGCGTGAGCGCGCGGGTTCTGGACATGTTTACCCTCGACCCCATTGACGTGGAAGCGGTCATGGAAGCGGCGAGGGAGACCGGTGCGATAGTGACGGCGGAAGAGCACAGCATAAACGGCGGCCTGGGCGCGGCCGTGGCACAGCTCACCGCGGCGGAGCACCCCGTACCCGTCCGCTGCGTGGCGCTGCCCGCAGAGGTGCTGCTCTGCGGCTCGCCGGGCGAGATGAAATCCCATTATGGACTGGACGCCGAGGGCATAGCCGCGGCTTGCCGCAGTGTGCTCGGACAAAAGAACGGATAGATATGACCGAGAAATACATAATCGCAATAGATCAGAGCACGACAGGTACAAAAGCGCTCCTCATAGCCCGTGACGGGACGATAAGGGACAAGCGCTATATGGAGCACCGGCAGATACACCCCCGCGCCGGCTGGGTGGAGCATGACCCGGAGGAGCTGCTTGCAAATGTGCGGGCGCTCATACGCGAGCTCATGTCTGAAAACGCGCTCGGCGGCGAGCGGATACAGGCCGTTGCCGTGACTAACCAGCGGGAGACAACGCTGGCCTGGGACAAACTGAGCGGCAAACCGGTGTATAACGCGATCGTGTGGCAGTGCAGCAGGGCCGGTGAGATATGCAGAAGAGTGAGGCAAAGCGGGGCCGAGGATGAGCTGACGGAAAAGACGGGCCTGCCGCTCTCGGAATACTTCTCCGGGCCGAAGCTGGGCTGGATAATGGAGAACGTACCCGAGGCTGCGCGGCTCCGGGACAGCGGAAGGCTGCTCTGCGGCACGATAGACAGCTGGCTCGTGTGGAACCTGAGCGTTGAACGCAGCCACGTGACGGATCATACAAACGCGAGCCGCATGGCGCTGTTCAACCTAAACGAGCTGTGCTGGGACGAAAGGCTTCTGGAGCTTTTCGGGCTGAGGGCAGAGATGATGCCCAAGGTCATATACTCGGATGAGATTGCCGGACACATGGAGCTGGACGGCTGCTCGGTTCCAATATCCGGGCTGATCGGGGACTCGCACGGCGCGCTCTTCGCACAGAACGGCCTGGAGCAGGGGCTCAAAGTGACCTACGGCACGGGTTCGTCGCTGATGGTGAGCACAGGCGCTGAAAAGCGGCGCTGCCGCGGACTTGCGACGACCATCGCATATGCCTTTGGAGGGAGCGTGTGTTTTGCCGTTGAGGGCAACATCAATTGCACCGGCGCCACAGTGAAGTGGGTGACGGACAAGCTGGGGCTCATAGACTCGGCAAGGGACGCGGAGGCGGCGGCGGTCCAGCTCGAGGACAACGGAGGCGTGTATCTGGTGCCGGCGTTTGCCGGGCTCGGGGCGCCGTACTGGGCGCCCGCGGCGAAGGCGCTCATATACGGCATGAGCTACGACACGGACGCCCGCCACATCGTCCGCGCAGCGCTTGAGTCCATTGCATATCAGGTCGCGGACGTGGTAGAGGCGTTGGAGGAGGGCGGCGTGGACATAGCCGCGCTGCGGGTGGACGGAAAGCCCACGGAAAACGGGTTCTTGATGCAGTTTCAGGCGGACATATCCGGCAAGACTATAGTTAAAAACGCGGTCGAAGAGGCTTCGGCCTTTGGCTCGGCGCTTATGGCGGGCCTGGCGACCGGCTTTTGGCAACAGGCGGACATACCTGCGCTGATCCGCCGCGGAGATATCCTCCACCCGCGAATGGACCCCGGGGAACGTGAGCGGCTCAGGCGTGAATGGAAGCGCGCTGTAGATCTATCAATCTTCAAAAATTAGGGAGCAAGGGAGCATGAAGGTCAAATTTGCAATAATAGTAGCGGGCAGGGGTGTGTTTCCCGCCAGCCTCATATCTCAGGCGAAGGAACAGCTCTTCAAAGCACTGAAAGAAAACTCGATGGAATACATAGTTCTGCCCGACCAGGCGACTGAGACGGGAGCCGTGCAGACCATGCGCGACGCCGAGAAATGCGCCGCGCTGTTCAGAGAACATTCAGCGGAGATAGGCGGCGTCATCGTCTGTATGCCGAACTTCGGCGAGGAAGCGCCGATATTCCACTCCATCAAGCTGGCGGGCCTGGACGTACCTGTGCTGGTGCAGGCCTGCGACGACGAGGACGACAAGCTCTCCCTTGACGAGCGGCGCGACAGCTTTTGCGGGAAGATCTCCGTCTGCAACAACCTCTATTACGGCGGCATAAAGTTCAGCCTCACCAGCCTGCACACCTGCGCGCTGGATTCGGAGGCCTTTGCGAAGGACCTGAGGAAGTTCTCAAAGGTGTGCGAAGTGGTCTATGCGATGCGACACGCGCGCATCGGGCTCATCGGTATGCGGCCCGACCCGTTCAGAACCGTGAGATTCTCCGAAAAGATACTGCAGAGAAGCGGCGTTACGACCTGCGTTGCGGACCTCTCGGAGCTCATAGCGGCAGCCAAGCGCATGGACGATACCGCCCGCATAGCCGAATACATGGATAAGATCCGCGAGTACGGTTCCATTCCGGCCCACATATCCGGGGACAAGGTGGAAAAACAGGCAAAGCTGATATTGGCGGTCAAGGATTGGCTGGTGGAAAACGGCTGCGACGCCTTTGCCATGCAGTGCTGGAACTCCATTGAGGACAACTACGGCTGCGCGGCCTGCCTGAGCATGAGCATGCTGGGTGAGGAAGGCTTCCCCGGGGCCTGCGAGTCGGACGCGATGGGCGCACTCACCATGCTGGCACTGAACATCGCCTCCGGCGGTAAGAGCGCGTATATGGACTGGAACAACAACTTCACCGAGGACAGGAACGTCTGCATAAATCAGCACTGCGGCAACTTCCCCAAGAGCTTTTTCGGTTCGCCGATAGAGATCTCAAACCTGGACATCCTTGCCAAGGGTATTGGCGCAGACAAGTGCTTCGGCGCGTGCAAGGGCCAAGTGGCCGCCGGACCGATCACCTATGCCAAGATCGCCACTGACGACAGCCGCGGTGTCATAAAGGCCTACTGTGGCAAAGGGGAACTGCTGGATACCAGGGTGCCGTCTTTCGGCGCGCTGTCGCTATGGAAGATACCCGGGCTCCAGGAGCTGCTCAATTACATCTGCACGAACGGCTTTGAGCACCATGTTGCCGCCGTCCGCGGAGACTGTGCGGAGATCCTGGAAGAGGCCCTGGGCAAGTACATGGGCTGGGAGCTCCACCTTCACTCATAAGGCGCGCAGCTGCGCTGAAAACCAAGCATAGTCTTTGGAGGGATGAGATATGGCGGCAGATATCGTCATGCCGAGGATATACAAGGGCATGAGCGAGGGCACGCTTGTAAAATGGTTCAAAAAACCGGGCGAGTTCGTCCGGGACGGGGATCTGCTTTTTGCCGTGATGAGCGACAAAGGCAGCAGCGACATTGAGGCCGAGACCACCGGCGTCCTTACTGAGGTCCTGGTGGCTGAGGGAGAAAAGGCTGCGGTATCGTCAAAGCTGGGGAGCATAAGCCCGGCAGAGCAGCCCCAAGACAGTGACGCCGGCGCAAAAGCGAAAGAACAGGCGCCCCAGTCCGCTCCCGCGGCGCCCCCTGCGCAAAAAAGCTCTCCGCTTGCGAAAAAACTCGCGGAAAGCGCGCAGATAGACCTGAGCAAAGTCCCGTCACACGGTCGCGTGATGGCGGGAGATATCCTGGAATACCTCAAGTCGTCCGACAAGGCCGCGCCCGCCGGGGCAGCACCGGAAAACGAGCCCGCGGAAGAGATCGTACCGATGAACGGTATGCGCAAGGCCATCGCCAGGAACATGCAGAATTCGCACATGACCTCCCCGACCGTCACGTTCAACCTCTCGGTCGACATGACGGAGCTGAGGCGCTGCCGCGAACAGCTCAAGGCAAACGGAGTCAAGGTGAGCTATACGGACTTCATCGTGAAGTTCGTGGCCAAGGCGCTTCGCGAGTTCCCGCAGCTGAATTGCTCCGTTTCCGAAAACAGGATCATATATAAGCGCTATGTGAACATGGGCGTGGCCGTATCTCTGGAGAACGGGCTGGTGGTCCCGAATATACCCGATGCGGACAAAAAGAGCCTGACGGAGATCTCCGACGAGCTGAAAGAGCTGGCGGCAAAGGCTCGAGAGGGCAAGCTGCCTCTGGAGCGGCTGCAGGGCGGCACTTTTACGGTGACAAACCTTGGCATGTACGGAATAGAGAGTTTTTCCCCGATAATCAATCAGCCGGAGGTGGCGATCCTCGGCGTAAATACGATAGAAGAGAAGCCCGTCGTAAGGGGCGGAGAGCTCGTGATAAGGCCGATGCTGAACCTGAGCCTCACTGCGGACCACCGCGTGGTGGACGGAGCATATGCCGCGCAGTTTCTCCAGCGCGTGAAAGCGCTGATGGAGAACCCGGCGCTTATGCTGGCGTGAAAGGGGCTTGCCATGGAAAACAGCGTGACAATGCCCGGAGCGGGCAAGGAAATGTCCTCCGTGCTGGTGATAGGCGGCGGACCGGGCGGATATGTCGCTGCGATACGCGCCGCGCAGCTGGGTGCAAAGGTGACGTTGGTCGAAGCGGTAAAGCTGGGCGGGACCTGCCTCAACAGGGGCTGTATGCCGACAAAAGCCTTGCTCCACTCCGCTGAGATCTATGAAAAGGTCCTGGGTGCAAGCGCCGCAGGCATAACAGCGGAGGAAGTGCGAGTTGACTGGGACAGGGTCCAGGCGAACCGGCAGGCGGTCACGGAAAAGCTCACTTCCGGAGTGCGCTCTCTTATGAAAGCGAACCGAGTCGAGCTTGTGAGCGGGAGAGCGAGGTTTACAGGTCCCAAGACGGTGGAGGTGGAGGGCAGAGAGCTCACGGCGGACAGGATAATCATAGCCTCCGGCTCTTTTCCCCTCATGCCCGAGATACCAGGGCTAAAGGAATCACAGGCCTGCATGGACTCAACGGACTGCCTCACCCTGGACCACATCCCGGACAGCCTGCTGGTGATAGGCGGCGGCGTGGTCGGTATTGAACTGGGCAGCGTCTACGCCAGGTTCGGCGCGAAAGTGACCGTTGTAGAGCTGAGCGGGAGACTGCTGCCGCTCATGGATGAGGAGCTGACGCGTCTGCTTCAGTCGCGGCTGGAGGGCATGGGCATGCGTATCCTGACCGGCAGCAGGGTGGAGTCGGTCAGCGACATCGACGGATGCGCCCAAGTCACGGTCGCCGGTCCAGGGGGTTCCGAAACGATCGAGGCGGAGAAGATACTCGTGTGTACCGGCAGGGGTCCCAACACCGGGGGCCTTGACCTTGAAAAGGCCCAAATCGGCTGCGACGGAGGCTTCATCCGCGTGAACGACAGGATGGAGACCGACGTACCGGGCGTTTACGCGGTGGGCGACTGCAACGGGAGACTGATGCTGGCCCATGCGGCCATGGCCATGGGCGAGGTCGCCGCGGAGAATGCGATGGGCGGAAACAGGAGCTTCCGCGCGGAGCTCAGCCCCAGTTGCGCATACGTTGGTCCGGAGTTCGCCGGCGTGGGATATACGGAAGAACAGCTCAAGAACATGGGCGTGGACTACCGGTCCGGCAAGTTCCCGGCGGCCGGAAACGGCAGGTGCCTGGTCGAGGGCGAGACGGGCGGAATGTTCAAGGTGCTCATCGGAAGCCGGTTCGGGGAGATCCTGGGAGTACACATACTGGCCCCTGGCGCAACTGAACTGATAGAAGAGGCCGCGCTTGCAATGAGGCTCGAATGTACGGCGGAGGAGCTGATTGACACGATCCACTGCCACCCCACCGTGTCAGAGGCGCTGCGGGAATGTGTCATGGCGGCGGAAAAGCGGGCTATCCACATGCCGAACAGGAAGTGAAAATAGAAACCGGCTGCGCTGACTCTTCAGCACAGCCGGTTTTGGCGTTCGTTATTCAAAAAGCGCGAAATTTACAGGGAGCCCCTAAGCACAAGGGAGGTCATTATCTCAGACTTTACGGTGCAGCTGGAGCCGCCGTTTATAACGGAGAGCAGACGCTCGACCGCCAGACGTCCCATGGCCTGCTTCGGCACGTTGACGCTGGTGACCGGAGGGTCCATCAGCTCGCAAAGAGACGTGTTGTCGAATCCGATGAAGGCGACGTCCTGCGGGATACGGTAGCCGTGTTCTTTGAACGCTCTCATGGCGCCCGCCGCAATGAGGTCGTTATCTGCAAAATAGCAATTGGCGGTCTGTACATTCTTGGCAAGCAGGGCGGACATCTCGGCATAGGCCCCGTCCACCGAGGGCGGGAGCTTGTGCACGACGATCTGCGAGGCGGACATTCCGTTCCCGCGAACGGCTTTGTAAAAGCCGTCAGCACGCTCTTCAAAATTCCCTATGGGGTAGGAAGAGTGGAGATATCCGGGCGGCTGCTTGCGCACGGATATGAGATGATTTGTAGCCAGGAAAGCGCCCTGTATGTTATTGATTATCACGCAATCCCGCGTGAGCCCTTCAAAATACGTGTCCAACACGACCATTGGCAGAGGAAGATCCCGAAACGGAACAAAGTCCTCAGCCTTCATTTCCGTTGCGAGCAGGATTACCCCGGAGGTGCCTGAATTAGCCAGGGACTGAACGTCTTTTGCCACGTTGCCGGATTCAAACAGGTATTGGATATCGAGCGCGTAACCGTGCTCGCGGCAGCTCAGTGCCACTCCTTCCGTAAGGCTGGAGAAAAACGGCGTGTCGTCCACAACGGCTCCGCCGGACTTCTTATAAAGGATAAACGAGATCGTTTCCTTGCGCTCGTCCGAGTTTTTTCCGCGAGAAAACTCATATCCGTTTTCATTGGCCAGCTGCAGGACGCGCTCTCTTGTAGCGCTGCTGACTCCCGGTTTGTTGTTGATCGCGATAGAAACGGCGGCCGGGGAAATGCCCAGGATCTTGGCGATCTCTTTGGCGGTGATTGCCATTAGCGCACCTCCTCTTGTGACTTGTACAGATATAGCGTTGCCCGGACACGACTAAAAACGCTCGGCGATGAGACTGGAAATGTGCCGCGGCGATAAATATAATGAGCTATACGCTTATATACTATTTATATTATTATTTTATCTCAATTAGTTTATTTAGTCAAGAGTTTTACTAAATTTGATGAAATATTAAGTTGACGACTCATGGTGCACAGAGAGCTGAACGGGAGCCGAGAAATTGAAGCGCGGGCAAGCGCAGGATATGTCTGTGACAAGGTTCCTTGACGGTCATATGAGGCTCGTGTATAATCTCTGTAAATTTTACAGATTGCCGGAGGTGCGTTATGAAACTATTGTCAGCTCTGCTTGCGGCCGCTCTGCTGCTGCTTTCCGCCTGCGGTCAGGCTGCCGCTCCGGCGGAGACGTCCGGTGCGGAGGAAACCGCACCCGCCGGGATACTCAGCAGTTTTGATACGGTCGATCTGGACGGGAACGCCGTGGACCAGGGCGTGTTTTCAGAGCACAAGCTCACAATGGTAAATATTTGGGCCACTTATTGCGGCCCGTGTATCTCGGAGATGCCCGACCTGGGCATCCTGGCGGAGGAATACGAAGATAAGGGCCTGCAGGTCATGGGCCTTGTATCGGATGTGTTGGATTCGGACGGAAATCTCAGCGAGGAGCAGCTCGAGAAAGCCCGGGAGATAGTGGAGAGCACAGGCGCTGATTATACGCACATCGTCCCTGGAGAGGGTACCTACGGTCTGCTTTCGCAGATCTATGCCGTTCCGACGACGCTGTTCGTAGACAGCGAGGGGCGCCAGGTCGGCTCCGCCTACATGTCCGCCAAGAGCCTGGATGATTGGAAGGAGATAGCCGACGGACTGCTGGAGGGACTGGAGCAATGAGCCGCCGCGCAAAAGATCTGGCCGCTGCGCTGACGGCCGCAGTGGGAGCCGCCCTCCTGCTGCTCGGCCTTTACCTTGGCGAGGGGGAGATCGTCCTGCGCAAGGCCGTGAACATCTGCCTGGAGTGTATCGGCCTTGGTTAAAAGATTGGGCAGGCATATCAGGCTGATCGTTCAGCTGTGCTGGACTGCGCTGACGAACGGCTATGTCGCCGGCTTCCTCAAGGGCGGCATATATAAGGGGGAGCTGAAAACCGTTTGCGTTCCGGGGCTCAACTGCTATTCATGCCCGGGAGCAGTGGGAGCTTGCCCCGTGGGCGCTCTCCAGGCCGTGCTTGGAGAACAGGGAAAGTGGTTTTCGTTCTACGTGGTCGGTTTCCTGATGCTTGTCGGAGCGTTTTTCGGCCGTTTTGTTTGCGGCTGGCTTTGCCCGTTCGGGCTTGTGCAGGACCTGCTGCACAAGATACCGTTTCCCAAAAAGCGCAAGCTCCTTCCGGGGGACCGATACCTCAAATATCTGCGCTACCTTGTGCTGGCTGTCCTGGTCATACTGCTCCCGCTCACGGTTTTGGACCTCGTGGGTCAGGGTAGTCCGTGGTACTGCAAGTATGTTTGCCCCTCTGGAACGCTTTTTGCCGGCATCCCTCTGGTGCTCATGAACGAGGAGCTCCAGAGCTCGCTCGGCTGGTTGTTCAACTGGAAGCTGGGGCTGCTTGTTGTCATCCTCCTGCTCTCCGTGTGGAGTTACAGGCCGTTCTGCCGGTACCTCTGCCCTCTGGGGGCCATATACGGCATATTCAACCCCATAGCGTTTTATAGATACGAGGCGGACAAGGAAAAGTGCATAAACTGCGGGGCCTGTACTCGGGCCTGCGGTTTCGAGCTCAAGCCCAATTTGAACCCAAACAGCAGTGAGTGCATCCGCTGCGGGGACTGTATACGAGCTTGTCCCAAAGGCGCGCTGAGCCGCCGCGGGTCCAAAGACAAGGGCTGATTGCCGCGCCATTTGCGCAAGAGATGTAAAATTTGTCGTCATCCTTTCTTTTCTCTTTGATGTATGAAAATAAATTGCCCCCGGGCCTGCGAGCAGGTCCGGGGGTACGTTTTTGTTACTTTTACTCAGCCCTTGACAGCAATGGCCTCGATCTCGACCCTGGCGCCCTTGGGCAGGTCCTTCACGGCGAAGGCCGCGCGGGCGGGGCAGTCGGTCTTGAAGTACTTGGAGTAGACCTCGTTCATCGGGGCGAAGTCGGCGATGTCGGCGAGGAGCACGGTGGTCTTGACCACGTCCTCATAGCCGAAGCCGGCCTCGGCGAGGATGGCGCCGACGTTCTTGAGGCTCTGCTCGGTCTGGCCCTGGATATCCTCCGCGGCGAAAGCGCCGGTGGCCGGGTCAATGGGGATCTGGCCGGAGACGAAGAGGATCTGTCCGGAGGCGGCGATTCCCTGGGAGTACGGCCCGATGGCAGAGGGGGCCTTAGCGGTGGCGATGACTTTCTTCATGTGATACGCTTCCTTCCTCAATTACTCGTTGACGACAACGGTGCCGGTCTTGCCGTCAATACCGTCACGCGCCTTCTCGAGCAGGGTGATGAGCGCGCGGCGGCCGGGCTTGGACTCGGCGAAGCGCATGGCGGCCTGAACCTTCGGCAGCATGGAACCGGGCGCGAAGTGGCCCTCGGCGCAATACTGCTCGGCCTCTGCGACCGAAATGGTGTCCAGCCACTTCTGCTCCGGCTTGCCGAAGTTGATGGCGGCCTTCTCCACCGCGGTGAGGATGATGAGGTAGTCGGCGTCCAGCTGTTCGGCGAGGACCTCGCTGGCGAAGTCCTTGTCGATGACGGCGGCCGCGCCCTTGAGGTGGTTGCCCTCGGTGGTGAACACGGGGATACCGCCGCCGCCGCAGGCCACGACGATGTGGTCGCTGTCCACGAGCGCGCGGATGGTGTCCAGCTCGACGACGGACTTCGGCTTAGGCGAGGCGACGACGCGCCTATAGCCGCGGCCGGCGTCCTCGACGACCTGATAGCCGCGCTCCGCGACCATCTTGTCGGCCTCTTCCTTCGTCATGAAGGAGCCGATGGGCTTGGTCGGATTCTTGAAGGCAGGGTCCTCGGGGTCCACCTCGACCTGAGTCAGCACGGTGGCGACGCCCTTGTTGATGCCGCGGTCAAGCAGCTCCTCGCGCAGGGCGTTCTGCAGGTCGTAGCCGATGTAACCCTGGCTCATGGCCACGCAGACGGAAAGCGGGCAGGGGATATACTTTTCAGGATCGGACCTCGTGAGCTCGGTCATCGCGGCCTGGATCATGCCGACCTGGGGACCGTTGCCGTGCGCGACTATGACCTCGTTGCCGCCCTCAATGAGGTCGGCTATGGCTTTAGCAGTCTCCTTGACCGCGGCCATCTGCTCGGGAAGATTGTTGCCCAGGGCGTTTCCGCCGAGAGCGACTACTATGCGCTTACCCATTATTATAACACCTCATTTTAAGATTTGAAAGGCAGGCTGCGGGGTTTTTAATGACGTATTCAGCAGAACTTGCGCTTCTGGGCGCGGTCCTCGAGGGCCTTGAGGGCGGCGGCGGGGTCCTTGCTCTTGGCGAGGAAGATCATCGCGGCGATGATGTAGGGCTTGTAGCTG
>SFKX01000066.1 GCA_004553625.1 Clostridiales bacterium | reverse complement strand
GCCTGCTCCTCGTCCTTTTTGCCGAAGGAGGCGAAATCGCCCTTGCTTTTGCCCTCCTCCGCGGCCTCGCTCTCATATACCATTATCAGCGAATTGCCGGGGAAGGTGAGGGTTATCCTGCCGCCCTCCAGCGCGTAGTCCAGCTCCGCGCCGCCCTCTATCTTTACCTTGCCCGCCTTTTCGTCCACCTTTATGGCGTTGGTCTGGGAGCCGGTATAGTTTATCTCGCCCGTGCCGTCGGCGTTGATCTTCAGGAACATGCCCTCCGCCATGCCGCCCGCTTCAAGCTGGCTGCGTGTGAGGGTGGTCCCCGCCGTGGTCATGGAGTATACCTCGTACTCTCCGGCCGCCGCGCAGGAGGCGGGGGAGGCTTCCCCGCCGTCCTTGGGCTTGCCCTTGCCGCAGCCAGCCATGGGAAGTACCATGGCTGCCGCCAGCAGGAGCGCCGTAAACAGCTTTATCCTTTTCATAGGCCCGCGCTCCGTTTTGTTACTTGAAGGAGATGCTGTTGAGGACGGCGTCGCCCTCGCTGCCCGCTCCTATGTCCACCTTGGATATCTTTATGGACAGCCAGCCGCCGCCCGGTACCTCGCCGTAGTACTCCGTCCACTGCATTCCCACGTTCTTGTAGGAGCGCGCCTTGAGCTCCACGCCGCCTATGGTGCGGGTACCCTCGTCCTTGAGGTTCTCATAGTTCTTCTCGTAGTAATTGAGCTTGTCGCTGCTGGGGTAGATGTCAAACTGTATGCGGGGGTCGCCGGAGAACAGATGCTCCGGGTCGTCCACGTTGTAGAGGTACATGGTGGTGAGCTCATGGCTGAGCTTCCAGCCGCTCTCGGGGAGCGTCACGGAAACGTCAATCGATGTATCCTTGGAGTAGTCGCTTACGGTCTCCGTGATGGTGCCGCTGTCAAAGCCCTCGGCGGGGGCGGCGCTCTGCGCCGGGGTCTCGGTGGTATTTTCTACGGGGGCCTCTGCCGTGCCGCCCTGCGCCTCTGCGCCTGCGTAGCCTATCGGGGCCTCGCCCACGGGCGGCATTTCGCCCTCGGCTATGAGGTCGTTGTATTCGTCCATGGCGGGGGGCAGGAGGTTGTAGCCGTCAGCTATCTCCTTATCCCAGCTCGCGCCCCAGGGCTTCATGAATACCATGAACTCCATGTAGTATTCGTCCTGCTCGAAGGTGTCGCCCATGCAGTACTGGTCGGTGTAATCCTGCCTGGGCAGAAGCATCCAGTTGTATACGCTGTCCAGATCCTGGCCGAGCATCTCGACGGAGGTGGCGGTGAGGCTCGTCTCCGTCGCCTCGCACTCGCCCGCCGCCGCAGGTGCATCGTAGTCGTTGAATACATAGAGGTCGAAGGTACCCTTGTTGTCGGTGCCCAGGTCTATGACCATCAGCGCATCGTATACCGCGCCGTCGGAGAGGTAATCGAAGTTCTTCTGCTCCACCACCTGGAAGCTGCCGTACCATGCGCCGTTCCACTTCCTCTGTGCCGCAGTGTATCCGTCCTCGCCTATCTCGCCGTCGCTGCTGGTCATGCCGTCGCCGTCCAGCATATTATCGCTGAAGCCGCCCTCCTTCTGGAAGGTGAGGTTGACGCCCATATCCATTACGTCCTGTAGCACCAGCACGCCGCGGTTAAGGGTGCCCTCACAGTCGAGGCCCTTGCCCTTTATCCTTATGTCGCTGCCGTCCAGCGTCCATTTTATGTTGTACTGCTCACCGTCTATGGTGAACACGCACTTATCCTTGGCCTTCAGCTCTATGGATACGCCGCCCTCCCATACGTCCGTAACGTCCATCTCCATGCCGAACATCTCGGCGGTTGTGGCGTTGTATACGCCCAGGTTGGGATCAAAGGCATCCTTTACAGCGCCGGTGCAGCCCCTTATAAGCAGCACTATGAGCAGCACGAACACCAGCACCGCGCCGCCGATTATAAAGGGAGTCTTGCTCCTGCCGGACTTTGCCCTGGGCGCCCTTGGGGCCTTGGGCTGTGCGTTGGGGGTATAGCCGCCCTGTGTGGGGGGAGTATATCCGCCCTGCGTTGGGGGAGTGTAGCCGCCCTGTGTGGGGGGAGTGTAGCCGCCCTGCGTCGGGGGAGTATAGCTGCCCTGTGTGGGGGGAGTATAGCTGCCCTGTGCAGGCGGGGTGTAGCTCTGCTGTGTGGGCCGGTCGGGTGCGGTGTATTCCATGGGCGCATCCACCGAGTCGGGGTGTATCGCGGGCTCCGCCGGCGCTTCGGGGGTGTACTTCTTTTCCGGCTCCGCCGGCGTTGCCGGCGCGCTCGCCGCAATAGCCGCTCCGCACTCTGTGCAGAATCTGGAACCGTCGGGCAGCTTGGCGCCGCAGTTGGTGCAAAATGCCAT
>SFKX01000065.1 GCA_004553625.1 Clostridiales bacterium | reverse complement strand
ACCACCTCGCCGCCGCGCAGATACAGCGTGCCGAGCCGCTGGAGGAGTCCGCCGACGGGAAGGTCCATCACCGAGCAGAGGTCCTTCTCGAGGTCCATCTTCGCCGCGATGTGCCCGGCCGTCATGAGGTTCCCACCGAGGACAATCCCGGGCAGTGACACGCACAGCGGATGCCACGCGTAGCCGTCGGCGAAGTCCGTCACGACGAAGCGCGACGCCTTGCGCTCGCGGCCCGCCTCCTCCGCGCGCTCCATCGCGACGCGCATGTCCTCGATGCGTCCGCACAGCGACCGCGCGGCGAAAGTCGGCGCGGAGACGGTCTTGGGGTCGAGCTCGAGCTCGCGCCGGAAATCCTCCCCGACGGTTCTGAACTCGATTCCCTGCATGCGGCAGTAGGCCTCGGTCTTCGCGGTGTCGAGCGGAACCTCCCGCTCCTTCGCGGCGTCGAGAAGATAGAATTCGTTGTAGCCGAACCGCGCGAGGACGTCGACGAGCTCCTGCAGATATTCCAAAACTAGCGAATCTTTCTATGTAAAATGACGTCCGGATGGGCGTTTTCAGGGGGCTCCCCGCCTTTGCGCGGGGAGCCCCCTGAAAAATTTCTTTCTTTTTTCGCGGATTCCCCCTTGACTTTTCGCAAAATGGAGCGTATAATTACGTTCCATGAAAATTCAAAAAAAGTGGAAGAGGGCCTACGCCGCCAAGGCGAGCGCCCTGAAGCGCCTTCTGGGGGGCGGAATGCTCCTGGAGGGATCGCTGAACATGTCCATGCGGGGCGGGTCCGAGCACTGGCAGCTGACCGACAAGGTGGACGGGAAGAGCCGCACGCTGTACGTCCCGGCCAGGCACGCGGAAGAGGTCACGGAGTCAATCGAGCTGTGGAAGCGGGTGCGGCGGGAGCTGAAGGAGCTGTCTACGGCGGCGAGGGAGGCGTACGCGAACGCCTTTGCCGAGCTGCGAGGCGCAGAGAGGAGCGGGACGCCGAGAGGCAGAGGCGCGCAAGGGAGTGGCGCGAGCGAACCGCGCGCGAAGTCCTCGCGGGCGTCGAAGTCGGCGGCCACCCGGAGCGTCGCCCCGGCGTCCCGCCGGCAGCCGAGCCGGACGTCGAAGAGGCGGTAGCCGAGTACGCGGAGTTCATAAGAAAGACATGGGGGGCGCTCGGCCCCCTGTTCAAGGACGTGTACGCGGGGCGCGACGAAAGCCTGTGCCTGTACACGGACGACACCGTCGTCTGCACCTTCCTCGCGGTCACGATGCTCAAGTGCCGCTCGCGCAACGCGGTGGACGGATGCCGGAACAGCGAGGGGATGGCGGCGTCTATGCTGTACCTCTCGGGCCAGTGCTGGTGGCCCGAGGGCGAGAGGTTCACGACGGCCTGCACGGGGACGCTCGTGTACCGCACGAGAGGCTGGGACTGCGAGAAGGTCAAGATTGTAAACGCGTCCCTGGTCAAGCGGCTCATAAACGCCAAGTTCTTCGAGAAGGACAGGGTTTCCGGGAGGTACTATCCGCTTGCGGTGGACGCGGTGCACCGCGACGAGAGGCGCAACGGATGCGGCGAGCGCCTTGCGAAGAAGGAGAAGAAGACCATCGCGCTGGAGGTGAAGCTCATAACGAAGACGGGCATGGCGGTCACGGTGTGCAGCGAGTGCGTGGAGCCATACGACGACCAGAGGGAGAAGCAGGACTGCGAGATCAACGCGTTCAAGCGCATGGCCCCGTTCCTGCGGAAGCTCACGAGGAAGTACCCGCTGTGCCTCGTCGGCGATGCGCTGTACGGATGCGACAGCGTCTGGCGCATCTGCGAGGGATACGGGTGGAAGTACATCACGACCTTCAGGGAGGGGCGCATGCCGGGCGTGTACGAGGACGTCGTGCTGAGGTTCAAGTGCGGCGACTGCGATGCCGGGGAGCTGCTCAGGGCGGACGGCGGCCCGAGGCACGGGACGATGAAGTGGGTCGTCGGCGTCGAGACCAACGCCCCCGACAGGTACAGGATTAACGTCGTGTACGGCAAGATATCCATCCTCGGCGACCTGACCAAGAAGGGAAATCAGAAGAAGCCCTACGTCGGCATGTTCGCCACGAACATTCCAATCGACGGATTGGACAAGGCCGACGAGATATTCTGCTGGGGGCGCAGGCGCTGGAACATCGAGAACGTGTTCAGGGAGCAGAAGCACAGCGGCTTCGGACTCAGGCACAGGTTCGTGAACGCCACCAACGCCAACAAGGTATGGTACTACCTCATGCAGATCGCGTGGACGCTGTGGCAGATGTTCCAGCGTGGATTCCTGCTGCGGCTCGAAGCCGGATGCCGCAAGATGACGCAGACCCTCTGGTGCGAGGAGATCCGGACCTACATCCGCCACCTCGGATGCATCCTGCTCGTTCCGCGCTACAAGCTCATGTGCCGCAAGAACCTCTGACGGCGAAGCGGACGCGGCGTTCCGATACCTCAAGCCGAGTCATTCGGGCCTCCCGCAACAGCGGGGATGGCAACGCATTGTCGAAAACAGCCTCGCACGCGCAAAAGGCCACTCAATATTTCAAAATCCAGGCTTGCGGCGCAACAAAGTGGAGCCGCATGCTGGGATTTTTGGAATATCTGGGGTCTTGGTCGGCGTTGTCCCCAGTCGCTGGGACATTTTGGTATAATATTAGGAAATTGTGTGGCGGCGGCGCTGAGTTCTGTCTGCCTCGCAGTCAGGAGAAAAACAGTAATGGCTAACTTCTACAGAGACAACAAGGACATAGAGAACGTGATCGCCGCGAAGAGCCCCAGAGCGAATTTAAGGAAAGACTGGTTGCTGTCAACCGTGTTTCCAAGACCGTTAAGGGCGGCCGCAACATGCGCTTTGTGGCGCTGGTTGTCGTGGGCGATGAAAACGGCCGTGTGGGCGTTGGCATGGGCAAGGCCAAGGAAGTTCCCGAAGCCATCCGTAAGGCCAACGAGGACGGCAAGAAGCATCTGATCAACGTGCCCACCAACGGCACCACCATCCCGCATCCCATCGTGGGCTACTATGGCACCGCAAAGGTTGTCCTCCTTCCCGCTGAGGAAGGCGCTGGCGTAATCGCCGGCGGCGCCGCCCGCCCCGTGCTGGAGCTGGCCGGCATCAAGGATATCCGCACCAAGAGCTTTGGCACCAACAATAAGATCAACACCGTAAAGGCGACGATCGAAGGTCTCAAGCAGCTCCGCTCCGCCGAACAGGTTGCGCAGATGCGCGGCAAGACGGTGGAAGAAATTCTGGGCTAAGGAGGATATAACCATGAAGCTGAAGATTACTCTGGTAAAGTCCCCCATTTCC
>SFKX01000064.1 GCA_004553625.1 Clostridiales bacterium | reverse complement strand
TCGCCGATCAGGAGGCCCCGCGCTTCAGGATCACGGACGACCGCTGCGCAGACTGGGCCGTCCGCAAGATAGCCGAGGAGCGTGCGGAGTACGACCGCCTGAAAGAGCTGGCCGACCAGCAGGTCGCAGCCATCACCGAGAAGATGGAGGCAGCCAAGCGCCGGCTCGAGAACGGCACGTCCTACCTGACGAGCTGCCTCGCCGAGTATTTCCGTACCGTGCCCCACAAGACCACCAAGACGACCGAGAAATACCGCCTCCTCTCCGGCACCCTGACCCTCAAGAAGGGCGGCACCAAGGCAACGCCGGACGACGCGAAGCTGGTGCCATGGCTGAAGGCCAACGGCTTCGGCGACTACGTCAAGACCGAGGAGAGCGCCAAGTGGGGCGAGCTGAAGAAGGGGCTCACCTTCGTCGGCAGCGTCGCCACCATCACCGAGACCGGCGAGATCGTCGAAGGCATCACCGTCACGGAGCAGCCCGACATCTTCAAGGTCGACTTGTAAAGGAGGCCCACCATGACAACCGCAGCAGAAAAGAAAACCACAGCGGCAGCCAAGACCGCGGAGGCACTGCCTGACGTGGCCTCCTGCCTCTCCCTTCGGCAGAAGCTCGTCGAAATGAGGAAAGCCTGCCCGGAGATCCTGAAGAAGAAGCACAGCGACGGCGTCAGCTACTCCTACGCCAAGATCTACGACGTGTGGGAGAAGATCACCCCGATCATGAACCAGCTCGGCGTCGACTTCGACGTCATCGCCGAGACGGCCACCAAGCACTCGGACAACGGCGACCCGCTGTACTGGATCACCATGCAGACCAAGACCCGCAACGGCGATAAGCTCATGTTCCTCTACGAGGCCGACCTGACGATCCGCTGGACGAACCTCGACAACGAGGACGAGACCATCGAGGCCGTGATCCACTCGATCGGCTGGAACGACGACCCGGCCAAGGCCAAGGGCGCAGCCCACACCTACGCCCTGAAATACTACCTTTTCGAGAAGTTCACGGTCGACCAAGGCGAGGACGACCCCGACAACAACGACTTCAGCGCACAGGGCAAGGGCTCCGGCAGCGCAGGAACCGCCAGACAGGGCCAGCAGCGTCAGGGACAGGGCCAGAGCTCCGGCCGACTCAGCGACGCGCAGCTCGGCCGCCTCTACAAGAAGGCAGAGGCCGCCGGCATGAGCCGCGAGCGCACCGACGCCCGGATCCTCGAGAAGTACAAGAAGCAGGATCCGGCCACCCTGACCCGTCAGGAATACGACGAGATCTGCAACTCGCTCGACGCCGCAGCGGCGCAGCATAACCAGCAAGGAGGTCAAGCCTAATGTATAACCACACAGGACTTCAGGGGCGCCTCACGGCCACCCCTGAGCTCAGATACACCCCAAGCGGCACCGCGATCACGAGCTTCACGCTCGCCAGCGACACCGGCCGCAAGACCAAGGACGGCAACAGGATCACCAATTTCATCGACTGCGTGGCGTGGCGCCAGCAGGCCGAGTTCGCCTGCAAGTACCTCACCAAGGGCCGCCTCGTCATCGTCGACGGAGAGCTGACCAGCCGAACCTATGAGGACAAGGACGGGAACCGCCGCAAGGCCACGGAGATCACCGTCAGGAACATCAACTTCAGCGACAGCAAGAAAGACGGCCAGAGCGCGGGCTCGCAGCCGCAGGGCGACGACTTCGCGGATCCCGGATACGCAGACCCCTCCGGCTTCACGGAGGTGGACGGCGATGACAGCGATCTCCCGTTTTAGAACGACCGACGGCCGACCAAAGGCCGACCAATTAAGAGCCAAGAACACGCGGCCACAAAGAGGAGGTGACGACCGTGGCATGGATCCAAGTGCATCAGACACTCAAAGATCACCGCAAGCTGTTCGACGCTGCTGACGAGCTCGAGATCTCGCCCCCGCACATGATGGGCCTGCTGATCTCCTTCTGGCTGTGGGCCCTCGACAATGCCCCCACCGGCAAGCTCGACGGCATCACGCACCGCATGATCGCCCGGGCCGCTCAGTACGAAGGAGACGCCGAAAAGCTGGCCGCGGCGCTGATCCGGGCCGGCTGGCTGGACGAAAACGAGGACGGCGAGCTCGAGATCCACGACTGGTACGAGTAC
>SFKX01000032.1 GCA_004553625.1 Clostridiales bacterium | reverse complement strand
ACGGCCGCCAAAAAGGAACATTCCTTCATCAAGGCGGTTCTCTATGTCGAATATTCTCTTGTACATAAGGCACGTGAAATTTTGCAGCGTCGTTGACAAAATTTGCAGAAAATCGTCAACGGCAATGCAAATTTAATAAAGTTTACTTGAATGCCAAATCATAGTCCTATAGCCCCGCCTCGGTGGGGCTTTTTTCGTATCCTTCAGGAGCTCAGAACTGGAAATAGATGAAGGGCTGGAAGCCGGCGGTGACGAACTGGTAGAGGAGGAAGACCGTCAGAACACAGATGAGGGCCATGAGGGGCAGGGGAAGCATTGCGAAGCTCAGGCGGTAGCGGCGTTTGAAACGGGACGGGAGCCAGTGGACAAGCATTCCGAGGGCCACGAGCAGAAAGACCTTCCAATAGGCGGAGCAGACGTCAGGGATGATTGAGAGATCCCACTCGCCTCCGATCTGGGAAACCATATTCCTGGCGGTGGCCCAAGCCTTCTCGTTGGCCTCGGCAGGGTCCAGGTTGGAGCCGCTGCGGAAGAAGAGGCGGGTGAAGGTGATGAAGACGAAGGTCTGCAGCACGGCCCAGGCGTTGCCCAGATAGACGGTGAGGCGCTGACCGCGGCTCATTCCTGCCAGGGCCGTACGGGCCTCACGGCTGTCTGTGCCCTTGGAGAAGGCACCGGGAGAGTCCGGACGGAAGATATGCCATAAGGACCTGACAAGGGTGCCGGCCAGCAGGGCCATCAGCCATACGAACAGGAGATTGAAGACCGGAGACGGCGCTAAGGTCTTCAGCGCGAAGACCAGGAGGGTGAGCAGACTGAGCAGAAGCGGCCTGAGAGTCCAGGAGAGGTCTTTCCAGAACTTGTAGATTATCATTCCCACACCGTTGAGGCCGCCCCAGATGACGAAATTGAGGCTGGCCCCGTGCCAGAGGCCGCCGAGGAGCATTGTGATGAAGGAATTGAGGTTCGCGATTATCTTCTTGCGGTGGTCGGGCAGGAAGCGGGCCACCAGCAGGGTGACGGCGCCCACGCTCAGCACGGCGGCAAGGGCCCAGATGCTGCCTGAGAGCAGGAGGGCGATAAGGGCGAAGGTCACTATCCAGAAATAGCTGCCGAAAGTGGTATTGCGGTTGCCGCCAAGAGGTATGTAGAGGTAGTTCTGGAGCCAGCGGCTGAGGGAAATGTGCCAGCGCTTCCAGAAGTTCTGGGCATTGGGCGCCTTGTAGGGCGAATCGAAGTTCTGGGGCAGGTAGAAGCCCATCAGCATAGCCACGCCTATGGCTATGTCCGTGTAGCCGGAGAAGTCGGCATATACCTGGAGGGAATAGCCGAAGAGGGCGGCGAGATTCTCGAAGGAGGAGAAGAGCAGGGGGTTCTCGAAAACACGGTCTATGAAGTTCACCGCGATATAGTCGCTCAGGACTATTTTCTTTATCAGGCCGTTGAGTATCCAGAAGACGGCGACACCGAACTGGCGGCGGCTCAGATGGAAGGGTTTGTAGAGCTGGGGGATGAATTCGCTGGCCCTGACTATCGGGCCCGCAACCAGCTGAGGGAAGAAGCTGACGTAGAAGGCGAAGTCCAGGAGGTTGCCCACAGGCTTTATTTTGCGCATATATACGTCGGCGCTGTAGCTGATTACCTGGAATATATAGAAGGATATGCCTACCGGCAGCACTATGCTGTCCACGGAGAATCGTTCGCTGCCGCTGATGGCGTTGCCTATCCACGCGAAGGCGTCGAATACACGCAGATTCAGGCCGGATATCTGATTGATCAGGTCGGTGAAGAAATAGGCATATTTGAAATAGCAGAGCAGGAAGAGGTCCACGCTGACGCTGAGTATGAGCCACAGTTTGCGCCTGCCTTCCCTGCTGCAACAATCCATGCGCCTTGCTATCAGGAAGTCGGAGCAGGTGACGAAGACGAGTATGAGCAGAAACACTCCGCTGGTCTTCCAGTAGAAGAAGAGGCTGGCGAAGGCGAGGAAGGCGTTGCGCAGGAGACGGCGGCTCTTCACGAGGGCGAAGATGGCATAGACCAAGGCAAAGAAAGCCCAGAAATAAAACTGGGTGAAAATGAGCGGCGAGCTCGGGTCGAAGGAGAATATGTTCTTTAGGAACTCTGTCATCATTCGCCTTTGAGAGCTTCTTTTATCTGCTGGTCAAGAGGCTTGTTGCGCCACCTGTAGTAGTCGTAGTAGAGCATCAGGGACTCGCTGAGGAAGTCTCCGGTTCGGTCTGCACCGCGATGGGTAAAGTGTATGTAGTCGGCTCCGGCGAGCGGCGGGGTGGAGCGCACCCATTTCACCATTGAGTTGCGTCCGCCCATTACACTGTAAAGGTCCCAGTAGGCGACGCCGCACTTGTGTGCCGTCTCGCGCAGTATGTCGATGACGTCCGGCAGGTGAGGATAGGTCTGCATACTGCCGTTTACGTTCGTGGCCATATCGGAGGGGCCTATGAAAAGGAAGCAGGCCTCCGGCGCGAGGGAACGGAGCAGGCGCATCTGGGTTTCCAGCTTGGCGGCATAGTTCTCGCGGGCCTTGCGCGAGTTCAGATATGGGGCGGCATTGCCGCCGAACTGCAGTATAATCAGTTTGACATTGAAGCTTTCCACATAGTCCCTGAGCTGACCCGGGTCCATTTTTGTGAATATGGTGCCCGAGCAGCCGCGCATTGCCGCGTTGTCCACGCTGACTCCCGTCGGAGCGTCGAACATTATTCCGAAGACGTCGCCACGACCGCTTATGTCTATGCTCAGACCCTCGCTCAGGGCCGGCAGTTCGGCGACATAGCGGCGCAGAGGCCTGTGGAGGGTGTCCGGCTCGGCCATTACGCCTCCGACCTTAATGGTCATAGGGGCCTTGAGGGTGTCGGTGAGTATGGTTACACGGCTGTAACGCCTCTGGGTGGAGCAGCTGTCCAGCTTGCGGGCCGGATAGTAGCTGACGCTGACAGGGCCGTCGAGACGCGCCACCTGGCCGTTGATGCCCCAGCTGCCGTTCTGGACCGTGAAATCCTTGGTGCCATAGATGAGGGCGCGGCGAGGAGTCGAGCTGCGTCTCTGACTCGAGGTGAGGGTGGGATAACTCTGCACAAGAGGCATAAGGCCTATGCCGTTGCCCCCGAAGCGGGCCTGGAAGCTCTTGCGTATGTTGTTGGAAATACGGTCCTCTTCTATCTGCGAATCTCCGTAGTGGAGTATGCGCAGCGGATGTACCGACGCGGAGTCGAGGGCCCTGAAGAAGGGGTCGAAGAGACTCAGGTCGTCTCCGGGGAACTGTATGCGGGCATCGCTGTGTTCGAAATAGTCCAGGAACTCGCTTTCCTCTGCCTGACGCAGTTCCATCACGCGCCTTGCAAGCAGCTCTTCCGGGCTTTCCTGGGGCTCTTCAAGGGTGTCGGCAGGCTCGGCGGGCAAGAAGTCCTCCAGGGAGGCGAAGCGCAGCTCTACCGGTCCCAGTTCCACGCCCTCCTTTGGGAAGAAAGCGCAGAGCACCCCCAGCATAAGGAGCACGGAAAAGAGGAAGATTGTGATGCGCCAGGCCTTCATAACGGGACTAGATAAAGAACTCCTGAGGTATTTCGACCAGACTCAGCAGGGCCATCATAAGGCCGGCGAAGCTGAGTATGATTCCGGTTATCGCGGTGCCGGAGACGCCGCCGCGGTTGGCTATGCGCCTGAAGAAACCGCAGAAGCTGAGCGGCTGCGCGACCATAAAGAAAATCGAGGTGAAGACTATCATTATCATTGCGCCACGGCGCGAGAGATGCACATATATATCCTCGATTACGGAGAACTCGTAGGCCAGGGTGCCGCAGACGGCACAGAATATGGCGAAAACCAGTCCGGCACGGGAGAGACGGTTGCCTTTGGCTATGGAGAGACGCCTCTGTCGGGAAACGGCGCCGGGAAGCCTGTCTTCAGGCAGGTTCATCGTGGCACGGGGTCTGCCGCAATGTGGGCAGGCCTCGGCGAAGGAGGAAATCTTATTTCCGCATTCAGGACAGGTAATCAGTGCCATATCGTTACAATTCAGCCCGCAAAGATAATACTTTTACAGGAAAGTCCGCCCAGCTGTTGTCCGCTATGTAGCTGAGGGCCGCAGCCCTGACATCCTTCAGGGGAAGGAGAGGGATTTCCCCGAAGTCTGAGTAGCAGCTGACGATTTCACTGAGGTCCGCGAAACTGCCGACAGCCGGGCCTATTATCGGCTTGAGGAAGTTCAGACTGTAGATGAGGGCGCCGGAGCTGAGTACGGTGCCGCCGTCGTAGGTGAAGAGCACGCAACGCGAGGCGGAGATGCGGGCGGCGAGTTCCCCGTCGCTCAGAAAGGCGTTTTCGTAATATATGAAAGGCGGCAGTGCAGCGCGTATCTCCGCGTCCAGAGCCGAGTCGCGGCAGGCTCCGCATATCAATATCTTCTTGCCGGCAAGGGCCTCGCAGCCGGCGGCGAAACGGACGAACTCGAGCACACGCTTGCGACGCGATATGCCTCCCCATATTATATAATCCCATTCGGGAACGGCTGCGGAAGGATATATTTCCGAAGTGTAAACCGGGTGCGGAATGTAGTGGCAGGGCGCCGTGGAGGAGGGGTAGCGCTGTCTGAAGAAACGGCAGCCCTCTTCGGAGTGGGTGAGCACCATATCGGCCTTGGAGGCCATCCAGTCCATCAGGCGGGCGGGACGGGAGCTGCGGTCGTCGTGCGCGCCTTTGTTGTGCAGTAGCCAGACTATGCGGGCGCCGCGGCGCTTGGCGGCCATTACGCCCAGACGGAAAAAGAGGGTCTGGAGCCGGCCCAGGGGCTTGGAGGGTATGAGGTCCACCCAGTGGAGTATGAAGAGCTCCGCCCTGAGGTTCAGCAGCAGGCCGAGGGTCTCGGAACGGGGACAGCGGTTGAGCACCTCCCAGTTCCTGTCGGCCTCGAAGGCTTTGCGGAAGTGGTCTATATAGAGGTTTCCGCTCTTGTCCCGCTTGGGGTCGTAGGTGGGGTAAATGAAGACTTTCATCTGTGACGGCGCTGTTTTAGCTTGTAGAAGAGGCGCTCCGCCGGCACGAGTGGCAGGTATTCGAGACGGGCGAAACGCTGGAAATAGTCTTCGCGTGCCGCCCCGTCAAGGACGTCACGGAAGTGCCAGAGGGCTGTTACGAACCAGCTGAGGCGGGAATATGGGTTGCCGAGACGGCGTTTGCGCAGCCAGGCGAGGTACTCCAGACTGGCGTCGAGCTTGCGGCGCACGGTGGCGCTGTCGGCAGTGGAGCTGATGTTGGAACCGCTGCGACGCCATTGCACCCGCGGACCGCTTATGCTGCAGATGGGGCGGCCGGCGGATATGCTGAGCCAGGAGGCGTCGTCGGAATTCCAGGCGAGGTCGAAGGGAACGAAGCCGCCCGCCGCTTCGTAGGCGCTGCGGCGGAAGACATATTCCACTGCATAGGAGCGAAGGCCCTTGAGCAGACGGCCGCGCACGAAGCGGGAGGCAGAGAGGCGGCGGGGAAAGTCGCAGCTCTCAATAATGTTCCCGTCCGCGTCTATGACATCCACGTTGAAGTGGAGCAGGTCCAGACCCTTGCGGGAAGTCTTCAGGAAGGCATCCACGCAGTCCGGCTGCATCAGGTCGTCGTCGGAGAAGAGCCAGACCCAGTCTTCGTGACTGAGTTCCACGCAGCGCTTCCACTGGGCGACGAGGTCGCGGCCACCCAGGTTTTCGTCGAAACGTACATATTGCAGGTCCAGCCGGCCACGGAAGGACTCGCAGATGCCGCGCAGGTCTTCCGGGGAGGCATCGTCGCCCACATATACACGGAAGTTGCCGTTGGTCTGGGAGGCCAGGGATTCGAGGGTCCGGGCCAGGTAACGGCCGCGGTAGGCGGGTATGACTATGGCCAGGCTGCCGTCTTCCCAGTCCGAGATCACGCGGCGCAGGCGACGCGCGGCCACCCTGCCCTTCAGTTCGCGCTTCAGGCGGCTGAGCTTGCGGCTGGGACGGCTGTGGACTTCATAGCGCAGAGCCGGATGGTTCCGGGAGTCGCGGCCCTCTGGCAACAGCAGGCCGGCTTCGATTCCGGCTTCCTTCAGACAAGGACCAAGCAGCAGCTGGTCCCGGTAAGGGAAGCGGCGGAAGAGAGCCGCCCAGGCCTCGTCGGCAGCGATGACTGCAGGGTTGTTGTGGGCTCTGAATATGAGATTGTTCTCGCTCATCCCGCTGTGGCGCGGCCAGCCCAGGGAGAGCAGATGGCGGCATACCTTTTCCATGTCCTCCCCGGCAGCCCGTCCCGAAGCGCAGCAGGCCAGGGCCTCGTCGTAGAGGTCGTCGCGCAGCGGATGGCGGACGGCGGCGAAGAGCTCCCCTCTCTGGATACAGTCGAAAATCAGCGCATAGAAGTCCTCCGAGACTATGCCCACATTGGCGTCCATCCAGACGCTGAAGTCGTAGTCCGCGAGCAGGCGGTGGGGCAGGAATTTGGGATAGCGCGACCTTTCGCGGGCGTCGCCGCAGGCCTCCTCAGGCAGGGGACGAAGTTGCCACTGTCCGTCGCGGCCGCGGTCAGGGCGGTCGTTGTCAGGGCGGTCGCAGAAGCAGATGAAGTCCAGCCCGTCAGGCGGCGCAGCAGGCTGGATAAGCCTGTCGTAAGTGCCTGTTATGCAAGTATATATCGCTATCTTTTTCATTTGATTCCCTCCAGTTTGACATAGGAACCCAGCTCCAGGTCGAAGGATTCGGGCTCGAAGGGCACCATTCCTCCCCAGTGGTAGAAAGTATATTCCCCGAAATATACCTTTCCGTCGAGTTCGTAGAAGTCTATGCGGACCTGCGGCAGGCCGGCGGAAAGTCTGGCGGCAAGCGTCTGCATCAGCTCGAAGCGTTGCGGCAGGGCAGGCGGAGTGTCGGCGTTGGGGTGACCGTTGCGCAGGTCGAGGTGGCGGCCCTCCATATCGTAGAAGTCGAAGCGGGTTTCGGTGTCGCGGCGGCCCCTTTCGCTGGCTATGAACATAAGCCGCGGCCGGCCGTCGAAGCAGAAGAATTTGTAGTCGGGCACATTGTCGCCCAGATAGGCCTCGGCAATGATACGCGGCTTCAGGCCCTTGTAGGCCCATTCGCGGTCGAAGGGATAGAAGTCCTTCTTCAGGGCGGCGGCGAGGGAACGGCAGGCGGCCGGGATGTCGAAAGCGGCCTTGTCGCGGCAGAGTATGGCGCTGCCGCTGTCGTGGGTGCATTTGAGCACGAAGCGCTGCGGAAGAGAGTCCCAGTCGATGTCCACGGGCCTGTCCCATACTCCCAGGGTTGGCACCGTGTATTCCTCTCCGATGAGGGAGGCGACGTGCGCTTTCACTCCGGCCTTGTCCACAAGAGTGTGGTAGAGCGGGTTGCGGTCGTGAAGCTTGAGCCACTGGAGTTTCTCGTTGTAGCTGCGTGGATGGCGAAGGTCGAGACGGCGCCCCATCTTGAGGCGGTATTTCGCCCTGAGATAGAGCCCGTCCGGCAGCAGACGGCCCGCCGGCGACGCAAGCAGCATCAGGCATTTTGACTTCAGTGACATTTCAGCTTGGATTTTATGAAGGATTTCTCCCCGTCAGTGAGCAGGAACAGCCAGGCACAGGCGGCGGTGGCAAGACTGCCGGCCACAAGCACAATGAAAAGCCGCAGGAGGCCGTCCGGGATTAGGTGGCACAGAGCCGCAACAGGCAGGACGGAGAGCGCAGTGCACAGCGCCATCCTGAGGCAGAGCCGCAGGAACTCCCCCGCAGGAAAGCCGCAGAGGCGTTTAAGCAGGAGGACCTTGGCCACGTCCACGCAGAGATAAATCAATGCGAAGACTATATATGCCCCGCTTGCAGGCATTCCCAGACGGAAGGCGAGCCAGACCAGAGGGAAGGCCAGAAGGGCTATGGCGCTGGTGACGAGATACCAGAGGCGTATCTTGCCGTTGGCGAGGGCAAGTGTGAGCAGCGGGTTGCAGAGCATATCCGCGAGCAGGCCCAGCATTGTGAGGCGGACGAACAGCGCGGCTTCCTGCGGTGGATCGACCAGCCATATCTCCAAAACGGCGGGAGCCTCGAAAAAGAGAGGCAGGGCAAAGAGCCATATTACCAGGAAGCTGAATTTGGAGCCCTTCATTACGAGCGAGAAGCTGTAGAGGGAGTTGCCGGCCGCCCAGGACTTGGTGATCTGGGGGTTGATTGCGGTCAGCAGGGAGGAGACCATCTGCTTGACTATGCCTTCTACCTGCAGGGCGACTCCCCTGGCGGCATTCACGCCCACCCCGAAGAAGACATTGCTGAGCAGGTTTACGCCCTGGGTGTTGACCAGGTAGGCCCCGGAGCCGAGGAAGTTCCACCCGGCAAAGCCGCTCATCTCGCGGACCATGCTGCGGTCGAAGCTGATACGGCCGCGAGTCTCTTCGAAATGGCGGCGGCAGTAGGCGGCATAGCACAGTCTGACGACCAGGGCGACCGCCAGCATCAGCAGGGCGTAGGTCTTGAGCTTGTCCGAGGGCGAGAAGTAGAGCCCCAGTGCGACAAGGAGCTTCAGCGTGCCCTCAAGCAGACTGATCCATGCGTAGGCGGACATATCCTCGTGGGCCGTGATGCAGGCGTTGTATGGTATGGAGAGGAGATTGAGCACCAGCACCCCGGCGGAGCATTGCAGGACCCAGCCGGCGGCATCCATGCGGCCTTCGGGTATGTTCATCCGGCTGTGCAGGAACCATAGGCCCAGACTTTCGACCAGCAGGACCACCACCAGGGCGAAAATGCATTGGATGATGACACTGGTGGAGAAGACACGGCGCAGTTTCTCCGCATCTCCCTGCCCGAGAGAGTAACTTATATAGCGCACTATGGCCTGGGTGACGGAGGCGCTCACGAGGGTGAACAGGGTCACGAGACCTCCCACGGCATTATAGACTCCGTAGTCCTCGACGCCCAGCTCCCTGAGCACCACCCTGGAGGTGAAGAGGCCTATGAGCAGCAGCAGAAACATCCTGCCGTAGAGCAGGACGGTGTTCCGCGCTATTCTCCTGCTCTCGGAAGATATGCCTCTTTGCTCGTCCATAGTTGCAAAAATAGCATTATTTCCTCTTACGGAGCTTTGCAGCTGCAGAAAAGACGCTCAGCGTATGGAGAATTCGCAGCCGCAGTAGAGCTGATTGTAGAATTCATATTCCTTCAGGAGTTCCTGACGCCGCTGCTGCAGACCGTCCTTGCGCCAATTGCGGTCCCACCAGACCGGCGCCGTCGCTGCCTCCGTTTCGGCCGCTGCGGTCCTGCAGGCCCACTCCCCTGCCGCGTTTATCTGTTCCAGGCTCTTCCAGCGGGAGGAGGCGAGGGTGGTGGTGACGACGCGTATGCCGTGGTCCCGGGCGTAGCGGGCGGCGCTCAGCAGACGGTAGCGGAAGCACTGCAGGCAGCGGGCTCCCCTCTCAGGCTCCCCTTCCAGGCCCCGCACTCCCTCCAGCCAGGCGCTGTGGTCGTAGTCGGCATCGACGATTTCGAGTCCCTTTGCGGCGGCGAAACGGCTGCACTCCTCTTTGCGGTGCATATATTCCTCTTCAGGATATATATTCGGATTGAAGTAATATATGACTGGGGTTATGCCGCTGTGCAGCAGACATTCGACTATTGCGGATGAGCAGGGGGCACAGCAGCTGTGCAATAAAATCCGAGACTCCCCGAAGGGAGCCTCGACTGTAAGTATGTTCTTCTTTTCTTCCATTAAAGTATGTGCCAGGCGACGGTCACTCCAGCCATTACTATGCTCACCATACTCATAAGCTTGATGAGGATGTTCAGGGACGGGCCGGAGGTGTCCTTGAAAGGATCGCCGACGGTGTCGCCCACAACGGTGGCGTGGTGGCTGTCGGAATTCTTGCCGCCGAAATTGCCTTCCTCGACGAATTTCTTGGCGTTGTCCCAGGCGCCGCCGGAATTGGCCATGAAGATTGCGAGCACGAAGCCGGCTCCGAGGCCTCCGATGAGCAGACCCATCACGCCTGCAACGCCGAGGAGTATGCCGGTCACGATAGGAACTATTATGGCGATGAGGGACGGGAATATCATCTCCTGCTGTGCGGCCTTGGTGGAGATTTCCACGCAGCGCTTGTAGTCAGGGGTGCCTTCACCGGTGAGTATGCCTTTTATTTCTCGGAACTGGCGGCGCACTTCGATTACCATTTTGCCTGCGGCGCGTCCCACTGCGTTCATGGTGAGTCCGCAGAAGAGGAAGGACATCATAGCTCCGATGAATACGCCGGCGAGCACGCTAGGGTTCATCAGACTGACATTGAAGTGGCAGAGCACGTCCGGGATGGTGGCCATTGCGGCATCCACCTTTCCGGCGACGCCGTTGAGTACCTCACCGGCGTTTGCCAGCGCTATCTTGATCTCTTCTATGTAGGAAGCCAGCAGGGCGAGGGCGGTGAGGGCTGCGGAGCCAATGGCAAAGCCCTTGCCTGTGGCGGCGGTGGTGTTGCCCAGGGCATCCAGCACGTCGGTGCGCTCACGTACCTGCGGTTCGAGTTCGGACATCTGGGCGTTTCCGCCGGCATTGTCGGCTATAGGCCCGTAGGCGTCGGTGGCCAGGGTGATGCCGAGGGTGGAGAGCATTCCGACGGCGGCTATGGCCACTCCGTAGAGTCCCTTGGAGAGATTGGCGGCGTCCATCATTCCCTTCACGTCAAATCCTATGGCGCAGAGGTAGGCGAGGACTATGGCGCAGACTATGGCTATGACAGGCAGGGCTGTGGAGAGCATTCCGAGACCTACACCGTTGATGATTACGGTTGCAGGACCGGTCTGTGCGGCCTCGGCCAGCTTCTGGGTCGGCTTGTAGGAGTGGGAGGTGTAGTACTCGGTGCCCTTGCCTATCACTACCCCAGCGAGCAGTCCGGACACCACGGAGAGTGAGAAGTGCCACCAGTCGGCGGTTTCGGTGCCGAAGACGAGGGCGAGCACTCCGAAGCTGGCGGCAGCGCTGAGCACGGCGGCGAGGTTGGTGCCCACGCTCATAGACTTGAGCAGCTGGGCCATTCCGGCACCCTCGCGTGTGCGTACGGTGAAGATGCTCAGCACAGAAAGGACGACGCCTATTGCCGCGATGAGCATAGGGGCCGCGATGGCGCGGAGCTGCATTTCCGGACCGAGGGCAAAGAAAGCGGAGGCGCCGAGGGCCATAGTCGAAAGTATGGAACCGCAATAGGATTCATAGAGGTCGGCACCCATTCCTGCGACGTCACCCACGTTGTCACCCACGTTGTCGGCGATGGTGGCCGGATTGCGAGGGTCGTCCTCAGGGAGATCCGTCTCGACCTTTCCCACGAGGTCGGCACCCACGTCGGCCGCCTTGGTGTAGATTCCGCCGCCCACGCGGGCGAAGAGAGCCTGGGTGGATGCACCCATGCCGAAGGTGAGCATGGTGGTAGTGATGACCACGAGCTTCTGGGCTTCAGAGGCTTCTACGACAAAATGATTGAGAATAATGTACCAGAGCGCAATGTCAAGCAGGCCAAGGCCCACGACGGTGAGACCCATTACGGCACCGGAACGGAAAGCGACCTTAAGGCCGGAGTTGAGGGACTTGCGCGCGGCGGCAGCTGTCCTGCCGGAGGCGAAGGTGGCGGTCTTCATTCCTATGAAACCGGCCAGCCCGGAGAAGAATCCTCCGGTAAGGAAGGCAAATGGAACCCAGCTGTTCTGGACATGGAAAACATAGGCAAGCACTGCGAAGAGCACAGCAAGCACCACGAAGACAATGCTTACGATCTTGTACTGCTGTTTGAGATAGGCCATCGCGCCTTCGCGCACGAATTGCGCTATCTGACGCATTGTAGGAGTTCCTTCATCCTGTTTTTTCATCTGGGCATAGAAAATGCCTGCGAAACTCAGAGCGATGATTGATGCG
>SFKX01000007.1 GCA_004553625.1 Clostridiales bacterium | reverse complement strand
CACAGGCGACATCAGCGAGTGGGCGAACCAGGCTATGCTGTGGGCGGTGCAGAACGGCATAATCGAGGGCGACGAGAACATGGCGCTGGCCCCGAAGGCGGATACGACGCGCGCGCAGGCTGCGACGTTCTTCGTCCGCTACCTGACTGTGGCGTAAGCGCAAGATAAAAAAGAACAGACCCGGGAGGGCTCAGGCCCTCCCGGGTTTTGATTTGCCGTTATGCTTATCTTCTTCCGCCGCCACCGCCGCCGGAGAAGCCGCCTCCGCCGAAGCCACCGCCGCCGAAGCCGCCGCCGGAGAACCCTCCGCCGCCGAAGCCGCCGCCGCGGAAACCTCCGCCGCCGGGGCCTGGGCCGTGCGGGGGACGCGGGCCTCTGGGACCTCTGGGACCTCTCGGCCCCGGTCCGCCGCAGAAAAAGAACGTGGGCCACACGCCGTAGCTCCTGTAGTAACGCCTGCGGCCAAAGCTGTTGGCCATCAGCAGAACAAAGATGAAGATGATAAAGAGCAGCGCCATGACGGAGCCAAAACTCCAGCCGTCGTCATAGTATCCGCCGTCATAATACCCGTCGTCGTAGTATCCGCCGCCCTGGTTCCCACCGGTTGCGCCGCCGGTGCCTCCATAGAGCTGGTCTGTGTTGTATATGCGAGCGAACTCGTCTATGAGGTGGGGGAACAGCGTGGCGACCGCCTTGTCATACTCGCCGCTGTCAGAGTAGGGCCAGAAATACTCGTCCATGAGCGAGTTCACATAGCCCGTACTGAACTGTGTCGTGAGTCCCGCGCCGACGGCCAGCCAGCCGCGGTCCTCCATGACAACGTGCAGGAGCAGCAGCCCGTTGTTGAGCTGCGAGCTGCCTACGCCCCACTCGTTAAAGAGCAAGTTGGCGTACTGCTCCGAGTCATAGCCCGAGGGCAGGTAGTCTATCGTGACGACCACTATCTGCGCGCCGCTGCAATATTTCTCGAGCGGGCCGCTGGCGTTTATTATGAGGTCCTTGGTGCTCTGGCTCAGCGTACCCGCGCCGTCGTAGACATAGAAGTCCTCGCTCGGCTCGGGAACGTCCGCGGCAAGCGCGCCCAGCGCCAGGGCGGGCAAGAGCAGCAGGACCAATAAAAGTGCAAAAAAACGTTTCATCAAAGGCATACTCCCATTTATTCAAAACTCACCGGCGGTTCAACTCCGGCAAAGGCGGCCAGCCGCGAGGCGGGGAACTTGTTGAAAACGGAGCGCATGAATTCCAGTACACTGCTGTTGTAGCTGTTCTGCTCTATCATTTTGGATGCGCCCTCATAGGTGCTGACGTAGCTTTCAAGGCTCTTCTGCTCGCCCTCGCTGAGCTCCGCGCCGTCCAGGGCGGACTCGGCCTCGGCGAAGGCCTTGTCGAGCTCGGCGTTGGCGTCGTACATGGCAGCGATATCCCGGCTCTCGTAAGCGCTGAGGAGGGAGCTGCGGCTGACGGAAAGGTCATCTGCCGCGTCTGCGTCCACGCCCTCGAGGATGGTCCAAAGCCCGTTCGAGGCGTCAAGCTTCTCCTGCAAGCGGGAGTAGATGCTCCGCGCGCCGGGGGTGGAGGTGAAGAAACCGTCCTCGACCGCCTGCACCGCCTCGCCGAGCTTCATCTGCGTGTTGAGCACCAGCGCAAAGCCGCAGGTGATTATTGCAACCAGCAGCGCGGTTATTGGATGTTTGAGCGATCTCTTGTACATTTCATCCCCTCAATTCAAGCAGCTTTTGCTTCAGCTCGCCCTCAATGCGGCCCAGCTCTACCTCGGCCTCTGCGCGCTTTTTCGCGCCCTCGGCCTGGATCTGGCGGACCTCCTCGAGCGTGCTGATGAGCTCCTGGTTGGTCTTTTGCAGAGTCTCGATATCGACGATGCCGCGCTCGGACTCCTTGGCTATCTCCACGCTGCCCTGGTGCAGCTTTTCGGCGTTGGCCTGGAGGAGGCGGTTCGTCATGTCGTTCACCTCGCGCTGGGCCTCCATGGCCTGCTGGGAGTGGTGCAGCGTGAGCGCAAGGGTCATCTGGCTCTTCCAGAGCGGGATGGTGTTCACAATGGAGGAGCGTATCTTCTCCGCCATGACGGAATCGTTATTCTGTATCATGCGTATCTGCGGGGACATCTGGACCGACACCATGCGCGTAAGCTCCAGGTCGTGCAGCTTTTTCTCGAACCGGCCGAGCATGTTGGCGTAGTCGTTCGCGGCCTGCGCGTCCTCGGTCTTGCCGGACTCCTTTGCGACCTGCTGGAGCCGGGGCAGCTCGGTCTCGCGCAGCTCCTTGCAGCGGAGTTTGCCGGCGATGATGTACATGGTCAGCTCCTTGTGGTACTGCTGATTCATCTCGTACATCTTGTCCATCATGGCGATGTCCTTCATGAGCGTGAGCTCGTGCTTTTGAAGCTGGTCGGCGATCTTGTCCACGTTGACTTCGGCCTTGTCGTACTGGGCCTTGAGCGCGGCGATGCTCTGACGCTGCTTTTTGAAGAAGCCCAGGAAGCCTTTTTTCTCCTCCTCGTCGAAGTTCATGCCCTGGAGCTGGACGACCAGGTCCGAGAGCTCCTCGCCCACCTCGCCGAGGTCCTTGGTGCGGACCTTGCTGAGCGCGGCGTCGGAGAAGTCCGCAATGTTCTTCTGAGCGGCGGAGCCGTAGTTGAGGACCTGCTCGGAGTTCGTGACGTCTATCTGCTTTGCAAATTCCTTCACCGCGGCCTGCTCTGCGGGGGAGAGGCGTTCAAGTTCGAGCTTTTCAACGGGGACTTCCTTTTTCTCCTCCAGCACCGGGGCGGCCGGCTCCTCCGGCAGCTGCACGGCGGAGGCGGCGGAGGCCGCGTTCGGGTCGAGCGTCAGGGAGGGGATGAATTCCTTGTTTTCGTCCATCTTAACTGTCCTTTCTTATTCCGTCTTGCCGGAGCGCGCGGCCTTTATGATGGTGTCCGCATCGTCGTCCGAAAGGCCCTCGCGGGCCAGCATCTGGTTCATGACGCTGATATCCGTCTCGATATCCAGCGCCTGGTTGGCAAAGAGCGAATCAAGCTGCTTTTTGAAGGCGTCTATCGCCGTGTCGAGCATGTCCTCGATACTGGACATGGACTTCGACAGGTTCGAGCCCTCGATGCCCTGGTCGCTCATGCGGTCGTAGGCGTTGAGCAGTTTTATCGTTGTGGGCAGGTAGTAGTCGAGGAACTTGCGTATCTGCGGCACGTCCGAGGGGTCGTCCACGGCGTCCTGGACGATCTTATCCGAGACGCGCATGAGTTCGTTTATGCGTTTTCTGACGTCGTTATTCTTGATGGAGGAGTAGAGCCTGCCCATTTCCTTCATTGCGCGCTTGCCGTCGTCTATTATGGCCTGGACCTCCGGGCTAAGGGCGGGCTCTTCTTTCTTGACGGGTTCCGGCTCCGGCTCGGCCTTGGCGGGCCTTTTAGAGAGAATGAAGCCGGCGGTATAGTAGGCGACTACCGCTGCTGCGGCGGAGACTGCGGCACTGCCCGCGAGTCCCGCCAGTGTATACATGGGTATGAAAAAGGCACAGACGATCCACGCCACTGCAAAGGCGTATATTGGGATGTAAGCCCTGGGTTTTTTGTTTTTCAAGGATAGCTCCTCCTATATGGTAAACTGCGATATACCATATTATTTTATAACCAATACTCTCCTGCGTCAAGGGCCAAGACTCGACCTGCCAAGGCAACGCCCGGGGCGCGGCAAAACATGAATGCGGGGGCTTTTCAAGACTGTAACGGTGTGGTAAAATTGCTTGTAAAATCAGTGTATATTAAAGGAGAAATCATGCCGGATTTTCACGTAGTCAGCAGCTATGTTCCGTCTGGGGACCAGCCGGAGGCCATAGACGCGCTGGCATCTGGCCTGGAGCGCGGGATAGCTGAGCAGACCCTGCTCGGCGTCACGGGTTCCGGCAAGACCTATACGATGGCCAAGGTCATAGAGCGCATCCAGCGCCCGACGCTGGTGCTCGCGCACAACAAGACCCTGGCCGCCCAGCTCTGCTCGGAGTTCCGCGAGTTCTTCCCGGAGAACGCCGTGGAGTATTTCGTCTCGTACTACGACTACTACCAGCCCGAGGCATACATCCCCACGACGGACACCTATATCGAAAAGGACAGCTCTATAAACGACGAGATAGAGCGCCTGCGCCACTCCGCGACCTCCAGCCTGTCGGAGCGGCGGGACGTGGTGGTGGTCTCGTCCGTGTCATGCATCTACGGCCTGGGCGACCCGATCGACTACGCCAACATGGTCATATCGCTCCGCCCCGGCCAGCAGAAGGAGCGGGACGAGCTTTTGAAAAAGCTCATCGAAATCCGCTACGAGCGAAACGACATCGCCTTTGACCGCAACATGTTCCGGGTCCGCGGCGACACCGTCGAGGTGTTCCCGGTCTATGCCTACGACAAGGCGATACGGATAGAGTTCTTCGGGGACGAGATAGACCGCATCTCCGAGATAAACCCGGTCACCGGGACGCCGACGAGGATACTGAACCACGTAGCCATATACCCCGCCAGCCACTACGTAACGACGAAGGAAAAGATGGCGGCGGCGGTGAAGGAGATACGCCGCGAGTGCGACGAGCGCGTGGCGTTTTTCAAGTCTCAGGACAAATACCTGGAGGCGCAGCGGATAGAGCAGCGCACGAGCTTCGACATCGAGATGATACAGGAACTGGGCTACTGCACGGGTATCGAGAACTACAGCCGTATCATCTCCGGCCGGGAGCCGGGCAGCGCGCCGATGACGCTTTTGGACTATTTCCCGAAGGACTTCGTGCTCTTTGTGGACGAGTCCCACGTCACACTGCCGCAGGTGCGGGCGATGTACCGCGGCGACAGGGCGCGGAAAGAGACCCTGGTGAACTACGGCTTCCGCCTGCCCTCGGCCTTCGACAACCGCCCGCTCAAGTTCGAGGAGTTCCAGCAGCGCATCGGCCAGGCGGTGTACGTCTCCGCCACGCCGGGCGAGTATGAGCGCGAGCGCTCCGGGCAGATAGCGGAGCAGATTATACGCCCCACGGGCCTCTTGGACCCGGAGATCTCCGTCCGCCCGGTGGAGGGCCAGATAGACGACCTCATGGACGAGGTCAAGGCGAGGATAGAAAAGGGCCAGCGCACTCTGGTCACCACGCTGACCAAGAAGATGGCCGAGGACCTCTCCGCCTACCTGACGAACGCGGGGATAAAGTGCCGCTACATGCACCACGATATCGGCGCCATCGAGCGCATGGAGATAATCCGCGACCTGCGCCTCGGCGAATTCGACGTTCTGGTGGGCATAAACCTCCTGCGCGAGGGCCTGGACCTGCCGGAGGTGTCGCTCGTCGCCATCCTGGACGCGGACAAGGAGGGCTTCCTCCGCAGCGAGACGAGCCTTATCCAGACCATCGGCCGAGCTGCGCGAAACGCGGAGGGCCTGGTCATCATGTACGCGGATACGGTTACGCCCTCAATGCGCGCGGCCATCACGGAGACTGAGCGCCGCCGCAAAAAGCAGGACGCCTACAACAAGGCCCACGGCATAGTTCCGCAGACAATAATAAAAAGCGTGCGCGACGTCATCGAGATCTCCACGGACGCGGGCAAGGCCGGACGCCGCCGCGACGGCATCAAGATGACCGAGTCGGAGCGCAGAGCCGAGATAGAAAAGCTCGAGAAGAAGATGCGCGAGGCGGCGAAGATGCTCGAATTCGAGTACGCCGCAATACTGCGCGACCAGCTCATAAAGCTGAGGGGTGAAAAATGATGAAACGCACAGCCGCACTGCTGCTCTGCGCCGCGCTGATGCTGGGCCTTGCCGCCTGCGGCGCGGCCGGAGAGCCGGAAGTGACGCTGCCGACGCCGGAATCCGGCGTACAGGCGCCCACGCCCAGCCCGGAGCCGACGCCGGAACCTACGCCCGAACCCACGCCTGAACCGACGCCCAGCGTCGTGAAGCTCACGCTTGCCGGGGACCTCGTCATGCACACGCCGCTGCACGACGAGGCGCTGCAAGAGGACGGCAGCTACGACTACGTCCCAATCTTCGAGGACGTGGCGCACTACGTGGCGGACGCGGACTATGCGCTCTGCTGCTTTGAGGGCGCCTTCTCCGGAGACGGGAAGTGGACGGGATATCCGCTGTTCCACGTTCCGGACGACCTGGCCTATTCGCTCAAGGAGGTCGGTTTCGACCTCGTGAATATGGCCAGCAACCACGCCATGGACAACTGGCACGAGGGCATCATCCGCACCCTGGACGTCCTGGACGAGGCAGGGCTGGACCACGTCGGCGCCTACCGGACGCAGGAGGAACGGGACGACAACAACGGCATCCTCGTCAAGGAGATAAACGGCATCAGCATCGCCTTCCTGAACTACACCTACGGCACGAACGGCATACCCGTGGACGGCGTGGAGTTCGGCCTGAACGTCTATACGACGGACTACATGACCTACTGCTCCAAGGTGGACTACGATATGCTGGCCGCGGACATGGCCGCGGCCCGGGCGCTGGGGACGGATATCATAGCCGTCAGCGTCCACTGGGGCGGGGAGTACGTCACCGGCGCGACGCAATACCAGACGGAGCTGGCGGACTACTTCTTCGCAGAGGGCGCGGACCTGGTCATAGGCGGCCACCCGCACGTCCCGGAGCCGATGGAGCTGCGCACGGTGACGGACGAGAACGGCACGACGCGCACGGGCTTTGTGTGCTACTGCCTGGGGAACCTGCTTTCCTGCCAGACCCGGACTTATACAAACCTCACGGCGATGGTCGAGCTCGAGCTGACGAAGGACCCCTACACCGGCGAGACTGTGATAAGCTCCTGCGAGTACGTCCCGATGATAATGCTGAACATCTCGGACTTCGGAATGTCTAAGCAGACTGCGGGCTGGGGCCGGAGGCTCTGGGACATACGCTCCGCCATCGCGGACTACGAGGCGGGCGACGACCGCGGCGGGGTGATAACGCCGTACATGTATTCAACGCTGCAGCAGGCGCTCGAGGACTGCGAGCGTATTTTTGGGACCCTGGAGATGCCGAACAATGAATAAACTGATGATACTCGACGGCAACAGTGTCGTGAACCGCGCCTTTTACGGAGTCCGGCCGCTCAATGCGCCGGACGGGACGCCGACGAACGCGGTCTACGGCTTTCTTGCCATTTTGCAGAAGCTGCTGGACAGCGAGACGCCGGATTCGCTCTGCGTGGCCTTTGACCTGCCCGCGCCAACCTTCCGGCACGAGATGTACGAGGGATACAAGGCGCAGCGCAAGCCGATGCCGGAGGAGCTGGCGGTGCAGCTGCCGCTTTTGAAGGAGACGCTGGACGCCATGCACATCCGCCGTCTGGAGGCCGCGGGCTGGGAGGCGGACGACATCCTGGGCGCCGTCTCCGCGCGCTGCGAGGCCGCGGGCTGGGCCTGCGAGATCGTGACGGGCGACAAGGACAGCTTCCAGCTCATATCCGACACGACCAGCGTGCTGCACGTAAAGAGCCGCATGGGTCAGACGGAGACGATACTCTACGACCGCGCGAGGTTCGAGGAGGAGTACGGCTTTGGCCCGAAGCTGATGGTGGACCTCAAGGCGCTGATGGGCGACGCGTCGGACAACATCCCTGGCGTCCCCGGCATAGGCGAAAAGACCGCTCTGGACCTGGTGCGCCGTTTCGGCGGCGTGGCGGAAATCTACGAGCGCCTGGACACGCTGGATATCAAGGACGGCGTCCGCAAAAAGCTGGAAGCGGGCCGCGAGAGCGCGAAGATGTCCTACACCCTCGCCACCATCAGCCGCGAAGCGCCGGTGGAGCTCAGCCCGGAGGACGCGGCCTGGAAGCCGGACTTCGGTCCGGAGCTCTACGGGGTCCTGAACAGGCTGGGCTTCCGCAAGTTCATAGAAAAATGGGGTCTGGAACCGGCTCCGGAGGCCGCGGCTGAGGAGCAGAGCAGGGCCCTGCCCGAGCTGGAGGGCATAAGCGCGGCCGAGGCCGAGGAGCGCCTGCGCGCCGCTGAGACCATCGGCCTGGCCTGCCCGGCCGGGGACCTGGACAGCCTGAGCATATGCGACGGCAAGGCGGTGTTCGAGCTGCGCTGGGCGGAGCTGGGTGAGGACTACAACCGCCTGCTGCGTCTGCTGTTTTCTGATGAGGTCAAAAAGTCCGCGCAGAACGTGAAGGACCTTATGGGTCTTGCTCTGGCGGAGGGCCTGAGTACGGAGGGCTTCGTTTTTGATACGGCGCTCGCGGGCTATGTGCTTGACCCGACGGAGAGCTCCTACGAGCTGGGCAAGCTGGCGCGGCGGCACCTCGGCGGGGAACTGCCGGAGGCGCAGGCGGCGCTGGAGCTCATGCCGGTCCTGAGCCGGAAGCTCGCAGAGGCCGGGGCGGAAAAGCTGTATTTCGAGATCGAATTGCCGCTCTGCGAGGTCCTGGCGGAGATGGAGCGCGCGGGCTTCCTCGTAGACAGGAGCGCGCTTTCGGACTTCGGCTCCAGCCTGACGGAGAGCATTGAAAGACTGCAAAAGAGCATCTGGGACCTGGCGGGACACGAGTTCAACATCAACTCGCCCAAGCAGCTCGGGGAGGTGCTCTTCGAGGAGCTGATGCTGCCCGCCGGAAAAAAGACCAAGACCGGCTGGAGCACGAACGCAGAGATCCTGGAAAAGCTCGTCGGCAAGCACGCCATAATAGGCGAGATACTCGACTACAGGATGCTGATGAAGCTCAAGAGCACCTATGCGGACGGGCTGCTCAAGGTCATATCCTCGGACGGGCGCATCCATACGAACTTTAAGATGACGGTGACGGCCACGGGCCGCCTCTCAAGCACGGAGCCGAACCTGCAGAACATCCCCGTGCGCAAGGAACTGGGCGCCCAGATACGGCGCATGTTCGTGGCGGGTCCGGGCAGCATCCTCGTGGACGCGGACTACAGCCAGATAGAACTGCGCCTGCTGGCGCACATCTCCGGCGACGAGACGATGCAGGCGGCGTTCAAAAGCGGGGAGGACATCCACGCCGTCACGGCCTCGCAGGTTTTCGGCGTGCCGTTGGGCGAGGTCACTCCCCAGATGCGCAGCAGCGCCAAGGCGGTGAACTTCGGCATAGTCTACGGCATCTCGGCCTTTTCGCTGGCCCAGGACATCCGCGTGAGCCCAGCCGAGGCCAGAGCCTATATCGAGGCGTACCTGGAAAAGTACCACGGCGTGCGCGAGTATATGGACAGGGTCATAAAAGAGGCGAAGGAGCGCGGCTACGTCGAGACCCTGTTCGGCAGGCGCAGGCCCGTCCCGGAGCTCAAGGCCTCTAATTTCAATACGCGCAGCTTCGGCGAGCGCGTCGCGCGGAACATGCCAATCCAGGGGACCGCGGCGGACATCATAAAGCTGGCGATGGTGAACGTCCGGCGCAGGCTGCGCACGGAGGGCCTGGAGGCCCGGCTCATCCTGCAAGTGCATGACGAGCTCATCGCGGAGTGTCCGGAGCGGGAGGCGGAGCGCGTCGCCGCCCTGCTTGAGGAGGAGATGGAGCGTGCCGTGCAGCTTTCCGTCCCGCTGACTGCGGAGGCGCACAGCGGACATTCGTGGTCGGAGGCACATTGATATGGTAACATTCGAAGAAGCCGCATCCATGCTGGACGAGGCCGTGGACGCCCTCCCGCAGGAGATATTCGACAAGCTGAACGGCGGCGTGAACCTCATCCCCGCGCGCCGGACGGACGAGCACGGGCTGCTAGTAATGGGCATGTACTTTGTGGACCAGATGGGGCGGCACGTCGAGATATACTACGGCTCGTTCAAGGAGCGTTTCCACAACGCGCCGCCGGAGCGCTGGAAGCGCGAGCTGACTCGGACGCTCAAGCACGAGCTGACGCACCACATAGAAAACCTGGCCTACGACAGGAGCCTGGAAAAGTGGGACGCCGAACACGTGGCGAAGCTGCTCTCGGGCCTGGAGGACGAGCCGCTGGAGGCCAGCAGTATCCTCTTTGTGGACGCGGACGGCTCCGGCCTGGCGCCGATGGCGAGCACGATGTTCGGCCACGCGGCCCTGGACGCCGGCTGCCCGGACCTCAGCTCGACCTATGCTGGCGCGGCTGAAAAGGCCGCGGAGCACATGAACCCCAAGGCGGTCAAGGCCGCCGCCCAGTACGGCGTGGATATCTCGCAGCTGCGTCCCCGCGCGGTGGACAGGCACCTGCTCGAGAGCTACGATGTCGCCCTCTGCATGACCGAGGAGCAGGGGGACAGCCTGGCGGAGCGCTGGCCGGAATTCGACGAGCGCATCATCTGCCTGGGCGAGTCCGACATAAGGGTCCCGAAGTTCGAGACCCAGGGCGCGTGGAACCGCCTGGCCGAGCGAATAGCCGAGGAAGTCCGTTTTCTCATGGACGAGCTGATGGGAGACACTGGCGATGACGACGATACGTGACGCCGCAGCCGCGGACGTGCCGGGCATAGCCGCGCTGGAGCGCGAGTGCTTCTCTTTGCCCTGGACGGAGGAGATCGTCTCCTCCCAGCTCACGGGCGGCGGCAAAGTGATGCTTGCCGCGGAGCTGGACGGCGCGCTGGCGGGCTATATGGGCCTGCAGTACGTCCTGGACGAGGGCTACGTCTCCAACGTCTGCACGGCGCCGGAGTTCCGCCGCCGCGGCGTCGCCTCGGCGCTCATAGACGAGATGATACGCCGTGCGCGGGAACTGGCGCTCTCTTTTCTGAGCCTCGAGGTCCGGGCTTCGAACGAGGCCGCGATAAGCCTGTACGCAGGCAAGGGCTTCGTGAGCGTGGGCGTAAGGCCGGGATACTATGAAAAGCCGGCCGAGGACGCTATAATAATGAATCTCAACATAAGGAAGTGACCGCAATGCTGATACTCGCAGTTGAATCCTCCTGCGACGAAACTGCCGTTGCGCTCGTCCGGGACGGGAGAGAACTGGTCACGGACCAGGTTTTTTCCCAGGCAGACCTGCACGCCGTTTACGGCGGGGTCGTGCCGGAGATAGCCTCGCGCAGCCATGTCGAGGTCATCTCTCTTCTCGCCGAGCGCGCCCTGCAAGTGGCGGGCCTGGAGCGGAAGGACATAGACGCCGTGGCCGTCACCTACGCGCCCGGACTCATAGGCGCGCTGCTGGTGGGCGTGAACTTCGCCAAGGCCGCGGCCATGGCGCTGGGCGTGCCGCTCATACCGGTGCACCACATACGCGGGCATATCGCCGCGAACTACCTGGCGTTCCCGGAGCTGGAGCCGCCGTTCCTGTGCCTGGCGATCTCCGGCGGCAACACGCTCATAGCCGACGTGCGGGACTATACGGATATCCGCATCCTCGGCTCGACGCGGGACGACGCGGCGGGGGAGTGCTTTGACAAGACCGCCAGGGTGCTGGGCCTGCCCTATCCCGGGGGCAAGCCGCTGGACGAGCTCTCGCAGAAGGGTGACGACACGCGCTATACCATGCCGCAGTCTCACATAGACGGCAGCCCCTACGACATGAGCTTTTCCGGGCTCAAGACGGCGGTCATCAACCTCGTCCACGGCGCGGAGCAGCGCGGCGAGAGTCTGGACAGGGAGGGCCTTGCGGCCTCCTTCTGCAAGGCCGTGAGCGACAGCCTGGTCCCGCGGACCATGCAGGCCGCACGCGAGCTGGGCTATAAGACGGTCGTGGTCGCGGGCGGGGTTGCGGCAAATTCGAGGATCAGGCGGGACTTTGCCGCCGCGGCGGAGCGCGAGGGCGTCACGCTGTATATACCGCCGCTGAAGCTCTGCGGCGACAACGCCGCAATGATCGGCGCTCAGGCCTATTATGAATACAAGGCCGGGAGCACGGCGGGGAGCGACCTGAACGCCTACGCTACAAAGGAGTTGTAAAGATGGCCGGCGCCAACGATGGACACAGAAAACGCCTGAAAACGCGGTTCGAAAAGTATGGCCTGAACAACTTCTCAGATGTTGAGGCAATCGAGCTGCTGCTGTTCTACGTCAGGGCCAGATGTGATACAAAGGTGATTGCTCAAAGGCTTTTAAAGCGCTTTGAGACCTTGGACAAGATGCTGGACGCACCCTTGGAGGAGCTGGAATCCGTGGAGGGCGTGGGTAAGGAAACGGCCGTCTTTCTGCGGTTAATACCGGAGATGAGCCGTCGATACATGCTGATACCGGATAGCGCGTCCACTTTCAACAGCTCGACGGCAGCGGGTAAATATTTTGTGCCGCTGTTCATGTATGAAAAGGTCGAAGTGGCCTATATGGTCTGCACGGACAACCTGCATCGCTTCATCTGCTGCAGAGAGCTGAGCCGCGGTGTGGTCGATTCCACACCGATCAGCGTGCGCCGCATCGTGGAGATCGCGCTGAACAACAACGCAAAGAACGTTATCCTCGCGCATAATCACATCGGCAGTTTGCTCATCCCGTCCTATGAGGACGAGGAGCAGACAAGGGAGATCCGCAAGGCGCTGGAGATAGTGGGCATAAACCTGACTGACCACATAATAGTCAGCGGTCCGGAGTACATATCCATGAAAGACCTTGGCGCAATGCGATAAGCAAAGCGCCGCACGCTAAAATGAACGAATTCCTTCATGAACGCCCCTGGCCGGAGCGAAAACGGTCGGGGGCGTTCGTTATGTAAATGATAATACGCCGAAATCAAACGAGCATACTTCGTTTGCGGTTTTTGAATAAACTGTAAACAAACCCCCAAATCCGCGCCATTACAGGGAAAATGACTGTTGAAAAACCTGTGGAGAATGTTTATAACATCTAGCAATATTTTTCACGAACGACATTATGTAAACTAAAATCAACTGTCGTCAACGCTCCAGCAATGTTGAAAACTGAAAAGTCAAGAAGCTAAATGGCCAAAAATCATATGCGAAACTCGGGCATTATTGTCACTTGACAGCGAGATATGACGCAACTTGTCGCGGAATGGACACAACTTTTGATTCAATTATACTCTGAGTATTCAAAAAATAGCTTTAAACAGGCTTGACTTTGAATTACGGATGTGCTAGAATCCTAAAGCGCGTAAGCGTGCTGGCATAGCTCAGTCGGTAGAGCAGCTGATTCGTAATCAGCAGGTCGTGTGTTCGAGTCACATTGCCAGCTCCAAACTCCGTCAGGGAACTGGCGGAGTTTTTGTTTTGAGGTGAAAAAATGCTGGAACGGCAGATAAGGTCATACATGTCGGAGCGGGGCAGTGTTTTCCGAGCGCTGGTTTTTGACAGCGTGGATTCCACAAACACGGTTTTGGCCGGGCTTGCGAGGGAGGGCGCTGAGGAATATACAGCGGTCATAGCGGGAGCGCAGACGGCGGGCCGGGGCAGGGGTGAGCACAAATTCTTCTCGCCCGCGGGCTGCGGCGTGTACTTCTCGCTGCTGTTGCGGCCCCGCATTCCGGCGGAGGCGGCGGCAAAGCTCGTAACTCCTGCCTGCGCTGTGGCTGCGGCGGAGGCGATAGAGAACGTGTCCGGCGAGACGGCGGGCATCAAGTGGGTGAACGACGTGTTCCTGCGCGGCCGGAAAGTCTGCGGCATACTCACTGAGGCCGCGCCGGACGGCAGGGGCGGTCTGGCCTGGGTCATACCCGGCATAGGAATAAACGTGACGCCGCCTCCGGGCGGATATCCGCCCGAGATCGCCTCCACGGCAGGCTCCGTGTTTCCCTGCGCCGCACCGGAGGACGCCGCCGCAAGACTGGCCGTGGAGACCATAGACCGGCTCATAGCGCTCTACAAGGCCATGCCCGCCCAAGACTTCCACGCAGAATACGCACGGCGCATGACGCTCCTGGGCAGGGAGGTAACGCTGCCCGGAGGCGCGCGAGCGCTCGTGACCGGGCTTGACAAGGATTTCCGTCTCCTGGTCCGCAGCGGAGACCGTGAGCTCGCCTTGGACTCGGGAGAGATACATTAAAGGAGGGAGCATATATGAACGAGAACAGACAGACGATAGTGAACAAAACGGTAAAGACGGGCATCTCCTTCGGGAGCGCGCTGGCGATGGTGATAAGCTATACAACGTGGCACTCCGTCGGCTGGGCGATACTTCACGGTCTTCTGAGCTGGGTATATGTGATATATTTCGTCATAAAGTATTAAAAAACGGCCACCGCCAACAGGCGGTGGCCGTTTTCGTATTCAATCACGCGCCGAGTAGGACGCGGTCGTTCGAGAATTCCTTGCCGGAGGCTGCGGTGAAGCGCTCCAGAAGATCCTCGACGGTGAGGCGTTTTTTCTCAGCGCCCCTGATGTCCAGCACGACGCGGCCTTCGCTCATCATGATGAGCCTGTTGCCGAGGTTTATCGCGTCGCGCATATTGTGCGTGACCATGAGGGTGGTGAGGTGATTTTCAGTGACTATCTGCTCCGAGAGTTCAAGCACCTTGGCGGCGGTTTTGGGATCCAGCGCGGCGGTGTGCTCGTCAAGAAGGAGCAGCTTGGGCTGGACTAGCGCGGCCATGAGCAGAGTGAGCGCCTGACGCTGACCGCCGGAGAGCAGGCCGGCCTTTGCGGAGAGCCGGTCCTCAAGGCCCAGGTCCAGGGTCCGCAGCAGCTCCCGGTAGTCCTCGCGCTCGACCTTTTTTATGCCCCAGCGGAGCGTCCTGCGCTTGCCGCGCCGGGCGGCGAGGGCCAGGTTCTCCTCTATGCCCATGGTGGGGGCCGTACCCATCATCGGGTCCTGGAACACGCGGCCTATGAAGGCGGCGCGCTTGTGCTCAGGCAGACTGGTGATATTCTTTCCGTCTATCGTGATGCTGCCGGAGTCCACGGGGAAGGCGCCGGCGATGGCGTTGAGCATCGTGCTCTTGCCCGCGCCGTTTCCGCCGATGACCGTGACAAAGTCGCCGTCCTCGAGCGTGAGGTTGAGGTCGAAGAGCGCGGTCTTGGCGTTCACCGTACCGGGGTAGAAGGTCTTGCTGATATGTTTGAGTTCTAGCATCTTAATTCCCCTTTCCAACAGCCGCGCTTTTGCGGTGACCGGTCAACAGCTTATCCTTCCAGTAGGGTATTGCGAGGAACAGGGCGACTATGAGTGCCGTCAGCAGCTTGAGGTCGTTCGTGTTGAGACCGAGCCGGAGGACGATCTGAATGACGATGTAATAGATGATCGCGCCGAAAACGCAGCAGAGCAGCTTGAGCGCAAAGTTGTGGAGCAGCTTGCCGAAGACAACCTCGCCGATGATGACCGCCGCGAGTCCGATGACGATTGCACCGCGGCCCATATCAATAGTGGAGCTGCCCTGATATTGGGCGATGAGCGCACCTCCGAGGGCGACGAGGCCGTTCGATATCATGAGGCCGAGCACGGCGTTGCGCTCGGTATTGATGCCCTGCGCTCTGGCCATGTTCCGGTTTGCGCCCGTCGCGCGGATTCCGCAGCCTATCTCAGTGCCGAAGAACCAATACAGCAGGCCAACCACCGCGATAACGATGACGATGAGCAGTGGTATGGGGTTGGAGAGCGCCAGCTCCCGCACAAAGCGGGAGGAGACCAGAAGGTCAAACTTATCGACGCTTACTGCCAGCGTGGCCTGGGTGCCGGCGGTGGTACCCCAGCCCATGATGCGCAGATTAACGGAGTAGAGCGCGAGCTGGGTGAGGATGCCGGCGAGAATGGCGGGAATGCCGCAGCGGGTGTGGAAAAGCCCGGTGACGAGGCCGGCAAGCATACCGGCCAGCACGGCGATGAGCGTGGCGAGCCAGACGTTCATGCCGCTGACTGTGAGCAGCACACAGACGGCGCCGCCCGTTGCGAGCGAGCCGTCCACAGTGAGGTCGGCGATATCGAGCACCCGGAAGGTGATATATACTCCGATGGCCACGATGCCCCACATGAGGCCCTGACCGACGGCGCCGGGCAGCGCGTTTATGAGCGATTGCAGGAACTCCATTACATTATCCTCCATGCGCGGTGATGCCGGAGGGGGCGGGTATTATTGCCCCCTCCGGTTTTCTGGCTCAGCCCTCGATGGCGGTGAAGCCTTCGGGAGCGGTGATGCCGAGAGTCTCGCAGTTGGCCGCGTTGTACATCTTGGTGACGTTCGGCGCAAACTCGACGGGCATGGTGGAGATATCGGCGCCCTCGGTGAGGATCTTGAGGGCCATCTCGCCGGTTATCTGGCCGAGCTCGAAGTAGTCTATGGAGAGAGTGGCGACGCCGCAGCCGGCGCAGAGGTTGCTCTCACCGGTGACAACGGGGACCCCGGCGGGGAGAACGACATTGGCTATGCTCTCGGTGTTGGCGGCGGCGGTGTTGTCGGTGGGGATGTAGATGACGTCGGAACTGTCGCAGGCGGACTGAGTTACGGAGGCGAGGTCATTGACGTCGGTGAAGGCGAAGGGGGTGCAGGTGAAGCCAAGCTCTTCGAGCATGCCGCTGATGGTCTCGATCTGGTAGACGGAGTTGGGCTCAGCGGAGCAGTAGAGAAGTCCGACGTTCACGGCATCGGGGAAGAGCTCCTTGATGAGTGCCGCCTGCTGGTCCAGCGGGGCAAGGTCACTGGTGCCGGAGATGTTGTTGCCGACGGTGCCGGTCCAGTTGTCGATATTCAGCGCGGTGGCGTAGTCGGTGATGGAGGTGCCGAGGATGGGGATATCCGCAGTAGCGGAGTGAGCGGCCTGCAGCGGGGCGGTGGCGTTGGCCAGGATGAGGTCCACGCCGTCGGCCACAAAGCCGTCTATTATAGTGGTGCAGTTGTTCTGCTCGCCGCCGGCGTTCTGGACGATGACTTCGACCTTGTCGCCGAGGGCGGTCTCAAGTGCGTCGACAAAGCCTTCGGTAGCGGCGTCAAGCGCGGGGTGGACGGCCAGCTGGCAGACGCCGACCTTCAGGACCTCGCCGTCGGCGTTGCCGCCCTCGTCAGCAGGGGACTCAGCGGGCTCGGTAGCGGGGGCGTCGGTACCGGCGGGGGGTTCGGTAGTGGTGTCGTTCGTAGTGCCGCAGGCGGCCAGCGCAAGCAGCATCACGGCTGCGAGCAGAAGGGCGAGGATCTTTTTCATTTTGGTTTCTCCTTTTCCATTTTGTCGGGCAGCAAAAAAGCAGCTCCGCCTGTCTGGGCGAAGCTGCTGAAAGCTGCAAATTTTCAAACTCAGCAAACCGCTTACGTCCTCACAGGCTCCGAATCACCCATGCCGTAATAGTAATAATAGGCATAGCAATAGAAGCCCGCAAAGGAGAAGCGAGCCTGACGGGAAGCGGCGGTATTCACATTGACGGTATTACGAACGTTTTTCATACTGCCGAACTCCTTCCCGGCCGAGGCCGAATTTGCTTTGCTGCCATAAAGATACCGCTTAAAATCGCTAAAGTCAAGCGGCGAATTGCCTCAATTCAGTGCGCGAGCTACGGACGAAATTTGGTGATGCTGCACAAAATGTCCGCCGTTCAGGGAACAATGACCTCTTTAACAATAAAGTCGCGGCCGCTGATGACGTCGGCGTTGCGCTTGCCGCAGCGGGGACAATAGCCTTCGTTTTTGACGATGGGGAAGGCTCTTTTGCAGTCGCGGCAAATACCCTGGCCTTCTTCGACTTCGATTTTCAGCTTTGTGTATTCGAAGGGCGTACCTTTGATTATCACCTTATATATGTCCTCGACGTACTTGGGAATGACCAGAGAAAGGTCTCCTATCTCGAGAACGATAGTGTCGATCCTCTCAAGGTTGTTTTCCTTAGCGAAGGCCTCGACTGTTTTGAGCACCTGCCTGACTACGCCTATCTCGTGCATTGACCAGACCTCCAAAACCAAAAAATCCTCTGCCGGAAATTATAACCCTGAAAAGCAAAACGGTCAAGCTGGATAACGGCATAACGGTTTTTTGAACACTTGTGGCCATGCCAGACGGATATTGGCTGGTCAATCCAAGACCAATTGTGATAATTGACAGTTTTTTGACTTGCAAATTTGTAAAGGCGCGACTTGCAATGGGGGCATGAGAAAGTTATAATGATAAAAGGACTTGTAGTGTTGGAAAACCGAATTTTTAATATGAAAAGAGGGGTACAAATGGCCTTCAGAAAAAAGATACTTCTCCTTGCGTCTAAGATAAGCCTTGAGTCCGGCACCTATACCGGCGTCACTCCGTCCGACCCCGAGTACATGATACTCGACCCTGTCGTGACGGACGAGATGGCGGACGTCGGCATGCACATAAAAGTGCGCAAGGGCAGGCGCATCGAGGTCATAGCCAAAAAGGCCGGCACGAGCATTGAGCACGCCCAGGCCATGGTGGACGAGCTTGTCAAGTGCGGCATAGTCCGCTGCGTGTACGAGGGCGAGGACCACGATGTTGAGACCTATTACTACCCCATCTGGGTCCCGGGCATCATGGAGGGTATGCTTTCCGTCAAGGAGCAGGTAGAGAAATACCCGGTCATTGCGGAGTGCTTTGAGCGCTATACGCGCTACCGCACGCCGATACTGGTGCCGAACTTCCCGACAGGCATGGGTCCCATGCGCGCTATGCCCGTCGGCAGCGCGATAAGGAACGACAGCCATGCCGCGACCTATGACGAGGTCGAGCACATCATCGAGCGCGCCTGGGCGATCTCCGTCGGCCCGTGTTCATGTCGAAGGACCCGCCGCCTCATGGGTGAGGGCTGCGGCCACCTCGAGGACGACATGTGCATGTACATAGACGACAACGCCAAGTTTTTCTCCCAGCAGGGCAGCCACAGGCTGGTCAGCAAAGAGGAGGCGCTGGAAATACTAAAGCGTGCCGAGGACAACGGCCTCGTACACGAGATAAACGCCGCCGAGGGCTACGACGGGCCTACCGCTATCTGCAACTGCTGCGGCTGCTCCTGCCTGGCGCTGCGTCTGGGCGAGTACTTCAACGCCCCGGATATGCTGAGGACGAACTACGTCGCCAAGGTCGACCGCGACAAGTGCGTGGCCTGCGGCCTGTGCGTGGACAACTGCCAGATGGGCGCGCTCAAGCTCGGCGCCAAACTCTGCGGCAAGGCGGAGGAGAAGCCCGAGGAGCGCCTCACCCCGATGGACGCCATCTGGGGCAAGGACAAGTACAACGTCGATTACCGCACCAACCGCACCAAGGTCGCGGACGAGGGTACGGCGCCCTGCAAGATGGAGTGTCCGGCGCACATCCCGGTCCAGGGTTACATCAAGCTCGCGGCCCAGGGCAGGTACCTCGAGGCGCTTGAGCTCATAAAGAACGAGAACCCCTTCCCGGCAGTCTGCGGCCGCATCTGCAACAGGGCCTGCGAGGACGCCTGCACCCGCGGCAGCATAGACGACCCCATTGCCATCGACGATATCAAGAAGTTCATCGCGGACAAGGAGCTCGCGGCCGAGACCCGTTTCGTGCCGAAGATGCTCAACCAGACCGGCAAGCCCTTCACGAACAAGATCGCGGTCATCGGCGGCGGCCCGAGCGGCCTTAGCTGCGCGTACTACCTCGCGGTAAAGGGCTATCCCGTAACGGTGTTCGAAAAGGGCGACAAGGTCGGCGGTATGCTGACCCGCATCCTGCCGTCGTTCAGGCTGGAGAAGGACGTCGTCGAGGCTGAGATAGACGTCCTGCGCGAGATGGGCGTGGAGTTCCGCTGCGGCGTGGACGTCGGCAAAGACGTCACGATAAAGGAGCTGCGCGAGCAGGGCTACGAGGCATTTTACCTGGCCGCGGGCGCGTGGAAGAGCGCGAAGCTCGGCGTCGCGGGCGAGGACAAGGCCGGCGTCTGGGGCGGCATAGAATTCCTGAAGGCGGTCAATGCCGGCGAGGAAGTCAAGGTCGGCAAGAACGTTGCGGTCATCGGCGGCGGCAACACTGCTATGGACGTGGCGCGCACGGCGATAAGGCTGGGCGCGGAGAACGTGTATATAGTCTACAGGCGCACGGCGGACGAGATGCCCGCAGCGGCCGAGGAGGTCGCGGAGGCGCAGGCCGAGGGCGTACAGTTCAAGTATCTGATGACCCCGGCCGAGATACTGGGCGACGAGGCCGTGAGCGGCGTGAAGCTGCAGTGCCTGGAGCTCTCCGCGGTGGAGGACGCCTCCGGCAGGCGTCAGCCGGTCGAGCGCAAGGGCGTGTTCGAGGAGCTGGCGGTGGACTGCGTGATAGCGGCCACGGGCCAGAAGGTGGACCTCGGCGCCATGCTGGACGGTACCGGCGTGAAGTTCGGCAAGAACGGCACCGTGATCGTAGACCCGGTGACGCTCCAGACCGGTGAGCCCGATATCTTCGCCGGCGGCGATGTCGTGACCGGCCCGAGGTTTGCGATAGACGCCATTGCGGCGGGCAAAGAGGGTTCCATTTCCATCCATCGCTTCGTACACGAGGGCCAGAGCCTGGTACTGGGCAGGGCGGTCAAGGAGTACCTGTCCATGGACAAGGACAGCGTGGTCGTGCCGCTCAAGAGCCTGCGTCCCGCGCCGAGGCAGAAGGCGGAGGACGGTTCGCCCGAGGATGCGGTAAAGACCTTCCGCGACCTGCGCGGCACCTTCACGGAAGAGCAGCTGAAGAAGGAGACGGAGCGCTGCCTGGGCTGCGGCGCGGTGGTGCTGGACGAATATATGTGCATTGGCTGCGGCATCTGCACGACGAAGTGCAAGTTCGACGCGATAAAGCTCGAGCGCGTGCGCGACGTCGAGGGCCTGGACTACGACAAGCTGGTCCCGAGCCTTGCCCCGCACATAGCGAAGCGTTACGGCACGATAGCCATAAAGAGCCTGTCGAAACCCTTCACAAAGAAATAAACTCAATGTTAATGCCAAAAAGCGCGCCCGAATGGGCGCGTTTTTTGGCGCTGCGGGGCGACTGGAGATGCAAAAGAAACGTTGCAAGGCCGGAGAAAGTCGTATATAATAGTTGCATAAGTCCATAGATTGGGAGTGACGGTATATGAAGTTTACGAAGATGCACGGCTGTGGCAACGACTATGTGTATGTAAACTGCTTTGAGGAGACAGTGGAGGACCGCCCTGCTCTTGCGAGGCTCGTCTCGGACAGACATTTCGGCGTGGGCGGCGACGGACTTATCTGCATCTGCCCCTCGGAGAAGGCCGACTTTAAGATGGATATGTATAACGCGGACGGTTCCGTCGGCCAGATGTGCGGCAACGGCATCCGCTGCGTGGCGAAGTATGTGTACGAGCGCGGCATGACGAAAAAGAGCGTCATAGACGTGGAGACCGGCGCAGGAGTAAAAACGCTGTGGATGAATACCGAAAACGGCGTTGTGGAGAGCGTGAGAGTGTGCATGGGCAGCCCGGAGTTCAAGGCGAAGAACGTCCCCGTGCTGACGGAGTCCGAGGTGTTCATAAACCAGCCGCTCGAGGTCGGCGGGATGCAGTGGAGCGTGACGGCGGTGTCCGTCGGCAACCCGCACGCCGTCGTGTTCGTCGATAACGTGGATTGGCTGGACCTGCCAACGATAGGTCCGCTGTTCGAGAATCACCCCCTGTTCCCGGAAAGGATAAATACAGAGTTCGTCCAGGTCGTGGACCGACACACGCTGAAGATGCGCGTCTGGGAGCGCGGCAGCGGTGAGACTCTGGCCTGCGGCACGGGTTCCACAGCGGCACTGGCCGCTGCCGTTGTGAACGGCAGGTGCGAGCCCTCCGTCAAGATGCAGCTTCGCGGCGGCGAACTGAGCATAGATTGGGACAGGGATGTGGACCTCATCTACATGACCGGTCCCGCCGTCACGGTGTTCGACGGCGAACTCCTGCTGTGAGGTGCCTCAAGTGATAAAACTGAACGATAATTATTTGAAGCTGCCCGGCAGCTACCTCTTCGCGGAGATAGCACGCCGCACCGCAGCATATTCTGAGCAGAACCCCGGCAAGCGTCTCATCAAGCTCGGCATCGGAGACGTGACTCTGCCCCTGCCCGCCGCCTGCGTCGAGGCCATGAAGAAGGCCGCGGACGAGATGGCAGACAAGGCCACCTTCATGGGCTACGGCCCCTACGAGGGCTACGACTTCCTGCGCGAGGCCATCGTCAAAAACGACTACGCCCCGCGCGGCGTGAAGATAAGCGCTGACGAGATCTTCGTCTCCGACGGCGCGAAGTCAGACTGCGGCAACATAGGCGACATCTTTTCCGAGGACAACGTCGTCGCCGTCTGCGACCCGGTGTACCCCGTGTACATAGACGCCAACGCCATGAGCGGCAGGGCGGGGAACTGGCTGGGCGAGCGCTGGGAGAAAATAGTCTACATGCCCTGCACTCCGGAAAACGGCTTCATCCCGGAGCTGCCCGCGACCGTGCCGGACATGATATATCTGTGCTTCCCGAATAACCCGACGGGCATGGCCGCGACCAAGGCGCAGCTGAAGCCCTGGGTGGACTACGCCAACGAGCACGGCAGCATAATCCTTTACGACGCCGCCTACCGGGCCTATATGTCGGACCCGGAGCTGCCCAGGACGATATACGAGATACCGGGCGCGGAGACCTGCGCCATCGAGTTCTGCAGCTTTTCCAAAACTGCGGGCTTTACGGGTACGCGCTGCGGCTGGACGGTGATACCGCGCTCGCTCAAACGGGACGGTCAGAGCATCTACGACCTGTGGATGAGAAGGCAGTCCACCAAGTTCAACGGCACGGCTTACGTCATCCAGCGTGCCGCAGAGGCCACCTACAGTGACGCCGGCAAGGCGCAGATAGCGCAGATGATAGGTTATTACATGAATAACGCAGCGGTCATCAGGAAGGGCCTGAGTGAAGCTGGGCTCGAGCTCTACGGCGGGACGGATTCGCCGTACATCTGGTTCCGCGCGCCGGGCGGGCTGGGCTCCTGGGAGTTTTTCGACAGACTGTTGAGCGAGGCGAACGTCGTCACTACCCCGGGCGAGGGCTTCGGACCCTCGGGCGCAGGATTCATACGTCTTACAGCCTTCGGCGACGCAGAAAATACCGCGGAGGCCGTTCAGAGAATAAAGGCGATCATATAAGACAGGAGGAAGCTGCATTGAAAGTCATAGTAGGAACTCAGGAGGAAGTAGTCAAGAAAGCCGCGCAGAGATATGTAAAGCTCCTGAACGAAAAACCGGAGGCCGTTCTGGGCCTCGCCACGGGTTCCACGCCGCTGGGCCTTTACGCCGAACTGGCAAGGCTCTGCGCCGCGGGCGAACTGTCCTTTGCAAAGTGCACCACCTTCAACCTGGACGAATACATTGGGCTGGACGGAACGCATGACCAGAGCTACCGCTATTTCATGAACAAGAACCTCTTCGAGAAGGTCGATGTCCGCATGGAGGCGACCCACGTTCCCTCCGGCGCGGTCAAGAGTGACGAGGAGGCCGAGCAGTACGACGCCCAGATAAAGGCCGCGGGCGGCATAGACCTGCAGCTGCTGGGTATCGGCAACAACGGCCACATTGGCTTCAACGAACCGCTGACTCCCTTCACCTCCATGACCCACATCGTCAAGCTGACGGACTCCACCAGGGAGGCCAACAAGCGCTTCTTCGCCTCGATAGACGAGGTCCCGACGCACGCCGTGACGATGGGCATACACACTGTCATGCAGTCGAAGAGCATCATCCTCATGGCCTTCGGCGAGGGCAAGGCGGAGATCATCAAGCAGACGGTCGAGGGCCGGCCGAGCATTTCCGTCCCCGCCTCTCTGCTGCAGCTGCACGAGGACGTCGAGATCTACCTGGACGAGGCCGCCGCGAGCAAGCTGTCGTAAATATCAGTCAAAACCGGGCCGCGGGTAAACTAGCTCCCGCGGCCCTTTGTATGGAGGGAAAGATGTCAAAATATTTCGGAACTGACGGCTTCCGCGGCGAGGCCAACGTGGACCTGACCGCCGAGCACGCCTTTAAAATCGGCCGTTTCATAGGCTGGTACTACGGCAGGGAACACAAGGCAAAGATAGTCATAGGCAAGGACACCAGGCGCTCGAGCTATATGTTCGAGTGCGCGCTGTCGGCGGGGCTGACCTCCTCCGGAGCGGATGCCTATCTGCTGCACGTCACGACGACGCCCAGCGTGTCGTACATCGCGCGTGTGGACGACTTCGACTGCGGCGTCATGATAAGCGCGAGCCACAACCCCTACGGCGACAACGGAATAAAGCTCCTCAACGCCCAGGGCGAGAAGATGGAGGAGTCCGTCCTCGACGAGATAGAAAAATACCTCGACGGCGAAATACCCGAGCTGCCTCACGCCACAGGCGCGGACATAGGCAGGACGGTGGACTATTCCGCCGGCCGGAACAGATACATAGGCTACCTCATCAGCCTTTCGACCCACTCCTACAAGAACATGAAGGTCGGCCTGGACTGCGCCAACGGCAGCACCTGGATGATAGCGAAGAGCGTTTTCGACGCCCTTGGTGCGGATACCTACGTCATCGGGAACAAGCCGGATGGCCTGAATATCAACGTGGACTGCGGCTCGACGCACATCGGCGCGCTGCAAAAGCTCGTGAAGGAGAACGGGCTTGATATCGGCTTCGCCTTCGACGGCGACGCGGACCGCTGCCTCGCCGTGGACGAGAACGGCGCCTACGTCTCCGGCGACGAGATAATGTATATGTGCGCCAAGCACATGAAGGACAGGGGAGAGCTCGACACCAATACGCTCGTGACAACGGTCATGTCGAACTTCGGGCTCTACAAGGCGCTGGACGCGGTCGGGATCGGCTACGAAAAGACCGCCGTGGGCGACAAGTACGTCTGGGAGAACATGCGTGCCAACGGTCACCTCATAGGCGGCGAGCAGTCCGGCCACATCATCTTCTCCAAGCACGCCACGACTGGCGACGGCATGATAACGGCGATAAAGGTCATGCAGACGGTGCTGGACTCCAAGCTCCCGCTCTCGAAGCTGGCCGCGCCCGTGACGATATACCCGCAGGTGCTCAAGAACGTCATCGTGGACGACAAGGACGGCACGATGGCCGACGCCGCCGTGCAGCAGTCGGTGAAGGACGTGGAGGCGCGGCTGGGAGACAGCGGCCGCGTGCTGCTGCGCAAGAGCGGCACGGAGCCGGTCCTGCGCGTCATGGCCGAGGCCGAGACGGACGAGGAATGTGAGGCCGCCGTGGACGAGATAATAGAAGCCATGCGCGCGAGCGGGCATCTGGTGAGGGTGAAATGATGTATAAGATAGCAGAAATGCTCGACCTGGAGCACACGATAGCTGCGGAGCTGTTTTCGGGCAAAACCTACGCCTGGGAGGTGCTGCCGGAGATAAAGGCGTTCATATTGAAGCTCGGCCCGACGCTGCCGGAGTCGGAGTTCGACCACCCGGCGGAGGACGTGTGGATTGCGAAGGACGCGAAGGTGTTCCCCTCGGCCTATATCGGCGGACCCTGCATCATAGACCACGAGGCGGAGGTGCGGCACTGCGCGTTCATACGGGGCAGCGCCATAGTCGGCAAGGGCTGCGTCGTGGGCAACTCGGTGGAGCTCAAGAACGTCGTGCTTTTCGACAAGGTCCAGACGCCGCACTACAACTACGTTGGCGACAGCGTGCTGGGCTACAAGGCGCACATGGGCGCGGGCAGCATCACCTCGAACGTGAAGAGCGACAAGACCCTGGTCGTCGTGAAAGGCGACGTGAATATAGAGACCGGCCTGAAGAAGTTCGGCGCCATCCTGGGCGACAATGTGGAAGTCGGCTGCAACAGCGTGCTGAACCCCGGCAGCGTGATCGGCCGGCGAGCGAGCATATACCCGACCTCCTCCGTGCGCGGCGTCGTGCCTGAGGACAGCATATACAAGGCAAAAGACAACATTGTAAAGCGGAACTGAAACGGCAAAAAAGCGGCGCACTGCGCCGCTTTTTTGCATGAAATATTGTTGCCTTGGGAAAAACAGTTGCGCCGGTACGTATAAATGTAGTATAATGATATGATTTCGGCGGGAGCGAGGGGCCTTAGCCCCAGGCCCCCTATATGAAAGCGAAGGCCGGCGCGCCTTTCCGCTGAGATATTTTATGTGTGAGACCTGTACACGGTGACGAGGAGGAACAGCATGGACGTCAAAATTGCACCATCCATACTCTCGGCGGACTTCGTGCGCCTGGCGGACGAGGTGGGGGAGATAAGGGCCGCTGGCGCGGACTATGTCCATGTGGACGTAATGGACGGCCTGTTCGTGCCGAACATCACGATAGGCATACCGGTGGTGAAGTCGCTGCGTAAGGCGACTGATATGTTCCTCGACGTGCACCTCATGATAGACCGGCCGCACCGCTATGTGGGCAAGTTTTGCGACGCGGGCGCGGACCTCGTGTGCTTCCACGTGGAGGCGGATGAGCCCCAGGACATCCTCTCCGCCCTGGACGAGATAAAAGAAAAGGGCAAACTGGCGGCGCTCTCGCTCAAGCCCAGGACCCCGGCTTCGGTGATACTGCCGTACCTGGACAAGCTGGACATGGTTCTGGTCATGACGGTGGAGCCCGGCTTCGGCGGGCAGAGCTTCATGTCGGACATGCTGCCGAAGATACGCGGCATACGCGCGCTCATGAACGAGTACAAGCCCGGCTGCGAGCTGGAGGTGGACGGCGGCATCGATGAAAATACCGCGCCCCTGGTTGTGGACGCCGGGGCGAACGTGCTCGTGGCGGGCAGCGCGGTGTTCGGCCGTCCGGACAGGGCAGCTGCGATAGAGGGTCTGCGCATGGCGGCTGCGATAAAGCCGTAATAGAGTTTAAGAGGTTGAACATATATGTCCTTTTTCCCTGCGGCACTTGAGAACCTTATAGATAAATTCGCCATGCTCCCGGGCATAGGCAAAAAGAGCGCGCAGCGCCTGGCATTTTTCACGCTGTCCCTGCCGGATGCGGAGGCGGAGGCCTTCGCCGCGGCCATATCCGATGCGAAGCGGAGCGTGCGCTGCTGCACCGTGTGCCAGAACCTGACGGACGCAGAGGTATGTCCGATCTGCGCTTCGGATAAGAGGGACAAGAGCGTCATCTGCGTGGTGGCGGAGCCGCGGGACGTCCTCAGCTTCGAGCGGGGGCGGGAATATAACGGGGTGTACCACGTCCTGCACGGGGTGCTTTCGCCCCTGAGCCACATCGGGCCGGACGACCTGAGCATATCCGAACTGGTCTCCCGCGTCGCTGCAGGCGGCGTGGAGGAGGTAATCATGGCCATGAACCCGGATACGGAGGGCGAGACCACGGCCATGTATATTTCCCGGCTTCTGAAACCCTTCGGCGTCAAGGTGACGCGCCTGGCCTACGGCATCCCCGTCGGCTCCAACCTGGAGTTTGCGGACGACGCCACGCTGACCCGCGCCCTCGAGGGCAGGGTCGAAATGTAGGCGAATCAAATTCGGCCTTAGCGGTTACAATGCTGTGTGACCGTTGTACATAAGACAATAAAAATATATAAGGAGTAGAATATGGCAAAACTTAAGATAATCCCGCTCGGCGGCCTCGGTGAGATCGGAAAGAACCTCACCGTGTACGAATACGGGCAGGACATTGTTGTCGTGGACTGCGGTATCGGCTTTCCGGATGAGGAGCTCTACGGCATAGACCTCGTCATACCCGATATCAGCTACCTGCGGCAGAACAAGGACAAGATACGCGGCATAGTCATAACCCACGGACACGAGGACCACATCGGCGCGCTGCCCTACGTCATGCGCGAGCTGGACGTACCCATCTACGCCACCAGCCTGACTGCCGGCATCATAGAGCTGAAGCTGGAGGAGTTCGACCTCCTCTACAATACGCAGATATTTACAAAAAAGGCGGGAGACCGCTTCAAGCTCGGCTGCTTCGAGATAGAGTTCATACATGTGAACCACTCGATAGCGGACTCCGTGGCCCTCGCTATCAAGACGCCTATAGGCACGGTCATCCACACGGGCGACTTCAAGATAGACGTCACGCCCATCCAGGGCGAGATGATAGACCTGGCGCGCCTGGGCCAGCTGGGCAAGCAGGGCGTGCTCGCGCTGCTCTCAGACTCTACGAACGTCGAAAAGCCCGGCCACACCGAATCCGAGCGCAAGGTCGCGGAAAAGTTCGACGAGCTCTTCAAGGGCTGCGAGAAACGCATAATCGTCACAACCTTTGCGTCCAACGTTCAGCGCATCCAGCAGATCGTGAACGTCGCGGCAAAGTATAAGCGCAAGGTGGCAGTGACGGGCCGGAGTATGGAGAACATGATAAAGGTAGCCATCGAGCTGGGCTACATGGACGTCCCGGAAGGCGTGCTGGTGGACCTGAACCAGATCAAGGGCCAGCCCAAGGACAGGACGGTCATCATCTCCACCGGCAGCCAGGGCGAGAGCATGTCCGCCCTCTACCGCATGGCGTTCTCGGAGCACAAGCAGATAAACATCGACGCGGGCGACAGGATAATCATTTCCGCCTCGGCAATTCCGGGCAACGAGACGACCATCTCCCGCGTCATAGACGAGCTCTTCCACAAAGGCGCGGAGGTCATCTACGACCGGCACACGGACCTGCACGTCTCGGGCCACGCCTCGCAGGAGGAGCAGAAGATGATGCTCGCCCTGACTAAGCCGAAGTTCTTCATCCCGGTGCACGGCGAATATCGTATGCTGTGCAAGCACGCGGAGCTCGGCAGGATGATGGGCGTCGCGCCGAACAACATCGTCATAGCGGAAAACGGGCGGGTAATAGAGCTCAGCCGCAAGAGCGTCAAGGCGGAGGACAGCGTCCCGGCCGGCCGCGTTTTCGTGGACGGCGCCGGAGTGGGAGACGTAGGCAGCGTGGTCCTGCGGGACAGGAAGCACCTGGCCCAGGACGGCATGATAGTCGTCGTGCTAGCGCTCTCGGGAGACGACGCCTCGCTGCTGGCGCCTCCGGAGATAGTTACGCGCGGCTTTATATACGAGAAGGAGTCCGACGGGCTGATGGAGGAGATGCGCCGGGTCATCAACGAGAGCCTGGCCAGCTGCCGCCACCAGAGGATAAAGGACTGGGCGGGCATAAAGAACAAGGTCAGGACCAATCTTACGGGCTACCTCTACAAAGCCACTAAGCGCAGTCCGATGATACTGCCCGTCATAACCGAGCTTTAAGGAGAGGCGCGATATGCACGATTTCACGAGCCTGCACCCGGCCTTCGGCACCGATTCACCGATGTGGCGCAGCCTGCGCGAATACGGCGAGCCGGAGCCGGACTGCATAGACTTCGGTGTGGCGGAGATGAAGTTCCGCCTCGCGCCCGTGATAGCTGAGGGCATAGAGCGCCAGCTGCGTGAGGGCAGCTTCGGCTATTCCGGCGCGCCCGAGAGCCTCAAGCGCGAGATAAAGGACTGGATGCGCCGCCGCCACGGCTGGGAGATAGATACAGAATGGCTGAACCAGACCTACGGCCTGGTCCTGGGCGTCGGCTGCTGCATCCGAGCGCTGACGCAGCCGGGCGACGCCGTGCTCCTGCACTTCCCGAGCTATCCGCCCTTCTACAGGGCAATCGAGCAGAACGGCCGCCGCCTCGTGCGCACCGACCTCGTCGAGACGGAGCGCGGTTGGGAGATGGACTTCGAGGACATGGAGCGCAAGATAGTGTCCGAGAACGTCAAGCTCCTAATCCTGTGCAGCCCGCAGAACCCGACGGGCCGGGTCTGGACGCGCGAGGAGCTCAGGCGCGTGGGAGAAATGTGCCTTGCGCACGGCGTAATGGTCGTCTCGGACGAGATACACTTCGACATCTGCTACACCGGCCACGAGCACACGGTTTTTGCGTCGATATCCGAGGACTTCGCCGCAAACAGCGTAGTGCTCACCGCGCCGAGCAAGACCTTCAACATCGCGGGCATGACCATATCCAACGTCCTGACTCCAAACCCGGAGCTCCGCGAGCGGGTGCGCGCGGCCATTGCCCGGGACATGGGCGGTTACTTCAACGCTTTCGGCTACGCAGCCTGCGAGGCGGCGTATAAAAACGGCGAGGGCTGGCTTGAAGAGTGCCTGAAGGTGCTCGAAGGCAACTGCCGCCTTTTCACGGACTACCTGCGCGAGCGCATCCCCGTCCTCCGCTGCCATATGCCGGAGGGTACATATCTGATGTGGATGGACTGCCGCAGAACCGGTCTCGACAGGGCGGAGCTCGACAGCTTCCTGCACAAAGACGCAAAGTTCTATTCCGAGAGCGGCGCGGTGTTCGGAGAGGGCTATGAGCTCTTCCACCGCGTTAATCTGGCCTGCCCCAGGCACTATGTCGAGGCGGGACTTGAGCGGCTCGAGGCCGCTGCGAAGGGACGCGGACTCATATGATACCTTGTTTCGACGCCCATTGCGATACGATAACCGCCGTGCTGGAGCGCGGCGGCTCGCTTTTGCGCAACAGCTGCCAGCTGGACCTGGAGCGGCTGGGCGCATACAGGCCGGCGGCGCAGGTGTTTGCGGTCTGGGGCGGGCGCTATGAGGAAAAGGCCGCGCTTCTGCGTTCGGAGTTGGAGAAGAGCGGCCTCGGCAGACTTTGCCGGAATATGGCCGAGGTCAGGCGGACGGCGCAGGAGGGCAAGGTCGCGGCGCTGCTGTCCCTCGAGGGCATGGAGCAGCTCGGCTGCGACATAGAGCGGCTGCGGCGTGCGCACGAGCAGGACGGGCTCATCATGGCAAACCTCTGCTGGAACTCGGACAACGCCCTCTGCGGCTCGGCCATGGACGGCGGCGGCGGACTGACGGCGGCGGGCCGTGATTTTGTGCGCGAGGCGCAGGACATGGGCGTCGCCATAGACCTCAGCCACGCCTCGGAGCGGGCCTTCTGGGACACGCTTGAGGTGAGCGCGCGGCCCGTGCTTGCGAGCCATTCGGACTCGGCTGCGCTCTGCTCGGACTTCCCGCGCAACCTGACGGACGCGCAGTTCACTGCACTGGCAGGGCAGGGCGGCGGCGCAGGGATAAACCTCTGCCCGGACTTTTTGGGCCTCACGCGGGACGTGGACGCAGTCTGCGCACATATTGAGCACTTTTTGGCTCTCGGCGGAGGGAAGGCAGTGTTCCTCGGCGCAGACCTCGACGGCATAGACGACACGCCGCGTGGCCTGGAGGGCGCGCAGGACCTGGGCAAGATTTACGAGGCCCTGCTGAGGCGGAACCACCCGGAGGACCTCGTGCGGGACATATTTTGGAACAATCTTGTGGAGATATTGGAGCGTGCGACGGCATGAATATACAGATCTTCGGAAGAAACAAGTGCTTCGATACGAAGAAGGCGGAGCGCTATTTCAAGGAACGGCGCATAAAATACCAGCTCATAGACCTGCCGCGCTACGGCATGAGCAAAAAGGAGTTCGAGTCCGTCCGCGTCGCCGTGGGCCTGGACGCGCTCATAGACCCGAAGGCGCCGGACCTGGACCTCATAAAATACATGGCGAACGACGCGGCGCGTATAGAGCGCCTGCTGGAGTACCCGGACAACATCCGCACCCCGGTGGTGCGCAACGGCAAACAGGCCACCGTGGGCTACTGCCCGGAGATCTGGAAAACATGGGAATAATGCTGAGAGGCGCGGCGTGAGCCGCGCCTCTTTTTTACCATTCTCGGATATATTCTGATTTTACCACTTCAGCCATCTCTTCCGGTGTCTCACGGCAGTTATTCTTTAGCCAGAGTTTGATTATTGCGTTCAGACCGTTGCGGAAGAATTCAAGATGATACTCCAGGTTTTCTCCGTAAAAGCCTATCTCGGACAAGTCAAGATCACGTTCGGTTATCTCATACCTGCCGTCAAGTCCCAGCTTAAAATAGGTATTGTAAAACAGCTGGTTGTCCTTAATGTGCTGGAACAGTCTCACAAAGCCGGTGCCTCTTTGACCGGGCAGATGCTCTTTGCCGTATAGAGCGTAAACCTCCTCCTCCAGCCGCTTCTGCACTGCGTCAGCCAGGTCGTAGATATCCATATAGTTTGCGTAGAACGTAGTCCTGTTCACATCGGCTGCTTTGCATATCTCCGTAACGCTCAGGCTGGAAAGCTCCCGGTCCTGCAGAAGCCGCACAAACGCCGTCTCAATCCTGTCCCTGGATGCCCGCCTTCGCATGTTGTTCGGCTTGTTCATTCTTTCCTCCATTATCTCAACAATTGTCGGTATATTGGTGATTGCCTCATTGACATAAGCCAATTATACTATGAATCGTAAAAACCAACAAGCGTTGGAATAAAGGAGCGATAAAAATGTCAGCCATAAGGGAAGCAAACAAGAAGATTGAGAACGCTGTAACAGCCGGCTATAAGAGCATAGAAAACGGCGTAGTGTCGGCATACAGAAAAGTCGAGGATGCTTTTATAGACAGTTTTCTTGCCAACGATGGTGAGAGTACCGAGGAAGCCCGCGAGAGGCTGCATAGGCAGGCGGAGGAGAGATAGAGATGAAAAAAGTAGATTTCGTAACGCTTGCAATGAGCACCATAGGCGGGGCGTTGTTTGCGCTGGGTATGTGCATGTGCCTTATACAGGATTGGGAGTCCTTTGACGCGGGCGTTGTGATGGGTGCGGTTGGTGCTGTCGTTCTGCTTGCCATGGTGGTAGTGCGCCGCAGGATGCTTGGAAAGCCGGCAATAAAGTTGAGCGCCAAAGCGGTCGGCATTGGGGTTCTGGCTGCGGTCGGGGCTTTGACGCTGGGCATGGGTATGTGCATGGTCATGGTCTGGGAGGACATGCTGATAGGCGGCATTATTGTGGGACTCGTGGGCATAGTCCTGCTGCTCTCGCTGCTGCCGGTCTGCAAAGGGTTGAAGTGAACAGCGAGGTATGGAACGGCTCAGATGCGGAGTAAGAAAACTGCTTAAGCCTGATCTTGCCCTGCTCCTGCTGCTTTGTGCGGTCTCGGCCGCTGGCCTGACAATCGTTTTTTCCTGCGGGTTTGAGAGCACGGCAATGTCCGGTGTGATATATGCCGTGTCCGCCTACACGACGACGGCGACGGCGGTTCGGTTTGTGGCTGTTTTGAAAAGGTGCCGCCGCCGTGTGCTGGCAAACCGTCACGTGCAGAGGTACAGGAACGACCTTGATTTCAAGCTGAGGCTCCGGCTTGGCGCGTCTTTCAGTGTCAACCTGTTTTACTCGGTTTACAGAGCGGCTCTGGGCATACTGCTCGGCTCGGCCTGGTTCGGCGCGACGGCTGCATACTATTTAGTGCTCAGCTGCGCGCGGTTTTTTCTTCTGCGCGACGCTGCGGGAGGAAACGGGTCGAGCGAATATAAAAAGTGCCGCTTTTGCGGATGGATGCTGGCGGTGCTGACTGTGCCGATCATAGCCATTGACGCAAGCGCCGTCTATGGCGGCAATGCGCTGGTCTATCCGGGCCACCTCATCTATGCCGCCGCTGCCTATACGTTTTACAGCATGACCCTAGCCATAGTGAACATATGCAGGAATCGCTCTGTGAGGTCTCCGGTGTATTCAGCGGCCAATGCCCTGACGCTGACGACTGCGCTGGTGTCAATGTTTTTCCTGCAGGGGGCGATGTTTCATGCCTTTGGTGACGGTGCGGACTGGGAGCGGAGTATGAACCTCATCTTTGCCGTGGTGGTGATTGTGCTGGTGACGTCGATGTCGCTCTATCTCATAACGGATTCCGCACGTAAAATTAGTAAATTAAAAGACCCGGACGCATAAGCGCGTCCGGGTCCAACTTTGTGCAATGCTATTTTGCCCCAATGTTATCGGGCAGCACGTCTTTTTGCTTTTTGAAACTGCCCGCCGTGAATATGACGAGGCCCGCGATTATGAACGCGAACATTACGAGCTTTGCCGGGGTCGCCTCCTCGTTTAGGAAGAGGATGCCGCAGAGGAAGGAGATCGTCGAGCTCGTATATTGGAGTATGCCCACGACCTTGAAGGGCAGGTCATTGACGACGTAGGTATAAAGTATCATCGGCGTTGCGGTCACGATTCCGGAACATATGAGAGGGAATATGTCGCCGGTCCCGATGGATGCGAGTCCGCCCTCGCCCCTGAACAGAGTGACAGAGGCGGCTATTGCAAAAGGTGCCAGCAGTGTTGTCTCCACCGCAATGCTGATTATGGGGTCGGCATTTGCCGCCTTTTTGACTGTTGCATAAATGGGCCAGGCAATTGCACAGAGAACCGATATGAGCGGGAAAGAGCCGTACTGCACTGTGGTGATGAGCACTCCGATGAAGGCCACGCCGACAGCGATATACTCCAGCAGATGCCCGCGCTCACGGAAGAGCACGAGTCCGATGATGAAGATGACCATTGGGTTCATGTAATATCCGAGCGCCGTGTCCAGCACGTGTCCGTTCATGACTGCCCAGTTGAACAGTCCCCAGTCGGCGCAGATAAACACAGATGCCGGGACGAGATATTTCATGAGCTTTTTGTTCCTGAAGGCCGCGAGCAGCTCGCGCAGACGCCCGGAGCATATGAGGTACAGCCAGGTAAAGATCATACTCATGACTATCCTCACGCAGAGGATGAACATGGAGTTGAAACTGCCGAGCAGGTTCCAGTAAATCGGCTGCAGGCCCCAGATCAGGTAACAGAGAAGCAGGGCGAGCAGGGATTTTTTTGTGCGGGACAAGTTCACTGCGCCTCCTTATCAAAAGATACTGACGAGCCATAGCTCGGCCTGATGCCTACATAGGTCGAACCGACGCCGAGCTCGAGCGGAGTTCCGTCCTTGAGATAGTAGCGGAAAGGGTCGGTGTTCGTCTCGCGTTCCCAAGTTATCTCGACGCACTTGCCGCCGCAGACAAAATACCCGTCCCCGGTGCCGGTCGTGCGAACGCGAAGCCTGCCCACGTCGTCGATGACCGAGACGTCCGTTGTGAGGAACAGCAGGTTTTTAAAACTCATCTGCACATCGTACTCGTCGTCCACGTATTCAGAGCCGTACTCAAAGGCGTAGTAGAGCCCGTCGTCCTCGTTGTACTCGAAATCGGTGGTCTTGAAGCTGTTGTAGCCGATGCTGGCGTAGAGCGCCTCGTCGGAGCACTGATCGGCGGCGTCCTCGGAGAAAGTGAGGCCGTAGTCATAGGTCCCGCCCTCGTGTGTGAGGGAGAAGCCCTGGTCCTCGGCGGCTTCAATGAGCTTTGCGCCGATGGAGAAGAGACTGTGCTCGATGCCGTACTGCATCCTGTCCGGGTCGCGGTAGAAGGCGCCCTCGACATAAGTGCCGAGCACTCCGTCGAGGTGGTCCACGGAGTAGCCGGACATCTCGGTGTAAGACTCCTCGCTGCCTCCCGCGTGGATGACGATGGCGTCGTAGGAGATGCCGACGTCTGCATAGTAGGGACGGATGCTGCGGAGGCTGCCTATGCGCTCGATGTCGCTGATGTCGGTGAAAATGGCCATCATCCGCGTTACGCCGCCCTCGGCGGGTATCTCATAGACGATCTCGGCCTGAGAGACTCCGCACTGGGGCAGGGCCTGCTGTATGTTGTTTATCATTATTGCAAAGGGCCTGTTTGCAGAGACGTCCTCCTCCATCGGCTCACCGCTCAGGGGATTGACATAGGGCAGGGGTGTAGGCGAGGGCGTCGCCTCCGTCGTCGGCTCTGCAGTGGGAGCGGGGGTCACGTCGGTGACGGGCTCGGGGAGTCCGGACTGCCCTGGCGGCTCAGTGCCGCAGGCTGTAAGAGATAAAAGCAGCGCAAGCACTAGCGCCGCGGAAATTGTCTTTTTCATGGCTGAGACCTCGCAAAATGAGTTATCCAGAACATAATACTCCCGGCGCCCCCTGTTGTCAAACCCGTCGGGAGGTGTTAAAATATTAATACAAGGGAAAAGCAGAAAGGAGATGCTTTTTTAATGTACGACGATATAAAGCGCCAGACCGAGGCGGCGATGAACGAGTTGCTGGAGCTGGCCGACCTGCGTCCCGGCAGCCTGGTGGTAGTTGGCTGCTCCTCGAGTGAGATAATGGGCGCGAGAATAGGCAAGGGCAGTACGCCAGAGGCGGCCGAGGCGGTGTACGGCGTCATAGCGGATATCCTGGCCAAAAACGGCCTGCGCCTCGCCGCGCAGTGCTGCGAACATCTGAACCGCGCGCTCATAGTAGAGCGCGAGACTGCGGAAAAGTTTGGCTATGAGCCGGTTTGCGTCATCCCCCAGCCGAAGGCGGGCGGTTCCTTTGCAACGGCGGCCTGGAAGCATATGCAGGACCCCGTCGCGGTAGAGCATGTTAAGGCCTCGGCGGGCATAGACATTGGCTGTACGCTCATAGGCATGCACCTCAAGGACGTGGCGGTTCCGCTGAGACTGGCCGTCAAGCAGATAGGCGAGGCCCCGGTCAGCGCCGCGAGGACTCGGCCGAAGCTCATAGGCGGCGTTCGCGCCGTTTATCCCGAGAAGGTGTGAATACAAAAAACCGCCGCACGTTTCGTGCGGCGGTTTCGTATCTAAGCTGAGGCTCAAACGAAGTGCAGAGAAAGAGTCAGGACGACGAAAGCGAGACCGACCCACTTGGTGGCCTTGGCGAGCTTCGCATCGAGAGTCTTGGCCTTGCCCTTGGAGAGGAAGGTGTCAGCGCCGCCGGCGATGGCGCCGGAGAGCCCGGAACGCTTGCCGGACTGGAACAGGACGATGACGGTTACGGCGAGGGCGGAGAGAAGCTGCAGAATCGTGAGAGCGATGTACATTTTATTCAATCCTTTCGGTATCGTAAACACTTGGTCAAAACAGTGCTTAGATACTATACCACACCATATAGAGGTTTTCAAGCAGAATTTTTCCCAAATCCAAGGTTTTTTAAAAAATTATGTAGATACCCCGGCCTTAGGCCGGGGTATCGCTCTCAAGCACCGCTGGTCGGCATAGCCGAAGCGGACGGCATAGCCGAGACCTTGACGTCCGGCGAGGCCGGAGTGCTGGGCGCGGCGCTGTGCGTGGCGTTGGGTTTGTCGGTTATAACTCCGTCGTCGGTTTTGGCGCAGCCGGAGAGCAGGCCGAGCAGCGCGGCGACGCAGAGCATCATTGCAAGAAGCTTCTTCATGGCTATCTCCTTCACAAAAAGTTTACGCCAATATGATGCTCCTTTTAGAGAAAATTATGTTGATTTTTTCGAAAAATCGTATAATATATATGTGCACCTTAAGTGCCATAGATTTCTAAGGAGGAATAACATAATGGAGCTCAAAGACAGCAAGACTTTTCAGAATCTCGCCACTGCCTTTGCTGGCGAGTCTCAGGCCCGTGTGAAATATGAGTACTATGCGTCTCAGGCCAAGAAGGACGGCTATGAGCAGATAGCGGCATTCTTCACCGAGACTTCCGGCAACGAGAAAGAGCACGCCAAGCTGTGGTACAAGCACATGGCCGGCGGCAAGATCGGCCCCACCACTGAGAACCTCAAGCTCGCCGCCGCCGGTGAGAACTACGAGTGGACCGAGATGTACGCCGAGTTTGCCAAGACCGCCCGCGAGGAGGGCTTCGAGGCCATCGCCAAGCAGATGGAAGGCGTCGCCGCCATCGAGAAGCAGCACGAGGAGCGCTATCGCGCTCTGCTCAAGAACATCGAGGACGCCAAGGTGTTCTCCCGCGTGGGTGAGCAGGTCTGGATCTGCCGCAACTGCGGCCACGTCCACGTCGGCCCCAACGCCCCGGTGGTATGCCCGGTGTGCGCGCACCCGCAGGCCTACTTCGAGCTGCGCAGCCAGAATTATTGAACCGTCGCCTGACAAAAGGCGCCGCCCATCCGGGCGGCGCCTTTTTTATTCACGCGCTTGACATATACTATACAGTATAGTACTATACTATATAGTGAGGGGGCTGAACGCGATGTCATCAATAGATCTGCTGATACTGGGAATGGTGCTTGAGCGACCTATGAGCGCCTACGAGCTGCAGAAAGACGTGGAGGCGCATCATCTTTCGCGTTGGACGAAGATAAGCACGCCGTCGGTGTATAAAAAGACGCTGCAGTTGAGAGAGCGCGGGTATTTGAGCGGCGAGCGCTTTGGGGACAAGACCGTGTACTCCGCAACCGAGGCGGGGCGCGCATATTTTGAGGAGCTGATGGAGGCATATGCCGAGCGTGAGACGCCGCTGACCTTTGACTTCAACGTGGTTGTAGCGAATCTCAACAAGCTGGAGAAGCCGCGGGCGCTGGAGCTGGTGTCGAAGCTCAGGGGAAGTTTTGAGCGCTCGCGGGAGCGGAACCGTGGCTACGCCGCGGAGTTCGCGGACATACCGCTGACGGGCCGGGCGATAATAGAGCAGCAGGGGAGGCTCTACGGGGCGCTGCTGGATTGGCTGGACGAGTTCGAGCGGGAGCTGAGGCAATGAGCACGCGCAGCCGCCTGACGGTGTATTTCGAGCCGCCGTTCTGGGTGGGCGTGTACGAGCGTGAGAGCGATGGCAAGTACGAGGCGGGCAAGCTGGTATTCGGCGCGGAGCCAAAGGATTTCGAGGTACTGGAGCTGGTGCAGGATCACTGGAAGCGGATAAAGCTCAGCCCTCCGGTCGATATTGAGCAGAAGCCCGAGCGGCGGCCCAATCCCAAGCGGATGCAGCGCGAGATAAGCGCGAGCCTCAGCCGCAGCGGCGCCGGCACAAAGGCGCAAGAGGCGCTGAAGCTGCAATACGAGCAGAACAAGGCCAAAAGAAGGGCCGCCTCAAAGGAACGCCGCGAGCTCGAAAAGGAGCGCCGCTTCGAGCAGCGCCGGGAAAAGAAAAAGGAAAAACACAGGGGACATTAGGAGAACGCATATGGAAGCTGAGTTCATAAATCTCACCGAGAAAAACATAGACAGCGAGCACCTTTGCTGCATCATTCGCAGCAAGAAACCGCATCCCGGCGTGGAGGCTAAGCGCGAGTGGCTGCGCGAGCGGCTCAAGGAGGGGCATGTTTTCCGCAAGCTGAACGTGAAGGGTACGGCGTTTATAGAATATGCCCCGCTTGAGCGCGCCTGGGTACCGGTAGAGGGTGAGAACTACGTTTATATCTACTGCCTCTGGGTACTGGGCGAGCTCAAGGGCCGGGGGTATGGAAAGCAGCTCATGGAGTACTGCATCCGTGAGGCCAAAAGCGGCGGCCGTTCCGGCGTGTGCATGCTCGGGGCCAAAAAGCAGAAAAACTGGCTCTCAGATCAGGCGTTTGCAAAGAGGTACGGCTTTCAGACTGTTGACGAGACAGAGGACGGCTACGAACTGCTGGCCCTGAGCTTCGACGGCAGCGTGCCGCGCTTTACGGACGGAGCCCGCAGGTCGGTGCTGGACGCCCAGGAACTGACCATATTTTACGACCGCCAGTGTCCCTTCATATCCCAAACGATAGACAGGGCAAGGCAGCTCTGCGATGCGGAGGGCATCCCGGCGCGGTTCATAGAGGTGTGTTCTCTGAAACAGGCAAAGGAGCTGCCGTGCGTTTTTAATAACTTTGCCGTGTTCAACCGGGGACGTTTCGTCACCGTGAACCTGCTTGACCCGGCTCAACTGCGCAAACTGGCCGCAAAGTGACGCGCTGACGCCGCTCAACGGAGCGTTTGTTGCGAATCCGGGCCGCGTCTGGTATGCTCGGGGTGAAAAACACGGCGGAGGTGTGGATTTGGACGTCAAAAAGACCGGGCGGCTCATCGCTGAGCGGAGGAAGGAACTGGGGCTGACCCAGAAGCAGCTCGCGGAGCGACTGCACGTGTCGGACCGGGCTGTGAGCAAGTGGGAGCGCGGAGCGGGCTTCCCGGATATCGCGCTTCTAGAGCCGCTGGCTGATGAGCTCGGCCTTCCTGTGCTCAGCCTGCTCCACGGCGAGGAGGCAACGGAGCCGCCGTCGGATGCCACGGTGCGCGAGGTAGTCGGGACTGTCTACGACCAGACACGGCGGGGCCTGCTCAAAAAGGTACGGCGCGTCCTCAACTGCGTGTTCTATGCCGCGGCTGCCGCGCTGCTGGTTTTTGTCATACTGTATCTGGCCGGGGCCTTTGTTCGCCCGGTCGAGCTGACGGTACCCGTGGGCCTCTATGTGGACGGCGAGCTCGTGGAGGAGAGCAGCGTACACATATCCGGGACACAGGACCTGCTGGATAACTACAGATTCAGCGGCAGCTTCGCCGTTGAGTGCATAGAAAAGACCTGCCGAGACGGAGCCTCGGCAGGTATCGTGTGGCGCGAATGGAGCGATGGCGGCGGGTACCAGAGCATCACTTACCTGTACCGCGGCGCTTTCCTCGACGCCGGCATCGAATCGATGCTCTACATCAGCAAGGACATGCGCAGCTTCGGCCTCAGGCTCGAGGGCGGCGGGGTCATCGCGACGGACGAGTTCTACGCTAAGGTGCTCGAGCTGGACGGGTATTATCCATTCGTCAGGTATTGACGCAGCCTCACGCGACGTATCGCTGTTTTTGTGACTTTCAGTATTCAGTTGCGATGTCCTCGGCGCCTATGCCGTAGAGGAAACGAAATTCATCCAGGTCAGCCTGAGACCTTACGAGCATGACCTCGCTGAACCTGCCGGTGCGGAGGTCTTTGAAGCCGGCCACGCGCTCTCCCGTGCAGATGCTTGAGCGTATTACAGGCCGCAGGTTCTCACGGTCGAACTCTATCGGCATCGGCGTCCGTTTCTTTTTGAGGAACATGTCGCGCCCTCCTTTCGTGCAGATGATGCCGCGGCGACGGGCAGCAGAGAATAAGAGAGCGTGGGCAGCGCAAAGCTGCCCACGCTTTTTCCATGCGTCGAAGTCGGGGTCATTGCAGGCCCATGATATAGAGCACGAGCGCCGCGACCGTTACCAGGGTCCAGCCGATGTACCTGCCGGCGAGTTCCCATTCCGACGGCTCCGCCAGCTCGGCGTCGCGGATGCTGAACTGCATCCTCCACCTGAACAGCTCGTCGACGAAGATGATGGAGAGAGCGTTAATGACGCAGATGACGAGTCCGCCTAAGAAGGCGGCCCAGTCGCCATTGTGGCCCAGCTCTGGGCCGCGCATCAGCTCAAGGATAGTGTAGGCGGAGGGCTCCATGGGGTCGATGATCTCGCCGTCCATCTCGATGGTGCCGCTGCCGGTCCAGGCCGAGATACTGAGGCCATGGAGCTGCCCGTCCTCGTCGTAGAGCCAGAACTGATCTCCAAAGTCGCGGACACAGCCGCGAAATACGACCTCGCCTCCGCAGAGCAGCTCTACGCCGGTGATGTTATCGGAGGGGTCCATATCCTCGGGTATAGCCGAGGGGTCTACGACGACGGTGTATGGCCCGTAGACCTTGTCGCCGTAACGGAATTCCACGGAATCGTCGGTGACGGTAAAGCTGGCCGGAGTCCCGCCCAGCTTGCCGGAGTAGACGGTGCCGCCGCCCGACTGCGCCGGAATTAGCACAGCGTCCCTGTACTCATAGCCCACCCGGCCGATGACGACAGGGTAAAGCACGGCAAAGAGCAGGGTCATAGCGGCCAGAATGAGCAGCACGCCCTTCTGAAACCAGTCCAGACATTTTAGCCTTTCCAAAACAGCGCCCCCTCTCTGCCTACATTATAATGGAGCCCATAATAAAATGCAATCAGAAAGCGCGCCTCCGGACCCACTCCTTCCGAAGTATGGCGTATTGCACGGTGTTTTCATATTTGGGTGTGCCGTCCGAATTTGTTACGAAGGAGACGAATTCGAGAAAAACTCCCTCCCGGCGCATGCCGAGCTTTTCGCACAGGCGCTGGCTGGAAAGGTTGTAGTCCTCTGTATAGGCGTAAATACGCCTTGCGCCTTTTTGAGAAAACAGGTAATCAAAGAAAGCGTGCGCCGCCTCAAAGGCGTATCCTTTGCCCTGATAATTCACATTCAGCATCCAGCAGGGGCTGAATGTGTCACGCACGGCGCTCTCGTCGGAGTGCGGTTCGCCGGGCTCGGGATAGGCTTCTATCTCGCCGATGACCCTGCCGCTTTCTCTCAAGGCAATGGCAAAACAATACTCGGTCTCGCCAAGGCGCTTTTTCATTTCCTCCTTGGCTTCTTCGAGCGAGTTCAGTTTCATGCAGGCAAAACAGTTGACCGCAGGCTCTTTCAGATATTCATAAACATCCGCGGCATCTGTTTCCAAAAATGGGCGCAGGATAATCCTTTCCGTTTCAATGATCATTTTCGGTACCTCATAAAAAAGTGGGATAAGACCAAAATGGTCTTATCCCACATGGTCGGAGTGGCATTAAAGAATCTGTGGAAATTCAGTGAAATCAATGGTTTGCAAGCATCAATCAAGGCTTTCATTCTGATTGAATGGAAGTAGTGAGCTTAATGAACTTAAAAAACGCGACCTAATAATCTCTTATGTTTTGCCAAGAAACCCAATATTTGATTGCTTGCGTTTTACAGATTGGTAAAATTAATTGAAAGTTCATGGACTTGACCCTGAAGGCGTATATGAGATGCGCAAAATGCTGGAAAGGTTGAACCGTGAACATGGTACAACTATCATGATCGCCAGCCATATTCTAAGTGAATTACATAAGCTGGCTACGGACTATGCAATCATTGATACTATCTCTCAATTATTTTTGCGGTATCCGCCGCATATATATTGGTAATGCTTATCGGCAGCATTATTATGGGCGTTCTTGCAGGCAGCAGATTTGGTGTGGGTACAGTTGCTTATCCTGGTTACTATGCTATTTCCGTAATAGCACGCATCCTTTTTACGATGGCGCACATTAGCTTTGCACTTACAATGACGATCAACACCAGAAATGCAATTATAGGCTTTGTCTTAGGGCTTGCAATCCCCAATATCCCGAGAATTTTGGAAATGGTTTTGGGATTTTTTAAAATTTCTGTTGACCTCGATTTTATCAAAATGTCAACGCATATGCCGTCCGTTTATGCGGCAACGAATGACTTGTCGTCATTTTTGCCCTGTTTCGCTGTGTTGTGTGGATATCTTATTTTGGCTGTTTTCGCAGGTTTTAAAATTTTAAAGCATGAGGATATTAAGTGATTCAAGTTTGAATATCCGCATATTGCTCTTGAATCTTAATGTTTTGTACACGTCAGGTTCGCTATAGCAACTTGTGCCTTGCTACGGGATCGTACATCATGCCAAGAGCTGAACGGTGCGAGCGAATCTCTCTCTGTTTATTGCTGGCGGCCTTGGTAAAGTGTTGGCCCGACGCTTTGCTGCGGCGAGCGTGTAAGTATATTGCCTGCCGCGTTTGGTTGTTCACCACGCTTCATGCTACAGCAGCAGGGCCTTTTACGGCGGCCAAACCTGCTTGGAAATTGAAAACACACCTCATAGAATTACAGGCCCATGGGATGATTCCATGCGGCCTGCAATTCTTTAATATCTCTTGGCAAAACTCTGGCGGTAACCGGCAGCACTTTTGTAGCCCGGCCTTGCGCATGTGAAGTATTATCCGCCCCAAATGTCTGCACAGGGATCGATGTTATCACGCATTCATAACAAGGTGCTAAAAAGTTTCTTTCAGGAGGTGCTATCGAGATTATGGCACAGTCGTGCCAGCAAACCCCTATAGATAAAAATCCCCCAGCCTTTCGGCTGAAGGATTTGGTCGGAGTGGCGAGACTTGAACTCGCGGCCTCATGGTCCCGAACCATGCGCGCTACCATCTGCGCTACACCCCGAGACAGCTTTTTCATTATAATGAGGTTCTTGCCGCTTGTCAAGTTTTAATTTCGCTTCATGCATATTTTTACCCTTGTCCAAATATACTGTCAACATGAAGACGAAATCTGGTTACAATTATAAAATTATCCTTGCTTCGGTGCTGTTTATCGTCATCACGGCGGTCAAGCTGCTTTTTCCCGCACAGACCGAGGACCTGCGCGCACGGCTGCGCGAGGTTGTCAGCCGAGATGCAGATTACACCGCTGTTTTTGAAAGCCTGGGCGAAAAACTCTCCGGCGGCGCCGAATGGGCTGCCGCGTTTCTGCTGGGACAGGACGAGACCCGCGCTGCATCCGCTCCTGTGGTCTATGAGCCGGTTACCTTGGACGATCTGCGCCGCGAGGCTGGTTACCTTATAGCAGAAAGCCCGGAGCCCGGCGAGACCGTTTCACCCACGCCGACGCCGACTCCCACGCCGACGCCCGAGCCGGCAGTTACCGAGACGCCGGAAGCCGTTGCTGCGTTCCTGGAGGCACAGGCACAGTTTTCTGACTATGCCGTCCCCTCAAACGTAAGCTACGAAATGCCGAGACTGCCCTTCGAATTCGAAAGCCCCGTCTCAGGCTACACTTCCTCCGGATTCGGCTATAGGCTGCACCCGCTGCAAAACGAAGTCAAGTTCCACTACGGCACCGACTTTGCCGTGTACTCCGGTACGGACGTTCACGCCTTCGCCGACGGAGTAGTCGCGCTCATGGGATGGGACGACGGCTATGGAAACTATGTGATTATCGAACACCAAAACGGCTGGCAGACCCTCTATGCTCACTGCTCTGAGGTGCTTGTATACAGCGGCCAGAGCGTCAGCCGCGGCGACGTCATTGCAAAGTCGGGCGCAACCGGAGAGGTGACCGGCCCGCATCTCCATTTTGAAATGCGCAAGGACGGAACATTCTATAATCCGGAGTTTTGGCTGGCATGAAAAAATACAGGTTCAACATCAGCGCCGGGGGCGTCCTTCTGCTCGCGGCGCTGTATTTTTTTATGGACAATTCAAGTTTTGTTGCACTGATGCTGGCAGCGGCGGCGCACGAGCTGGGACACATCGCTGCGCTCAGACTTTGCGGGGCACGGATACGCGGTTTTTCCGCGGACATGGGCGGAGCCGTGATATCAAGAAGCGGGGGCCTGAGCGCGGCACAGGAGCTTGTATGCCTTGCTGCGGGACCGGGAGGTGGGCTCATATATGCGCTTGCGGTCTCGTTTGTTGGCGGCGGTGTGCTGCTGTGCTCTGCAGGAATGAGCTTGGTGCTTTCCTTCTTCAACCTGCTGCCCTGCCTGCCGCTGGACGGCGGCAGAATGGTGGAGACCGTTTTCGGGGAGAAAACCGCGGCGCTGTGCGGACTCATTACGGCCTCGGCGGTGTTCGTCACCGGCTTTGCGCTGTTCACAGGAGGAAGCGGTCCCGCGCTGTTTTTTGCCGGGGCGATACTTTTGGTGAAGAATATATAAAATCTCGGACTCCTGAGCCCTGCCGTAGAACATAAGCGGCAGACCGGGCGTCGGGCTTGTATTTGCCCGGGAAATGTTATAAAATGTTCCTTATCTATGACTGGGAGCATGATGGGATGAGAAAGTCGCTTGAACGCATTCTGCCTACGGTGCAGAAGCCCGCGCGGTATACGGGCGGGGAATATAACGAAATAGTAAAAGACAAGCGGGAGGTCAAATTGCGCATGGCCTTCTGTTTTCCTGATGTCTATGAGATAGGCATGTCGAACCTCGGCATGAGGATACTTTACGGCTGCATAAACGCCGAGCCGGACATCTGGTGTGAGCGGGTGTTCGCGCCCTGGGGAGACATGGCGGAGAAGATGCGCGAGAACGAGATCCCGCTCTACGCGCTCGAGAGCGGAGACCCAGTCTCGGACTTCGACGTGCTGGGTTTTTCGCTCGGTTACGAGATGGCATACTGCACGGTGCTGGACATGCTGGACATGTCCGGCATCCCTCTGCGCTCGGCGGACAGGCCCGGCCTTGTGCCGCTGGTGTTCGCTGGAGGGACGAGCTGCTGCAACCCGGAGCCGATGGCGCCCTTCATGGACCTCATGGTCCTCGGCGAGGGCGAGGAGGTGGATATCGAGGTCCTGCGCCTCTTCCAGAAAGCCCGCGACGAGGGCTGGGAGAAGCGCCGCTTTCTCGTCGAGGCCGCGAAGATACAGGGCGTCTACGTTCCCTCGCTCTATGCGCCCGAGTGGAACGCTGACGGCACCCTCAGCGCGCTGACGCCCCTCGAGGGCGCGCCGGAGACAGTGACAAAGCGCATAGTCTCGAACCTGGACAAAGCCTATTACCCCACCGCGCCCATCGTGCCGAGCACGGAGATCGTCCACGACCGCGTGAACGTGGAGCTTTTCCGCGGCTGTGTGCGCGGCTGCCGCTTCTGCCAGGCGGGCTACGTCTACCGGCCCATCCGCGCCCGGAGCGCCGAGCGGGTCATCGAGATAGGCAAGGAGAGCCTCAAAAACACCGGATGCCAGGAGGCAACGCTGCTTTCGCTCTCCAGCAGCGACTATAAGCACCTCACCGCGGCCTGCGACGGGCTGCTGGACTGGTGCGAGCCGCAGAATATCAGCCTCTCGCTGCCTTCCCTCCGCGCGGACAACTTCTCTATGGAGCTCATGAGCCGGCTCCAAAAGGTGCGGCGCGGCGGCCTGACCTTCGCGCCCGAGGCAGGGACGCAGAGGCTTCGCGACGTCATAAACAAAAACGTAACGGAGGAGGACCTCCTCAATACCTGCCGCATAGCTTTCGAGGGCGGCTGGAACGCAATTAAGCTCTACTTCATGCTCGGTCTGCCCACGGAGACGGACGAGGACGTGCGCGGCATAGCCGACCTGGCTTCAAAGGTGCTGCACGTCTGGCGGCAGTACTCCCCGAACAAGCAGCGCGGCGTGCGGATAACGGTCAGCACGTCGTGCTTCATCCCGAAGCCGCACAGCCCCTTCCAGTGGGAGGCCCAGGTCTCGATGGAGGAATATCGCCGCCGCGTGGAGCTGCTGCGCAGCAGCATCACGGCCAAGAACGTGAGCTACAACTGGCACGACGCGGACACGAGCTTCGTCGAGGCGGCGCTCTCTAGGGGAGACAGGAAGATAGCGGACGTCATCGAGGCCGCCTGGCGCGAGGGCGGACGCATGGAGGCCTGGAGCGACTATTTCCGCTTCGGGCGCTGGATGGAGGCCTTCAAGTTCTGCGGCCTCGACCCGGCGTTCTACGCCTCACGCGAGCGGGCGGAGGACGAGCTGCTGCCCTGGAGCCGCATAGACATGGGCGTGCGAACGAGCCTGCTGCTGCGCGAGCGGCACCGGGCCTATGAAGCGCGGCTCTCGCCGGACTGCCGCGCGGCCTGTTCCGCCTGCGGCGCGGCAAAGCTGCTCGAGGAGGGCGTATGCGATGGATAAGCTGAGACTGAGATTCCAAAAGACGGGCAAGGCCGTCTATATATCCCATCTCGACCTCATGCGGGTGGTGCAGCGCATATTCCTGCGCGCAGGCACGCCGATAAAATACAGCGAGGGCTTCAATCCCCACGCGCTCATCTCCATATGCCTGCCGCTGTCGGTGGGCATGGCGAGCGAGTGCGAGCTGATGGACTTCCGCGTCACGCGCGACGTGGACCTCGCGGCCCTGCCGCAGACGCTCAATGCAGTGTCGCCTGAGGGTGTGCGCTTCCTCGCGGCCTGGGAGCCGGAGCGCAAGGCGGCACAGATAAAGTGGCTGCGCGTGCGCTGTGAATTTGAATATGACGAGCGGGACGCCTCGGCGCTTTTGCCCGCGCTGGAAGCGTATTTTGCCTCGCCCGAGGTTAAGGTCACGCGCCGGACCAAGAGGGGAGAGGGCGACTTTGACCTCGCGCCGCACATCCGTGACATGAAGTGGTCGGCAGAGCCGGGCCTCGTGCGGCTCGACTGCCTTCTCTCTGCGCAGGAGCCGACGGTAAACCCCGAGCTGCTGGCCGCATCCCTGCGCGAGCACACGCCGGAGCTGGCTCCGGATTTCGCACGCTTCACGCGCATCGAGACCTATGATGCAGACATGGAGGTGTTCAGATGAGCGAGGGTTTCAGGCTCATAGATATGGAGAACTGGCCGCGGCGTGAGCATTTCAGGCAATACCTCACGAACACGCCCTGCACCTGGAGCATGACGGTGCAGCTGGACGTGACACGGCTCGTGCGAAGCGGCGCGGAGATATACCCGGCTCTGCTCTATGCGCTGGCGCGCGTTGCCAACAGGCATGAGGAATTCCGTATGTCGCTGGATGCCGAGGGCTGTCCCGGCGTATGGGACCTGCTGCACACGAGCTACACGGTGTTCCACAGGGATACGGAGACCTTTTCCTGCCTCTGGACACCTTATCACGAGGACCCGGCGGTATACTACTCGGCCTACAGGTGCGATCTCGAGCGCTGGGGCGCTGTCGAGGGCTTCGAGCCGCAGCCGGACGTCCCGCCCAATATCTACTACGCCTCGATGCTGCCATGGGAGAGCTTTGAGGGTTTCAATCTCAACCTTCAAAAGGGCTGGGGTTTCCTGCTGCCGACGTTCACGCTCGGCAAATATACGGAGCGCGACGGGCGCTTCACGCTGCCGCTGGCCATACAGGTCCACCACGCCGTGTGCGACGGATTCCATGCATGCCGTTTCATAGACGAGCTTAGGAGAGAGCTGGAAGAAATGAACGTCCTTGCTTTCGGCGGACGTCAGGTATAAATTGGGGCAAAGATGAAAGACGGATACGGTAGAGATATATATTACCTTCGCCTTTCGGTGACGGACCTTTGCAACCTGCGCTGCGTCTACTGTATGCCGGCGGGCGGGGTGGAGAAGCGGCGGCACGAGGACGTGCTCACCGTCGAAGAGCTGGAGGAGATCGCCCGGTCCGCGGGCCGCTGCGGGATAAGGAAGATACGGCTCACAGGCGGGGAACCGCTGGTGCGGCGCGGCATAGTGGATATCTGCGCGCGGACGGCGGCGGCGCCGGGCGTCGAGGAGGTCTGCATGACCACAAACGGCCTGCTTCTGCCTAAGCTGGCGCCGGAGCTGAGAAAGGCCGGGCTTCGCCGTGTCAATATAAGCCTGGACACGCTCTCGCCGGAGCTCTACCGAGAGCTGACTCGGGTGGGCAATATCGAGGACGCCGTCTCGGGCCTCAAGGCGGCGCTGGACAATTTCGAGACGGTGAAGATCAACGCCGTGCTCATAGGAGGGACCAACGAGCCGGAGATACGGCAGATGGTTTACATAACAAAAGACGCGCCTGTGGAGCTGAGGTTTATCGAGCTGATGCCGATAGGCGAATGCGCGCACTGGCCGCGCGAGAGGTTTTTGGAAAACTCCGCTGTGCTCGAGGCGGTGCCGGAGCTGGAGCCCTGCGGCACATCTGGCGTGGCGAGGCTTTTCAGCCTGCCGAACGCCAGGGGCAGGGTGGGGCTGATAAGCCCCTTGAGCTCGCATTTTTGCCCTGAGTGCAACAGGATAAGGATAACTCCGGACGGGCGGCTCAAGCCCTGCCTGCACTCGGCGCAGGAAATAGAGCTGCGCGGCTTCCACGGTGCGGAGCTGGACGCAAAGCTCAGGGAGGGCATCTGCGCAAAGCCGATGCGCCACCACCTGAGCCCTGCCTCGCCCAGCGAGAGCCTGCGCGGCATGAGCCGGATAGGAGGCTGACAGTATGGAGCTTACGCATTTCAACGACGAGGGCCGCGCCCACATGGTGGACGTTGGAGAAAAGCCCAGGACGAAGCGCGTCGCTCGGGCAATGTCGCGTGTGTACCTCGCGCCTGATACCTTTCGGCTGGTGCGCGACGGCGGCATGAAAAAGGGCGACGTGCTGGCAGTCGCGCAGGTCGCGGGCATCATGGCGGCGAAGAAGAACTCGGAGCTGATCCCCATGTGCCACCCGATAGCGATCACCTCCGCAGATATCAGCTTTGAGCTGGACGCGGAAAGCAGCACAATAACGATAACCGCCGAGGTCGGCTGCACGGGCGAGACGGGCGTGGAGATGGAAGCGCTGACGGCGGCGTCCGTCGCGGCGCTGACGGTGTATGACATGTGCAAGGCGGTGCAGAGGGATATCAGGATAGGCGATATCTGTCTGCTCTATAAATCCGGCGGCAAGTCGGGCGAATATAAGAGGGAGGCTGCGGAAAATGGCTGAGGTCAAGGCGGTGTGCATAAGCGAGCGCAAGGGCACGATGAAGCATGAGGTGCCCGAGATAAGGGTCAAGATAAAGCACGGCATCGAGGGCGACGCCCACGCGGGCGATTGGCACAGGCAGATAAGCCTGCTGGGTACGGAGAGCGTGGACAAGCTGAGGCATATATTGCCGGACATCCCGGCGGGCGCGTTTGCGGAGAACATACTGACGGAGGGCATCACGCTCTACAAGCTGCCCATAGGTACTCGGCTGCGGGTAGGAGATGCGCTGCTGGAGGTGACGCAGATAGGCAAGGAGTGCCACATGGACTGCGCCATCCGCAAGCAGGTGGGCGACTGCGTCATGCCGCGCGAGGGGATTTTTACGGTGGTAGTCGAGGAAGGCACGATAAAGGCCGGAGATAAGCTCGAAATAGTAGAATAAATCGCAAAAAGCCCTTGCATTGTGCGCGGGGATGTGCTAATATACTATGGCTTGCGCGAGAGCGCATGGAATCAGGATGGTCCTCTGCCGGAACGGGAAAGCCGCCGGGTACGAACGTCCGTATTGAAAGAGGGATAACAATGGATCTGGTCAAGACTCTGACCGAGCAGTACATGAAGCCCGAGCTTCCCCAGATGAACGTGGGCGACACCGTCCGCGTGACCGTGCGTGTCAAGGAAGGCAACCGTGTCCGCAACCAGGCGTTCGACGGCACCATCATTGCCAAGAAGCACGGCGGCATCAACGAGACCATCACCGTCCGCCGCATCAGCTACGGCGTCGGCTGCGAGAAGGTCTTCCCGGTGCACTCTCCCACCATCGTCTCCGTCGAGACGGTCCGCCGCGGCAAGGTCCGCCGCGCGAAGCTCTATTACCTGCGCGACCGCGTGGGCAAGAAGGCCAAGGTCAAGGAGCGCATCTGAACCAAGAAGCAAAGCAAAGCCCGCTGCACAAGCAGCGGGCTTTTGCTGTTGCTGGTCTTATTGTTGTCTGCTCTTTCTGTCAACGGGGATGACAATGACCTTGCAGGCCGGGCAATAGTATGATACTGCGTAACAACATTCCACCATTGCCTTCCAAAAGCCGCTGTGCTGCACAGGGAAGCTCTCAACTGCCTTGCCCTCATACTCGACAGTACCGTCATCGATAACAAAATGTGCCCAGGAAGAACTGACCAGGCGGCCCTTCACCATTTCCGCCCCGCAGACTTTGCATTGCATGACCTCACCGCCTTATATTGAAAGAACGAACAATTATTTACTTAGAAATAGTCATAACATATCATATAAATATCACAATGTAAACTGTCGATAATTGACTTGGCCCATATTACAATTAATCTGCTGGTCTATTGTCGTATTGTGCTAAACTGGAATATGTGTAATTATTCTCCATAACTCTTGCTCTCAACGTAAACTAGAGCTGTGCTATCGATGTTGCGATATACGAACAAGAATAACTGTTGCCAGCGCGGGGGAAAAAAGGTATAATGCTTATTTAGCAGAAATCAGGAGTTGATGCTTGGCATGAATGAGAACATAAGGGCTGAAAAGCAGGCGCGGTCCACGCGCTCGGATATATATGACTGGATTCAGTGCATAGTGATGGCGATAGTCATCTGCGTGCTGTTTTTCTCTTTTGTCGTGCGTCTGGTGGACGTCGTGGGCAGCTCGATGTATCCCACGCTTGAGGACGGGGACAAGATACTCGTATCGAATCTCTTTTATAAACCGAAGCAAGGCGACATCATCGTTTTCCGCAAGGACGAGTACCGCGAAGAACCGCTGGTGAAGCGCATCATAGCGGTCGAGGGACAGACGGTGGACATAGACTTCGAGCTGGGCATAGTCTATGTTGACGGCGAGGCGCTGGACGAACCCTATATCGCAGAGCCGACGAATGATCCGGAGGACTTTTACGGCCCGGTGGTGGTCCCGGAAGGCTGCATATTCGTCATGGGAGACAACCGCAACGCCTCTACGGACAGCCGGACGACGGCTATCGGCTTTGTGGACGAGCGCTGCATTATGGGCAAGGTGTATTTCACCGTGTTCCCGCTCAAGAACTTTGGGAGCGACTACGGCGGATGACGGACAGTGGATTTGAAAAACTGAATATCCAGTGGTTCCCCGGCCACATGACCAAGGCCGGGCGGATGATAGAGGAAAACGTGAAGCTCGTGGACGCCGTTTGCGAGCTTCTTGACGCGCGGATACCCTCCGCGAGCCGCAACCCGGACATAGACCGCCTCGCAGGCGGCAAGCCCAGGCTCGTGATCTTGAACCGCGTGGACCTCGCGGACCCGAACATGACGGCAAAGTGGAGGGCGTATTTCAAAGCTCAGGGCCTGGACGTGCTCGAGACCGACAGCAAGAGCGGCAAGGGCGTTCAGAACTTTCCCGCAGCGGTGCGGCGCATCCTCAAGGACAAGCTCGCAGCCTACGCTGCCAAGGGCCAGGCGACGCGGCCGCTGCGCGTCATGGTGCTGGGCATACCGAACGTGGGCAAGTCCACCTTTATAAACAAGGTCGCCGGCAAAAAGGCGGCGGCGGTCTCGGACAGGCCGGGTGTCACGCGGGGCAGACAGTGGATAAGCGTGGACCGCGGCCTGGAGCTGCTGGACACGCCGGGTATACTCTGGCCGCGCTTCGATTCGCAGGAGGTGGGCGAGCTGCTGGCCGTGACGGGCGCGGTAAAGGACGACGTCCTGGACCGCGAGACCCTGGCCGCGAACCTGCTCATAAGGCTCAGAAAGCTCTACCCCGAGGCTGTGAACGCGCGCTATAAGCTCACGGACGAGGACGGAGAGGCCGGTTGGCAGCTGCTCGAGGCCGCAGCGAAAAAGCGCGGTTTCCTTGCTGGCCGGGGCGAGTACGACACGCAGCGTATGAGCGCAGTGCTGCTCGATGAGTTCCGCGGCGGCAAGCTGGGCAGGATGACCCTGGAGGCCCCGGATGAAGGCTGAGATAGACCTCTGGGAGCTGGAAAACGAGCTCTACGACTCCGGAATAAGCACGCTCTGCGGCGTGGACGAGGCCGGGCGCGGCCCTCTGGCGGGGCCGGTCTGTGCGGCTGCGGTAATGCTGCCCAGGGGCATCGTCATAGATGGGCTGAACGACTCGAAAAAGCTCTCTGAAAAGCGCCGTGAACAGCTCTACGGCGAGATAACCGCCAAGGCGCTGCACTGGTCCGTGGCCTTTGCCTCCGTGGAGGAGATAGAGGAGCTCAACATCCTCGGCGCGACCTATCTCGCCATGAACAGGGCGATAGCCGGTCTCGGCGTCGTACCCGAGCTTGCGCTCATAGACGGCAACAGGGCTGCGGGAGTTGAATACAATACCCGCTGCGTCGTCGGCGGCGACGGAAAGTGCGCAGACATCGCGGCGGCGAGCATCATAGCAAAGGTCACGAGGGACTGGCTTATGTACCAGCTGGACAGACAATATCCCGGCTACGGTTTCGCCAAACACAAGGGCTACGGCACGGCGGCGCATTACGCAGCCATACGCGAACTGGGCGCGAGTCCGGTGCACCGGCCCTCGTTTTTGAGGAAGATGCACTGATGTACAGGAAAAAGCTCATAGGCCGCGAGGGCGAGGCGGAGGCCGCGCGCTACCTCGAAAAAAAGGGCTACAAGATAATCGGCCTCAACTATTCCTGCCGCGTAGGCGAGATAGACGTCATAGCGGAAAAGGACGGCTTTGCGGCGATAGTAGAGGTCAAGCTCCGTGAGAGCTCAGAGTTTGCAGAGGCGCGGGAGTTCGTTACGCGCTCGAAGCAGGCAAAGCTCCGCCGCGCCGCCGAGCATTGGATGATGACCAGCGAAACCGAGCTCCAGCCCAGGTTCGACGTCATAGAGATCTACACCGGCGGCAGGGAGCACGTCATAAACCACATTGAGAACGCATTTGAATAGGAGGCGGCAAAATGGAATACTACAGCACAAGGGATACTGTCAAGCGCATGTCCGCATCGGAGGCGATATCCAGGGGCCTTGCGCCCGACGGGGGCTTGTATGTTCCGGCAACGCTGCCGCAGGTATCGGAAAGGGAGCTCATGGAGCTGCTGCCGCTCGGCTACGGCGAGCGAGCCAAGCGAATACTGGCGATGTACCTGCCTGAATACTCGCCGCAGGAGCTGGACAGGCTCGTTGCGGACTCCTACGGCGCCAACTTCGACACCACAGCCGTGGCGCCCCTGCGCTTTACAGAAGAGACCACCGCATACCTGGAGCTTTGGCACGGGCCGACCGCAGCCTTCAAGGACATGGCGCTCCAAATGCTGCCCCATCTGCTGACGGCCTCGCTCAAAAAGTGCGGCGAAGAACGCGGAGTCTGCATCCTCGTCGCCACCTCGGGAGACACCGGCAAGGCTGCGCTCGAGGGCTTTGCAGACGTGCCGGGGACGAAGATACTCGTTTTCTATCCGCGCGACGGCGTCTCGGACGTGCAGAAGCTGCAGATGGTCACGCAGACGGGCGAAAACGTCGGAGTCTGCGCAGTGGAGGGCAACTTTGACGACGCTCAGACCGGCGTAAAAAAGATATTCGGAGACAGGGAACTGGCAGAAAAGCTCTCGGAGCGTGGCTGGTTCCTGTCCTCAGCCAACTCCATAAACTGGGGCAGACTCCTGCCGCAGATCGTATATTATTTCTCCGCTTACTGCGATTTTGTAAACTCCGGACACATAAAATGCGGCGAGCGCATAGTGTTCTGCGTTCCTACGGGGAACTTCGGCAACATCCTCGCCGGCTGGATGGCAAAGGAGATGGGCCTGCCGGTCTCGCGCTTTGTGTGCGCTTCAAATGCGAACAACGTGTTGACGGATTTCATCGAGACCGGAGTTTACGACAGACGTCGGCCTTTCCACGTGACGAGCTCGCCCTCTATGGACATTCTCGTATCCAGCAATTTGGAGCGGCTGTTGTACTTCCTGTCGAAGGACACGGAGCGCGTTTCCGGTTGGATGAGCCGGCTCTCTGCCGAGGGCCGCTACGACATAGGCGCAGAGCTGAGGGACGCGGTGAGGCACGACTTTGAGGCGGGTTTCTGCGGCGATGCGGAGACGGCGGAGGAGATAGCCCGGGTGTGGAAGGACAGCGGCTACCTTATCGACACGCACACCGCCGTCGCGTCCCGGGTCCTGCGCGATTACCGCGCGCGCACCGGGGATAAGACCCCGGCCGTGGTCGTCTCGACGGCCAGTCCCTATAAGTTCTGCGACAGCGTCCTGCGCGCCCTGGGCGTAGAGACGGACGCGCCCGGCACGGAGCTCATTGGCAGGCTCGAGCGGGCTACGGGGACGACCGCCCCGGCGCCGCTGGCGGACCTGGCGGGCAGGGCAGTGAGGTTTGAGGCCTGCGTTGCGCCGGAGGCGCAGCGGCAGGTGGTTGAGGATTTCCTCGCCTGATATGTAAGCGGGGCGGTACACAGGCCGCCCCGAAGCATGGTCAGCAGCAGTTCTTCTGCTTGAAGGTGCTGCAGCTGGTCTCGCCGGTACACTGGGCGCGCTTGCCGTCAACCTTGATGTGGCTGGCGGAGCAGCTGCGGCCCTGCTCGTTGTAGGCGCAGTTTTCTGCGTCGCAGCCGATGGTGGCCTGCTTTTTGGTCTCGTTCATTTGAATGACCTCCGCAAAAGTAGTTTGGGTCCTTCCCCGAAGCTAGTGTTTGCCGGAGACGCGAAAATATACGGGGGTGCGTGCTTGGCGCTTTACGCTATGGGCGACCTGCACCTGTCCATCGGCGGAGACAAGCCCATGGACGTGTTCGGCGGCAGGTGGATCAATTACGTTGAAAAACTCAAGGAAGGTTTTTCGAAACTCTGTGATAATGACGTTACGGTCCTCTGCGGAGACCTGAGCTGGGGTATGTCGCTGGAGGCGGCGCGGGAGGACTTTCTTTTCATAGACCGCCTGCCCGGACGGAAGATAATACTAAAGGGCAACCACGATTACTGGTGGTCCACGGCGACGAAGGCGGAGCGGTTTTTTGAGGAAAACGGAATAAAGACCATTGAGATACTGAACAACAATTGCCGCTTTTACGGCGAAGTTGCCGTCTGCGGGACCCGCGGCTGGTTCTATGAGGAGGAGCGCGGCGGAGAGCACGACAAGAAGATAATGCTCCGTGAGCTCGGCCGGCTGGAGACCTCACTCAAGTGTGCGGGGGAGCGGGAAAAGCTGGTGTTCCTGCACTACCCGCCGAAATTTGCAAATTACGAGTGCCGGGAATTCATTGAACTGATGGAGAGTTACGGCGTGCGCGAGTGCTATTACGGCCACATACACAGCGCGGGCTGTCCGATGGCGTTCCAGGGCGTGAAGAACGGAGTCACATTCCGGCTGGTTTCGGCGGACTGGCTGCAATTCAGGCCGTTTTTAGTGCGAGATTATTCCAGATAGAGATTGCTTTTGAGCGGTTAATCTGCTATAATGCTTTAGCCGTGATTTTTAAAGGAAAAAATTCAGCGATAAATGCGTAGGAGGAGTTTCACCCCATGATCGTCAAGAACGTAGAAAAGAAAGAGAACAACACCGCCATGTTCCAGGTCGAGATAGACGCTGAGAGCTTTGAGAAGGCAGTGAACAGCGCGTATAAGCGCCTCAAGGGCAGCATATACGTCGCGGGCTTCCGCAAGGGCAAGGCTCCGAGGATAGTCATAGAGGGCATGTACGGCGCCGACGTGTTCCACGACGAGGCCGTCCAGATAATCGCGCCCGAGGCCTTTGAGTTCGGCGTGAAAGAGGCGGAGCTTGACAATATCGGCACTCCCTCCATCGCGGACTATAACGTGGACGAGAACAAGGTGCTCACCCTCACCTTTACCACGGACCTCTACCCGGTCGTCACTCTGGGTCAGTACAAGGGCCTGGAGGCCGTGTACGTCGAGCCCGTAGTCACGGACGAGGAGGTCGAGAAAGAGCTGGAGGCCGTGCGCAAGCGCAACGCCCGCTTCGTCGACGTTGACAGGCCGGTGCAGAACGGCGATACCATAGACCTCGACTTCGAGGGCTTTGTGGACGGCGTCGCCTTCGAGGGCGGCAAGGCTGATAACTATACGCTGGAGGTCGGTTCCGGCGCGTTCATCCCTGGCTTTGAGGACCAGCTGGTCGGCATGAGCGCCGGCGTAGACGGCGAGGTCAACGTGACCTTCCCCGAGCAGTATGACCCGAAGCTGGCCGGCAAGGACGCAACCTTCAAGGTGAAGGTCAATGCCGTGCGCGAGCCTCAGATGCCCGAGCTGGACGACGAGTTCGCCAAGGACGTCTCCGAGTTCGACACCCTCGAGGAGTATAAGGCCGACCTCAGGAAGAACATACTTGCCCGCCACACCGAAGAGGCCGAGAGCGACTTCAAGTCTGCCATAATGAACCAGGCGCTTGACAATATGACCGTCGAGATCCCCGAGTCCATGATAGCCGAGAAGTCCGACGAGTTCCTGAGGAACTACGCCGACAGCATGGGCCTGCGCGGCAACATCAGCCGTGAGGACCTGATAAAGGGCCTCGGCGTGAGCGAAGAGGGCTTTGCCCAGATGATGCGTCCCGCGGCGACGCGTCAGGTCCAGGCCGACCTCCTGCTGGACGCCGTGATCAAGGCCGAGGGCCTCGAGGCGACGGATGAGGACAAGGCCGAGTTCTACAAGCAGCTCGAGGCCGACTACGGCGAGAACGCCGAGAAGATCAAGGGCATGATCGACGAAGAGCTCATGACCCGCGATATCGCCCGCAGGAAGGCCGCAGACGCCATCTACTCCAGCGCTGTCAAGACCGAGCCGAAGGAAGAAGAGGCTCCGGCCGCGGAGGAGAATAAGGACTAATCGCGCAAGATAGCGGTTATGCTCTCTTGGTGACAAGGAAACACGCGAAAGGAGAGTTTTCTGCAATGAGTTTGGTACCCTATGTAGTCGAACAGACCTCGCGCGGCGAGCGTTCATACGACATTTTCTCGAGGCTCCTGAACGACAGGATAGTCATGCTGAGCGAGGAGGTCAACTCCACAACGGCTAGCCTCGTCGTTGCGCAGCTGCTGTACCTCGAGGCGCAGGACCCGGATAAGGACATCCAGTTCTATATAAACAGCCCCGGCGGTTCCGTTACGGACGGAATGGCGATCTACGACACGATGCAGTATATAAAGTGCGACGTGTCCACCATATGCGTAGGCATGGCGGCCTCCATGGGCGCGCTGCTGCTCGCGGCCGGGACCAAGGGCAAGCGCCTTGCCCTGCCGAACGCGGAAATCATGATCCACCAGCCCTCCGGCGGCGCCAAGGGCCAGGCCTCGGACATCAAGATCCAGGCCGAGTGGATGCTCAGGACCCGCGAAAAGCTCAACCGGATCCTATCGGAATGCACGGGCAAGAGCATCGAGCAGGTCGCGGTCGATACCGAGCGAGATAATTTCATGCCCGCCGAGGAGGCACTGGCCTACGGGCTCATAGATAAGGTGATCTATAAGAGATAAAGTACCTAAAGGCAGGTGCGATAATGGCAAAAAACGATGATAAGAAGGCGGTGCGCTGCTCATTTTGCGGCAAGACGCAGTCGATGGTTGAAAGGCTCATTGCCGGAAACGGTTCTTTCATATGCGATGAGTGCATTAGACTGTGCATGAGCATAATAGACGAGGACTATGAGTCGGAGAGAAAGCCGAGCCCGGTCAAGGAACCGGTGGAGGAGCCGCCTATGGAGGAGCTTCCCAAACCGGCGGAGATAAAAGCCGGGCTGGACGAATATGTTATCGGCCAGGAGGAAGCTAAAAAGGTCCTCTCCGTCGCGGTCTACAACCACTATAAGCGCATTTTCCACGGCTCAAAAAGCGACGTGGAGCTGCAGAAGAGCAATATCCTCCTCATCGGGCCGACCGGCAGCGGCAAGACTCTCTTTGCACAGACGCTGGCCAAGATGCTCAACGTTCCCTTTGCCATAGCGGACGCAACAACGCTGACGGAGGCCGGTTACGTGGGCGAGGACGTGGAGAATATCCTCCTCAAGCTCCTGCAGGCGGCGGACTTCAACGTGGAGCGGGCCGAAAAGGGCATAATTTACGTTGACGAGCTGGATAAAATAGCGCGCAAGAGCGAAAACACTTCTATAACGCGCGACGTCTCCGGCGAAGGTGTGCAGCAGGCGCTTTTGAAGCTGCTCGAGGGAACCGTGGCTAGCGTGCCTCCCCAGGGCGGACGCAAGCACCCCCATCAGGAGTTCATCCACGTGAATACGACGAACATCCTGTTCATCTGCGGCGGCGCCTTTGACGGCCTCGATAAGATAATCGAGAAGCGGACGGACCGCAAGAGCCTTGGCTTCGGCGCCGAGATAAAGTCCTCGAAGGAGCGGGATGTGGGCGAACTGCTCAGCCTGGTGCAGTCTCAAGACCTTTTGAAGTTCGGCATCATCCCGGAGCTAATCGGGCGTCTGCCGGTGCTCAGTTCCCTTGATTCGCTCAAGCGCGAAGACCTCGTCAGAATACTGACGGAGCCCAAAAACGCGATGACAAAGCAGTATAAAGCCCTCATGAGCTACGACGGCGTCGAGCTCGAGTATGAGGACGCTGCTCTGGAAGCCATCGCGGACAAAGCCATCGAGATGCGGATCGGCGCCAGGGGCCTGCGCAGCGTCATGGAAAAGCTGATGACGGATATCATGTTCACCGTACCGTCCGACAAGACCATAGAGAAAGTGGTCATAACCAAGGACTGCGTTGTGAACGATACCGAGCCGCTGGTCATACACAGCAAGAAGCCCAGCGCCATAGTATCATAACAGAGAAAACAGGGGGGACGGAGGTAAACTTCGTCTCCCTTGCGGGTATTTTAATCCCAGGAAGGGAGTGTTGACATGAGCGCAAAATTTGAGTTTACATCGAGGCGGAGTATGCCCATTTTGGCCCTGAGGGGCCTTTCGGTGTTCCCGGGAATGCTTCTGAACTTCGACGTGGAGCGGCCCATGTCCGCGGCGGCGCTCAACCTTGCGATGAACGCCGACCAGATATTGTTCCTGACGGCGCAGAAGGAGATCTCCAAAGACGTGCCGTTTCTGGACGACATATACAGGGTCGGGACGGTGTGCCGGGTGCGGCAGCTCCTGCGTCAGCCCGGTTCCAAGACCGTACGCATAATGGTGGAGGGCCTGGCACGCGGCAGACTGGACGCGCTGACTATGGATACGCCCAGCCTCTTTGGTGAAATAGAGCCCATGCCGGACGCGCCGGAGAAGCCGACGGTGAAGTCGGAGGCGCTGTGCCGCCGCTGCACCGCGCTCTTCAGCGAGTATGCGCAGATATCGGGGAACATAGCGCCGGAGTCGGTCATCAACATCATGGCGAATACGGACGCTGCCTATGTGGCGGACTTCATCGCGCAGAACATCTATCTCAAGCCGGAGGAAAAGCAGAAGCTCCTGGAGGAGCTCCGCCCCTCGAGAAGGCTGGCTTCGCTCTGCCGCATGCTGACGCGGGAGCTGACTCTGCTCAGCATAGAGCGCGACCTGAACGAGAGCACGCAGGAGCAGATGAACCGCAACCAGCGCGAATATTACCTGCGCGAGCAGATGAAGGTCATTCAGTCCGAGCTGGGCGAGGGCGACACTCCGCAGGAGTTTGACGAATACCGTGAAAAGATAAAGGCCCTGGGTCTAGAGAAGGAGACGGAGGAAAAGCTGCTCAAGGAGGTCACACGGCTCTCTCGCCAGAGCTTCGGCTCCGCGGAGGCCAGCGTTATTCGCAGCTACCTCGACACCTGCCTCGAGCTGCCCTGGAACAAGCGTTCAAAGGAGACGCTGGATATCGCCAAGGCCCAGCGCATGCTGGACGAGGACCACTTCGGCCTTTCCAAGGTCAAGGAGCGAGTGATAGAGTTCCTGTCTGTGCGCAAGCTGGCGCCGGACGTGAAGGGCGGCGTGCTCTGCCTTGTCGGCCCTCCGGGTACGGGCAAGACCAGCATTGCCATGAGCATCGCCCGTGCGACGAACCGGAAGCTCTCGCGCGTTGCGCTCGGCGGCGTGCACGACGAGGCCGAGATACGCGGCCACCGCAAGACCTATATCGGCGCAATGCCGGGCCGGCTTGTCTCAGGTCTTATCCAGGCCGGGAGCATGAACCCGGTAATGGTGCTCGACGAGATAGATAAGCTCGGTTCAGACTACCGCGGTGACCCTTCCGCTGCACTGCTCGAGGCGCTGGATGCGGAGCAAAACTGTCACTTCAGGGACAACTACATGGAGGTCCCCGTGGATCTTTCAGATGTGTTCTTCATAACCACCGCGAACACGACTGACACCATCCCGCGCCCGCTGCTCGACCGCATGGACGTCATCGAGCTCACAAGCTACACGGACGAGGAGAAACTGCAGATAGCCAAGCGCCACCTGCTGCCAAAGCAGAGAAAGAAGCACGGCCTCACTGGCGTGACGCTCAAGGTGAGCGACGACGCGATACGCGAGATAATCTCGCACTATACTAGGGAATCGGGCGTGCGCATACTGGAGCGCGAGCTGGCTGCCGTGTGCCGCAAGTGCGCGGCGGGCATAGCCAAGGGCGAGTACAAATCGCTGACGGTCCGCGCCGGGAAGCTGGAGCCGCTGCTGGGTCCCGCGAAGTATAAACCGGACGCGGTGTATCCGCGCGACGAGGTCGGCCTTGTGCGCGGCCTGGCCTGGACCTCCGTAGGAGGCGAGGTGCTGGACGTCGAGGTCGGCGTTGTGGAAGGCGGCGGGCATCTGGAGCTCACCGGCAACCTGGGCGACGTGATGAAGGAGTCCTGCAAGGCGGCGATAACCTATATACGCAGCCGAGCGGATAAGCTGGGCATAGACCCGGATTTCTATAAGAACCGCGATATTCACATCCACTTCCCGGAGGGAGCGGTGCCGAAGGACGGACCCTCCGCCGGCATAACGATAACGATAGGCGTGATCTCGGCGCTGACGGGTATCCCCGTGCGGCGCGACCTGGCAATGACCGGCGAGATGACGCTGCGCGGGCGTATCCTGCCCATCGGCGGCCTGAAGGAAAAGACAATGGCCGCGCTGAGGGCCGGCGTCTCGACGGTGATAATCCCGGCGGAAAACGAGCCGGACCTGGACGAGATAGACCAGAGCGTGCGCGAGCGGCTGAAGTTCGTGACTGCGGACCACCTGGACGCCATCCTGGATATCGCGCTCAACCGCCGCGCCGTAGAGGTGGAGGAGCCGGAGGAGCAGGAAGAGGCTCGGGACTCGCAGACTCCGCCGCCGGGCGTTGTCACCGAATCCGGAGCAAGGATAGGTCAGTGAGATGGCGGAACTGAACCTCAACAGGGCCGAGTTCGTAAAGTCGGCCGCGGCACCGGAGGCTTTCATACGCGATACGCTGCCAAGGGTGGTGTTTGCGGGGAAGTCGAACGTGGGCAAGTCCTCCGTCATCAACCGGCTGCTGAACAGAAAGAACTTTGCGCGCGTGGGCTCCCAGCCGGGCAAGACGATACACGTGAACTACTTCAAAATAGACGGCCGCTGCTGGTTCGTGGACCTGCCGGGCTACGGCTACGCAGCCGTGGCGAAGGCAGAGCGCGACCGTTGGGCGCGGCTCATGGAGAGCTTTTTCGCGGAGCCGGAGCAGATAAGCCTCGGGGTCCACATTGTGGACGCGCGGCACAAGCCCACCGCGGACGACGTGACGATGTCGGGCTGGTTCAAGGACTCGGGCAGGCCGTTTGTGGTCGTGGCGAATAAAGTAGATAAGCTCTCAAAAACCGCCGCGGCGCAGAACATGGCGCTGATACGCGAGACGCTGGAGCTGGACGAGGCGACGCCGCTCATAGCCTTTTCGGCGGAGAAGGGCGACGGCAGGCCGGAGCTCCTGGGCAGGATACTTTCCGAGCTGTAAGCGGAGCGGGATGGACAAAACGTTCATCCCGCTCTTGTAATTCGGCTTGGAAATCGGTATAATTGTCGAAGGTGAATTATATATGCCCAAACTGCATGATATATGGAACGGACTGGATTGGAGCGTCCTGACGAACCTGCTGCTGAGTATAATACCCGCGCTCGTTTGCATAACGCTCCACGAGCTGGCCCACGGCTATGTGGCCTACAGGCTCGGTGACGACACGGCAAAGCGGGCCGGCAGGCTGACGCTCAACCCGCTCAAGCATATAGACATCATGGGCCTTGCCATGATGGTGATATTCAAATTCGGCTGGGCAAAGCCTGTGCCGGTGAATATGTGGAAGTTCAAGAATCCGAAGAAGGGTATGGCGATAACCGCAGCGGCGGGGCCGCTGTCGAACATCATAATTGCAGTTATCTGCCTGTTTATATACGGAGTGCTGCTCGGATTCGGGCCGAGGATAGGCAAAGTCGGGAGCTATTTCGTTGAGATGCTGCTCATAACGGCGTATCTCAGCACGGCCCTGGCGATATTCAATATCATACCGATACCGCCGCTGGACGGCTCGAAGGTGCTGTATTCCTTCGTTTCGGACCGTACGTATACGAAACTCATGTACTACGAGAGATACGGCATGATAATCCTGGTCGTGGCGGTGTTCCTGCTCAGCCGGACGCACCTGAACCCACTGGGCAGGGCGGCAGGCTGGCTGATGAACCAGCTCTTCGTGGCGGCACAGTGGGGTTTTGACCTCGCAAGGCTGCTCGCGTAACGGGGGGTGCGGGATATGGAAAACCCGACCTTCCGCCTGGAGGGCGTGGTAAAGAGCCGGGAGGAGACGCAGGACTTTGAAGGCCCGCTGAGTCTCATCCTCATGCTGCTGCAGAAGAACAAGATAGAGATAAGGGACATCAGCATCTCCGACATACTGGACCAGTACCTGGCCTATCTGGCGGAGATGGAGCGGATGGACCTGGAGATAGCCAGCGAGTTCGTGCAGATGGCGGCGTATCTGCTGTACATCAAGACCCGGACGCTGCTGGCCGTGGAGGAAGAGGTCACGGAGCTGGAACAGCTCATGACCTCGCTGGAAAAGCTCCGCGCAAAGGACGCGCGCGAGGCGGTAAAGTCAGTCCTGCCCACTCTGGCGGAGTATTCGTCGGAGGGTATGCTGCTCTGGACGCGGCCGCAGGAGCCGGTGGCTCCATCCGCGAAGGTGTACGACTACCGGCACGAGGGCGCGGACCTTTTGCGAGCGCTCTATTCAGTGTTCACGCGGGCGGACGCAAAGCTGCCCGGCCCGCCGGAGCTGCGCGCGCTGGCGCCTCAGCGCATAGTGTACGGCGTGCGCGACAAGAGCCGCGAGATACTCCGAATCCTGGGCGAGGGTCCGGCGACGCTCCGCTCGCTCTACGCGGCGGGAAAGAGCCGTTCGGAGGTCGTGGCAACTTTCCTTTCCGTGCTCGAGCTGTGTTCCATGGGCAGCGTGCTCATAACGGAGCAGGAGGGCGAGCTGCTGCTCAGCTTCGCCGGAGGAGACACGGAGAGCATCATCGAAGCCATTGAGGAATGAGTATGGATGAACGCGAATTGAAAGCAGCCGTGGAGGCTATAATCTTTGCGTCCGGGGAGCCGGTGCCGGCCGCGCGCATATCGCTGGTACTGGGCGTGCCGGAGGCGGAGATATACGCCTTCGCGGAAAAACTGGCGGAGGAGTACGAGAGCGGCGGCCGGGGCATAAGGCTCGTGAAGCTGGACAAGTCCCTGCAGCTGTGCTCGGCCCCGCAGTATGCAAAGCAGATCGCGCGGGTCATCGAGCACCGCGCCCCGCCGCGGCTCTCGCCTCCGGCGCTGGAGACGCTGGCGGTCATCGCCTACTTCCAGCCGGTCACACGGGCGTACGTGGACGAGGTGCGCGGAGTGGACAGCTCGTATACCGTCTCATCCCTTGTGGACAAGGGCCTCATAGAGCCCACGGGCAGGCTAGAAGCGCCGGGCCGGCCCACGCTGTATAAGACGACGGAGGCCTTCCTGAGAGTCATGGGCATTTCGGAGCTTTCCGAGCTTCCGAAGCTGCCGGACATGTCCTCTACGGACGGGCTCGAAAAGCTCCAGGGCGCGATAGCGGCGCTGCGCGGCCGGGGCGAACAGATGGTCCTGGACCTGGAAGGCCAGGAGACGGGGGGTGAGGCTCTTTGATCGTCCTCCTTGTGATAGTCGCGGTGCTCGTGCTGCTGCTCGTCATGCCCTTTGGGGTGTCAGCGAGATATGTGGACGGCGAGCTGGGCGCCGCCGCGCGGGTGATGTGCTTCAATATCAAGGTTCTCCCGCGCAAGGAGAAGCCGGAGAAGAAAAAGAAAGCTGAAAAACCGAAGAAAGAGAAAAAACCCAAGAAGGAAAAGCCCGAAAAGGAGAAAAAGCCGCGTCCCAAACCCTCACCGGAGGAGCTCTTGCAGCTTTTGAAGCTCGGCCTGGACGCTATGGCGAGATTCAAGCGGAAGATAACCGTGAACAGGTTCATGCTCCACCTCGTCGTGGCGGCAGAGGACCCCTTCGACGCAACGATGGCCTACGGTCTTGTGAACACCGGACTGGGCATGCTGGAGGGTATGCGCGGCAGGGCTTTCCGGGTAAAACAGTGCGACATCCAGACGGCGCTGGACTTTGACTCGACAGAGCCGAGGTTCGACACGGAGCTGACGATGACGATAAGCCTCGGCAGGATACTCGCCGTTGTGTTTGCGGCGGGCTGGGGCTTTATGAAGATCAAAATGAACGCGGCGAAAGAACAGAAGGCCGCCGCCAAAGCAGAGGAAGAAAGGAAGGTAAGCAATGGATCAGGCACAGACCCCGATGGCGGAATTCCTGCAAACCAGCATGTCTAAAATCAAGGAAATGGTGGACGTCAACACCATAGTCGGCGAGCCGGTAACTACGCCGGACGGCGTGACGCTCGTGCCTGTCTCGCGCGTGACCTTTGGCTTCGGCGGGGGCGGCGGAGACCTTGTGAAGCAGCGCAGCGGCTTCACCGGCGGCAGCGCGGCCGCGGTCAAGATCGAGCCCATCGGCTTTCTTGTGATCCGCAACGGCGTTGTGAATATGCTGAACATCCAGCCGCCCGCGTCGAATACGTTTGACAGGATAGTTGACCTCATCCCGCAGCTCATGGACAAGGCCGAGCAGCTGCGAGACAAAAAGGCCGAGGGATAATCCGAGGCAGGACAGTCAATAATAAGCACCGCCCAATACTTACGGGGTGGTGCTATTATTGAGAAAACTTACGGGTTTCGTCCTGAGCCTCGCGCTCATATTTTCGTTTAAAATACCGGCTCACGCGGAGCTCGCGGTCTCTGCGAATTCGGCCATACTTGTCCACGCGGACACGGGCCAGGTGCTCTTCGAGAAAAATCCGGACGCACACATGCTGATCGCCAGCACGACCAAGATCATGACCGCCATCGTCGTGCTAGAGCACTGCGAGCTGGACGACGTGGTCAAGGTGGACGAGAGGAGCGCGGGCGTCGAGGGGTCGTCCATGTATATAAAGGCGGGCGAGGAGTACACGGTTGAGGACTTGCTCTACGGCCTGATGCTCGTCTCAGGCAACGACGCAGCCTCGGCGCTGGCGCTGCACGTCGCGGACGACATGGATGACTTTGCCGAGCTCATGAACGAGAAGGCAGCGCAGCTCGGCATGACGGAGTCCAGCTTCAAAAATGCCCACGGCCTGGACGAAGAGGGCCACTACTCCACGGCGCGGGACATGGCCAAGCTCGCCGTCTACTGCATGGGAAACGAGGACTTCGCCCGGATAGCCGGCACGGTGTCGCACACCGTAGGTGAGCAGACCCTGGTGAACCACAACCGGCTCCTGCGCGAGTACGAGGGCTGCATTGGGCTCAAGACCGGCTACACCATGGCCGCAGGCAGGACGCTCGTCACCTGCGCGGAGCGGGATGGCGCGCGCTACGTCTGCGTTACGCTCAACGACCCGGACGACTGGGACGACCACAGGGCGCTCTACGACTGGGCCTTTGCCAATTACAGCTTCACGGAGGTCATACCGGCTGGCCTGAGCTACGATGTGCCGGTCATTTCAGGCGAGGCGTATACGGCGGATGCGGCCACAGAGGGCGCGGCCTACGCGCTGATCCGCAAGGGCGAGAGCTATACAACGCGGCTGGAGCTGCCTTCGTTTGTGTTCGCGCCCGTGGCTGAGGGCGAAAACGCGGGACGCGCAGTCGCCTGCATGGGCGAGCGTGAGATTGCCTCGGTGAGGATGGTGTACTCGGAGGATATACCCGTGAGCGACGGGCTGCTGCTCTCGCCCGGAGAGCGCTTTCTGCGCTTCTGGCTCCTGAGCGGCTGTGGTTCGCCGTTCTATCTCGAAGAGGGACGTGTTGCAACTTGAAAGAACGCCTCCAAAAACTGATATCCTCGGCAGGTCTGGCTTCGCGCCGGGCCGCCGAGGAACTAATAAAACAGGGCCGGGTAAAGGTGAACGGCGAGACAGCATCCCTGGGCATGTCGGCGGACCCGGAACTCGACGATATCCGAGTGAACGGGAAACGTCTCAGGATCTCCGGCACTCGGGTTTACATAATGCTGAACAAGCCCCGCGGCTACGTCACGACGCTCTCAGACGAGAAGGGGCGAAAGACCGTGGCAGAGTTGGTGAAGGGCGCGGGCAGGCGGCTCTATCCCGTTGGAAGGCTGGACCTGAATTCAGAGGGCCTGCTTATCATGACGGATGACGGCGAGGCGGCGAACGCCTTGATGCACCCCTCGCACGAGGTAGGCAAGACCTATAGGGTGACGGTCAGCGGCAGGGAGCCGGAGGCCGCGGCGCGCGAGCTGGAGGCCCTGCGGGAGGTCGAGGGCGAGCCGATACGTCCGGCGCAGGTGTCCTTTGCAGGCGAGACAGGCGAGGGCAAATATATGCTCGACGTCACGATACACGAGGGCCGGAACCGCCAGGTGAGGAAGATGTGCGCGGCGGCGGGCCTGGAGGTCCGCAGGCTGGTACGCATCGCTGAGGGTGAATTGAGCCTCGGCGGTCTGCAGACTGGAAAATGGAGGCATCTCACCTCCGAGGAGCTTGATTGGCTGCTTAAATTGAGCTGAAAAATTGCAAGTTTTTCTATAGCAACATGCAAAAGTACTTGTAATTTCCGAGATGTGTGTGTAAAATACTCTTAAATTGCAGTTTTGCCGTGGTGCAAATGCGTCACGACTTCTCATAATTTGGGGGAGCACACATGGATAAAGACATTCTGACACTGATTTCCCGGGATAATTCCGGGTTTTCCAAGGGCCAGAGGCTGATAGCAAAGTATATTCTGGAAAATTACGACAAAGCCGCGTTCATGACGGCGGGCAAGCTGGGCAAGACCGTAGGCGTCAGCGAGTCCACCGTCGTGCGTTTTGCTGCGGAACTGGGTTATGACGGCTACCCCGGTATGCGCAAGGCCTTGCAGGAGATGATACGCAGCCGCCTGACCTCCGTGCAGAGGATAGAGGCGGCAAAGGACCTGATAGATGACCGGAATATCCTCAAGTCGGTGCTCAGCGACGATATAGACAAGCTGCAGGCCACGCTCGAGGAGATAGACCAGGACAGCTTCGACAAGGCCATTGACATGATAATGTCTGCGAAAAACATATACATCTTTGCCTCGCGCACCTCGCAGAGCCTTTCGAGCTTTTTGGAGTTCTACCTCAATCTACTCCGTGACGGGGTACATTTGGTGCGCGACAACTCCGCGGCGGAGGCCTATGAGCAGCTGATAAGGGTGGGCAAGGGCGACCTTTTCATCGGTTTCACCTTCCCGCGCTATTCCTCGCGCTCGCTGAAGGTCATGCGCTTTGCTAAGGACCGCGGCGCGGCGGCCCTTGCACTGACGGACAGCGAAAGCTCGCCGCTCTACGGTGTCGCTGACGTCTGCCTGTTCGCAAAGAGCGAGATGGTGTCATTTGTAGATTCGCTCGTCGCGCCGCTGAGCCTTGTTAACGCGATAGTCATAGCCGTGGGCGCGAGGTCCAGGGACCAGCTCGCGGAGACATTCAAGGATCTGGAGAACGTTTGGAGCGAGTATAAGGTGTTCGAGAAGATTGAAAGCTGACGCAGTCATAATAGGGGGCGGCGCGGCGGGTACTCTGTGCGCCGCGCTGGCGGCGGGACGTGGCCTGAGCGTCGTTCTGCTGGAGCCGAACCGGATGCTCGGCAGGAAACTCAGGATAACTGGTAAAGGCCGCTGCAACGTCACGAACGACTGCGACGCGCGCGAGTTCATCACCGCCATCCCCGGCGACGGGCGCTTTTTGCAGAGCGCTATACATAGGTTTGGGACCTCGGACACGAAAGCGCTGTTCGAGGGCCTTGGCGTTGCCCTAAAGACAGAGAGGGGCAACCGTGTTTTCCCCGTGTCGGATCGCGCGGACGACGTCGCGGACGCACTGGCGGAACTTGTACGGAAAAACGGCGTCAGGGTAATAAGGGAGAAGGCAAAGCGCATCCTCACGGACGAGACGGGCGCTGTAAGGGCCGTGCAGACAGAACGCGGCGAGATCGACTGCGCTAACGCCGTCATAGCCACGGGCGGGCTGTCGTATCCCGGCACGGGCTCGACAGGGGACGGATACAGGATGGCGAAGGAGCTGGGGCATACGGTGAATACCTGCCGCCCCTCGCTGGTGCCGCTCGAGTCGCCGGACAAGTGGTGCCGTGAGATGCAGGGCTTCTCGCTCAGGAACGTGGAGCTTTCGGCCTACGAGGACGACAAACTCATATATAAGGCGCTGGGAGAGATGTTGTTCACGCATTTCGGCGTGTCCGGGCCGCTGGTGCTCTCGGCCTCGGCTCACATGCGCAGGTTCGGTCAGAGCAAGTACCGGCTCTCCATCGACCTCAAACCCGGCCTGGACGATAAAAAACTGGACGCGCGGCTCCTGCGCGACTTTGAAAAATACAGCAACCGCGAATTCCGCAACTCATTGGGCGACCTCGCCGGGCGGGCGATGATACCGGTCCTGGTGGAGCTCTCCGGCATACCGGGCGAGACGAGGACGAACTCGGTGACAAAACAGCAGCGCGCGGCGCTGGCGGCGCTCCTGAAGGCTTTTCCCGTCTCCATATCCGGGCCGAGACCGATAGCGGAGGCGATAATCACCTCCGGCGGCGTAGCAACGAACGAGGTGAACCCCAGGACGATGGGTTCCAAGCTGGTGCCCGGACTCTACTTCGCGGGCGAGGTGCTGGACTTGGACGCATATACGGGCGGTTATAATTTACAGATAGCCTGGTCAACGGCGTTCGTCGCCGCAAATTCTCTGCAACAGGGGTGTGAGGATGGATAAGCACTTTTCCGTCGCCATAGATGGCCCTTCAGGCGCGGGCAAGAGCACAATCGCCAAGGCGGCTGCCGCGCGCTTCGGCTTTATCTACGTGGACACCGGCGCTATGTACAGAACGGTCGGCCTCGCCGCGGCGAGGGCGGGCCTGGCGCTGGGCGAAGAAGGCCCGGTGGTGGAGCTGCTGCCCAAGCTCGATATACGCTTCGGATACGGCGAGGACGGTACGCAGCATATGTACCTCAACGGCGAGGACGTCACGGGCCTCATAAGGACGCCGGAGATCTCCATGCGCGCGTCCGAGGTCTCGGCCATGCCGGAGGTCAGGGCGTACCTGCTCGACATGCAGCGTCGTATGGCCGAGCGCCAGAGCGTCATAATGGACGGGCGGGACATAGGCACCGTCGTGCTGCCGGAAGCCTCGCTCAAGGTTTTTCTTACGGCAAGCCCGGAGCGCAGGGCGGAGCGAAGATACCGTGAACTCAGGGCAAAGGGCGCGCAGGACAGCTACGAGCAGGTTCTGGCGGATATAATAAAGCGTGACGAGAACGACAGCAGCCGCGCCGCAGCGCCGCTCAAAAAGGCTGAGGACGCGGTTGAAGTGGATACCAGCGAGCTGACGCTGGAGGAGAGCGTTGAGAGGATCTGCCTGCTCATAGAGCGCGTGATAGGAGGTGAGCGGAGTGAGTGAGCACGACTTTGACAAAGAGAGGCGCAGCTTCGGAAAGGTTTACGACCTTTTGCTGCCGTTTGTGAAGGCCTTTTATCCGCTTCGCTGCAAGGGGCTGGAAAATATTCCGGAAGGTCCGGCGGTAGTGTGTGCGAACCACTCGAACTATATCGACCCGCTCCTGGTCGCCGCAGCTTTCGGCAAGGAGAACTATATGCATTTCATGGCAAAGCTGGAGCTGGAAAAGGTCCCGGTAGTCGGCCCGGTGCTGAAGAAATGCGGCATATGTTTTGTAGACAGGGGCAAGAACGACATAGACGCCATCCGGAACATGATGAAATACCTCAAGCACGGGGAAAAGGTGTTCATGTTTCCGGAGGGTACCAGAGTCGGACACGACAATGAGGTCGAGGCAAAGACTGGAGCCGTGCGCATAGCCTCAAAGATGAAGGTCCCTATCCTGCCGGTATACATCCCTCGGGGCAAAAAGGTGTTTGGCAAGGTTGAACTGCTGGTAGGTAAGCCCTACAAGGTCGAGGGCAAGACTCATGAGGAATATGAAAGGCTCGCAGACGGCATCATGGAACGCATCTACGAGCTGAGGGACGGGACGAACGGATGATACATGTAGCGAAGAGCGCCGGCTTTTGTTTTGGCGTGTCACGGTCTGTGGAGCTGGCGGAGAAACTGCTGAAAGATGGGCCGTGCAAAAGCCTGGGTCCGCTCATACACAATGACGACGTTGTCGGGAAACTTGCGGAGATGGGTCTGAGCGTGGTCGAGAGTCCCGAGCAGGTAGGCCCGGGCGACAGAGTGCTGATACGCTCGCACGGGGTTTCGAAAGCCGTGGAGGACGCGCTGCGCGCCGCCGGAGCTGAGGTGAACGACGCGACCTGCCCGAACGTTTCAAGAATACACAGGATAGTTTCCGAAGCATCGGCACGCGGCAGGCAGGTCCTGGTCATAGGGACGCGGGACCACCCGGAGGTCCGTGCGATCTGCGGCAGGTGCGAATCGCCCGTAGTTGTTGCGGACGCAGGAGAACTAGAAACCTGGCTCAACCAGAATGTTGAAAATTGCACAAAAGAACTCACGGTAGTCGTGCAGACTACACAAACCGAAAAGAATCTGCGCGAGTGTGAAAAATTAATAAAAAAATGGTGTACAAAAGCGGAAATCTTTGATACAATATGCTTTGCTACGTCCATTAGGCAGGAGGAGGCGGTAAAACTGGCCTCCGAATGCGGAGCGATGGTTGTCATTGGCGGGAAGGATAGCGCCAACAGCCTGCATTTGGCGGAGCTCTGCGCCGAGCGATGCCCGAATACGCAGTTCATAGCAACTGCTTCGGAGCTGGACCTTGGGGCGTTGAGCGGAGTCGGAGATGTGGGAGTGACAGCCGGGGCATCCGCGCCGTCATGGATAATCAAGGAGGTACTGGATAAGATGAGCGACGAGATCCTGATTCAAGAGAACCCTGTTGAGGCCCCTGTCGAAGAGGCCAAGGTCGAAGCTGCGGCCGTGGAGGAAGCGGCGCCGGTTGCAGTCGAAGAGGCAGCGCCGGTTGAAGAAGCGCCTGCGGAGGAGGCAGCGGCAGAAGCCGCACCCGCAGAAAAGAGCTTCGATGAGCTGCTGGAGGATTCTCTGAAAACTATATATAACGGGGACAAGGTCAGCGGCGTTGTCGTGGCCATCACGGCCACCGAGGTCAGCATAGACCTCGGCACCAAGTACTCCGCCTTCATCCCGACGGCTGAGTTCACCGAGGACGGGGACGTAAAGCTCGAGGACGCCATCCACATCGGCGATACGGTCGAGGCCATAGTCGTCCGCGTGAACGACGTTGAAGGCACGGCGCAGCTCTCCAAGAAGCGCATGGACGCCGTCAAGAACTGGGCGGACATCGAGGCCGCGCAGGAAGCCGGCTCCGTGGTCGAAGGCACCGTCACCGAGGAGAACAAGGGCGGCGTCGTCGTTTCCGTGAAGGGCATCAGGGTCTTTGTCCCGGCCAGCCAGTCCGGCCTGCCGAAGGACACTCCGATGACCGAGCTGGTCAAGCAGAAGGTCCGCCTCAAGATCACCGAGGTCAACCGCGGCCGCAGGCGCGTGGTTGGCTCCATCCGTGCCGTGCTGCAGCGCGAGCGCAAGGAGAGGGCCGAGGCCGTCTGGAACGAGATCGAGGTCGGCAAGGTCTATAAGGGCGTTGTGAAGAGCCTCACGAGCTACGGCGCGTTCGTGGATATCGGCGGTATAGACGGCATGGTCCACGTCTCCGAGCTGAGCTGGAGCCGCATCAAGAACCCGGCTGAGGTCGTCTCCGTGGGCGACGAGCTCGAGGTCTATGTCATCGGCTTTGACAAGGAAGCCAAGAGGATCTCCCTGGGCTACAAGAAGGCCGAGGACAACCCCTGGACGAAGTTCGTCAACACCTACAGTGTCGGCGATATTGCAAAGGTCAAGGTCGTCAAGCTGATGCCTTTCGGCGCGTTCGCCGAGGTCATGCCCGGTGTGGACGGTCTCATCCACATCAGCCAGATCGCCAACCGCCGCATCGGCAAGCCGGACGAGGTCCTGAGCGTTGGCGACGTGGTCGACGTCAAGATCACCGCTATCGACAACGACAAGCAGAAGATCTCCCTTTCCATCCGCGCCCTGTCCGAGCCGGAACCGGCTCCGCGCAGGTTCGCGCCCGAGGCTCCCGCTGTCCCGCAGGAGGACGCGCTGGTTTATGAGGTCTCCGAGACCGGCGAGGCCAGCGGCAACATCCCCGAGGATGCCGGCGAGGTCGAGGAATAACAAATATAGCTGTAAAAAGGCGCCTGTCTGCAAGACGGGCGCCTTTTTTTATAAAAATGTACGGAAATCCTTGCTAAAATACTGCGCTTAGAGTATAATATCTTTATAAAAGTAAGATATGGCATTGCTGGGAAACGGAGGTTAAGATGACATTCCGTGTGGGCGACAGGATAGCACACCCGATGCACGGCGCCGGCACTATAGACAGCATAGTGCGCAGAAAAATAAGCGGCATGGAAAGGGACTATTATGTTCTCAAATTGCCTGTTGGGGACATGCTGGTAATGATCCCGGTTGAGACCAGCACGGAGATCGGAGTCCGGCCGATAGTCGGAGCGGACGAGGCGGAGAAGATACTCGGCTCGATACCGGGGCTCGAGATCGAGATGACGCAGAACTGGAACAAAAGATACCGGGAGAATATGCTGAAGATCAAGAGCGGGAACCTTCTCGAGGTCGCCGCAGTCGTAAAGGGGCTTATGCAGCGGGAGAAAGAGCGGGGTCTGTCAACGGGTGAGCGGAAGATGCTGCACTCGGCCAAGCAGATACTCATATCCGAGATCGTCCTGTCGGAGAGCGCCAGTTACGAGGAAGTTGAAGAGCGGCTCAATAGCGCAATGATCTGCTCGTAAGCCAGCGACGGGGCGGCACAGGCCGCCCCGTAACTATGTCTAAAAGAGGTACATATGTTCAGGAAAAAAGAAAACAGCGTGGAGCGGCCCTACTGCGCCGCAGTTATAGTAGCAGCCGGCAGCGGCACGCGTATGGGCGGAGATAAGCTCCTGCTGGAGCTCGGCGGCTGCACGGTCATAGAGAGGACAATGCTCGCCCTGGACCGCTGCGAGTGCATAGACGAGCTCGTGGTGGTCACGCAGAGCGAAAAGATACCAGCTATCGCCGCGCTGGCGAGAGAGCGGGGCATAAGAAAGCTCAAATGCGTGGTCGAGGGCGGCGCGGACAGAACGCAGTCGGCTTGGAAGGGCGTGTGCGAGTGCTCGGATAGGGCGGAGCTCATCGCCATTCACGACGGCGCCAGGCCGCTCGTGACGCACGAAATAGTGGAGAGAGCCGTGAGAGCCGCAGCGGAACGCGGCGCGGCCGCCCCCGCCATACATGTGAAGGACACAGTGCGCCAGGCTCGCGGCGGCAGGGTGCTGCGGACCCTGGAGCGGGACGAGCTTTATCTAATGCAGACGCCCCAGGTGTTCCGCGCTGAGCTGATACGCGCCGCACTGGGCGACGCCGCCCGACTTGGCGTGTCTCTTACAGACGACTGCGCGGCGGTCATGCTGATGGACGCGGAGGTGTTCCTGGTGGAGGGCTCTGAGGAAAACCTCAAGCTCACGACTCCGGCGGACATATTCGCGGCATCGGCTATCATAGACGCAAGGGGTGAATTTCTGTGAGGATAGGCCAGGGCTACGACGTACACAGGCTGGTGGAAGGCCGCAAACTGATATTGGGCGGCGTGGAAATCGAGTATGACAAAGGACTGCTGGGTCACTCGGACGCGGATGTGCTGGTCCACGCCATAATGGATGCCCTGCTCGGCGCGGCGGCGCTGGGCGATATCGGCAAGCTCTTCCCGGACAGCGACCCTGCCTATGAGGGGGCGGACAGCCTGGCCCTGCTCCGAGAGGTCGGCAAAAGGCTCAGGGCCGAGGGCTTTGAGATAGGCAATCTGGACTCTACCGTTATAGCTCAGGCGCCGAAGCTCGCGCCGCATATCCAGAGGATGCGCGCAAACATTGCCGCAGCGCTGGACGTGGACGTCGCGCGCGTCAGCGTCAAGGCAACGACTGAGGAACGCCTCGGTTTCACCGGCTCCGGGCAGGGGATCGCGGCTCAGGCTGTCGCGCTCATAGAGGGTTGATGTCAAACACGATCCATCCGCATAGAATGGAGTACGCTTCATTGACATGCGGGAGGATTTTTTATGCGATATATCATTATGTGCCGTTCACAGACCTATGCGCAGAGGGCGGCAAGAATGTTGGAGCGTTCGGGTATCACGGCTACCATCTCCCGCGCCCCGCAGGGTCTGAGCGGGACCGGCTGCGCGTGGTGCGTAAAGGTGGCGGAGCAGCGCTTCCAGCAGGCACTGGGCGTGCTGCGGCGCGGCGGAGCGAGCTTCGGCAAGCTGTTCCGTGAGGACGAGGACGGCTACACGGAGGTGGCGGGATGATCTACCTTGACAGCGCCGCCACCAGTCTGCTGAAGCCGCGCAGCGTACACATGGCCGTCCAGAACGCCATGCGCACGATGGCAAGTCCCGGACGAGGAGGACACAGACCTGCCCTTCGCGCCGCGGAAACTGCCTATGATTGCCGCGTGTGCCTTGCGGAGCTCTTCAAGGTTCCGGAGCCTGAGGACGTCGTGTTCACCATGAATGCAACGCACGGGCTGAACATCGCCATCAACACGCTGGTCTCCGCGGGGGACCGCGTAGTCGTATCAGGCTGGGAGCACAATGCCGTCACGAGGCCGCTGAGAATGCTCGGCGCGGATGTAGACGTCGCCTGGGCGCCGGTGTTCGACAGCGCCTCGACGATAGAGGCGTTCCGGTCCAAGATACCCGGCGCGGCCTGCGTTGTGTGCACTCATGTTTCGAATGTGTTCGGGTTCATACTGCCCATCTATGAGATAGCGGAGCTGTGCCGTGAATACGGAGTCCCGCTCATCGTGGACGCCTCGCAGTCGGCGGGGGTTCTGGAGGTGGACGCGCGCCGTCTGGGAGCGGAGTTCATCGCCATGCCCGGACACAAGGGGCTGCTCGGACCACAGGGGACGGGCGTGCTGCTGTGCAGGGGCGAGGCCAGACCGCTGATGGCTGGAGGCACAGGCTCGGAAAGCCGCAGCCAGTCCATGCCGGATTTTCTGCCGGACAGACTCGAGGCCGGGACGCACAACATCCCCGGCATAGCAGGCCTGTTGGCGGGAGCTCAATATGTGAGGGCGCACGGCACGGCAGAGATAGGCGCTCACGAGCGGGAGCTGACGGTCCTGCTGGCCGGGGCGCTTGAGAGCGTACCGGACCTGGAGGTGTTCGCGGCGGCGGACAGCCTGACTCAGTCCGGCGTCCTGTCCGTGCGGCATGGACGCATTGGCTGCGAGGAACTGGGCGAGGCCCTGGGCAGAGCCGGAGTCTGCGTCCGGGCGGGGCTGCACTGTGCGCCGACGGCGCATGAGAGCGCTGGAACGCTGGAAAGCGGCACGGTTCGTTTCAGCTTTTCGCCATTCAACTCTGCGAACGCGGTCCTGAGAGCGGCACAGGTTCTCAGAGAGATCGTCAAATCAGCGCGCGGCGCGTAAATGGAGTTGCTATTTTCGGCCACTTATTGTATAATACTATGACTAATCGCTGCGCCCCGGCAAGTTGGCCGAGGCGCGCGGTACGGAAGCTGTGGGGACAGGCTTATGGAAAATATAAAATCCGTACTATCCAATGCAATAAACTATATGTTAACAGTACAGGCTTCGGATATCGTTGATATCCTGCTTGTCGCCGTGCTCATCTATGTCGCTATAGGGCTGATCAAAAGGACGAATACAACGAGGGTCGCAAGGGGTATAGTTTTCATACTGCTGGCTCTCTGGCTTTCGGACCTTCTGAAGCTGAGAATGATAAATTCGTTCCTCAAGGCGACGGTGGAGCTCGGCTTTATTGCGCTGGTGATAATCTTCCAGCCGGAGCTGCGGCGCTTGCTCGAGCGCATGGGCAGCGGCAGATTCATGTACTTTTTCGGCGGTAGCTCCGCGCCTATGACTTTTGAGTCAACGATAAACCAGACTGTCCTGGCCTGTGCCTCGATGTCCGAATCCAAGACGGGCGCGCTAATAGTGTTTGAGCGGATGATAAGCCTGAACGAGCAGATGAGCACGGGTACCATCGTGAACGCGGACGTTACGAGCGAACTGCTGCGGAACATCTTCTTTGTAAAGGCTCCCCTGCACGATGGCGCGGTGATAATCCGCGAAGGGCGTTTGGCGGCCGGCGGCTGCATGCTGCCGCTCTCGCAGAACGCGAGCCTCAGCAGCGACCTTGGCATGAGGCACCGCGCGGGCATTGGAATGAGCGAGCACTCGGATGCGGTGGTGGTCATAGTGTCTGAGGAGACGGGTTCCATTTCTGTTGCAATGGACGGCATGCTCAAGCGTCACCTGACGCCGGAGATGCTGGAGAAGATACTGAGAGCGGAGCTCATGCCGGACGAGGAGACGGTGCAGAAAAAGGGTCTCGCGGGGCTTATCGCTTCGCTAAGGACACTCAAGGTGAAGAAGTAATGACTAACAAGAAAAAGAACAAGCTGTTGGACAGCAAGGTCTTCTGGGCCGTCATATCACTGATCGCCTCGCTTTTCATCTGGGTGTATATAACCGGCACTCAGGAGGAGATCATTACACAGTCTTTCAACAACGTGGAGGTAATGCTCATAGGCGAGGATACCCTCCAGGCGACGAGGGGCTATGTCGTCACGAACGTGAGCGCAGAGACGGTCTCGGTGAAGATAAGCGGTACCAGGGGCAACATAGGCACGCTATCGGCTTCGGACGTGAAGGCGGTAATAGACGTCTCGCTCATAAGCTCCACCGGCACGCTGACGCAGTACTATACCCTCACTTACCCGGACAACGTCAATGAGGACGCGGTCAGCCTCGTGAGCAGCAACCCCCAGACCATCAGCTTCGACGTGACGAAGATGTCCTCGAAGTCCGTGCCTGTGGAGGCCAAGTTTGTCGGAAGCACCGCGGAGAACTACATCGCGGGCGAGGTCGAGTTTGAGCCCAAGACGATAAAGGTCTCCGGACCCGAGTCCATGCTTGAAAAGATCGACCATATCTATGCGGAAATGGGCGGCGACGACCTTACGATGACGAGGACGGCGGAGATCCCCATTGTCCTCATAGACAAGGACGGCAACACCATGGAGTCCGAGGGACTCGAGTTCGACGTGCCGACGGTGACGGTCACGATACCGATAAGCATGATGAAGGAAGTTCCGCTGTATGTGCAGTGCGTCTACGGCGCGGGCGCTACGGAGGAGAACACGGTCATCAGCATTGAGCCGAACAAGATCATGATCTCCGGCGATACAGAGATAGTCAGCGGCATAAACCGCATAGACCTGGCGACGATAGACCTCACGGATTTCTCGCTCACTCACCAGGACACCTACCTCATCCCCCTGCCCAACGGGGTGGAGAACGTGACGGGCGTGGCTCAGGCGGATGTCAAGATAGAGATCACCGGTGTGGACACCAAGGTGTTCACCGTGACGAACATCAGCACACGGAACCTGCCGAGCGGGTATACGCTTGAGGAGATTACAACGCAGAGCCTCGAAGTCAGGATCAGGGCTCCGCAGGACGTGCTGGACCAGCTCCAGCCCTCTAATCTCAGCGCTGTGGCGGACCTTTCAGACATCACGCAGAGCGGCGATATGTTTGTGCCTGTCCGGATAGTCGTAGACGGCTTTACGGACGCCGGAGCCGTTGGCGAATACAATATCGGCATCAAGGTTCGTAGTTAGGAGGAGCAGCAGCTTGACTCAGTATGCAATCATTAAAAAACTGACCGGACCCGAAAAGGCCGAGGTCGAGGTCCTGCGCGGCACGGCCTGCGGCGACGACTGCGGCAGCTGCGAGGTATGCCACTACGCCTCGAAAATAAGGGTCGAAGCCAGGAACGCCATAGGCGCCGCCGTGGGCGACAAGGTCGAGATAGAGACCGCAACCTCGCGCGTGCTGGGCGCGGCGGTTCTGGTGTATGTGGTACCCTTCGTGCTGTTCTTCATCGGCTATGCCATTGCCGCCGCGCTTGACATGCCGGAGACCCAGGCAATGCTGATGAGCTTCGGCTTCTTTGCCGTGGGCTTTGTAGTCATCGTCCTGGTGGGCAGGCGGCACAAGAAAAACCCAATAACCTATGAGATAACAAATATCATCGGATGCGGGGCGGACAGCGTATGATAAAAAGCATGACTGGCTACGGCGGGGCCAAGGGCAGCGCCGAAGGCCTTTCCGTGAGTATCGAGCTCAAGAGCGTGAACAACCGTTACCTGGATGTCTCTGTTAAGCTGCCGAGGACTATGCTCTTCGCGGAGGAGCCGATCAAGGCTGCGGTGGGCCGGCATATCTCGCGCGGCAAGGTGGACGTGTTCGTAACGGTGGATCAGTCCGCTTCGGACGACATGGAGGTCCGCGTGAACGAGCCGTTGCTCAAGGGCTATATCGAGGCCCTGAGCGCCGCGGCGGAAAAGTTCGGCCTCCAGAACGACATGACGGTGATGAGCCTCTGCCGCCTGCCGGACGTGCTGAGCACGGACAGGCGTGAGATAGACAGCAGCGCGCTGATGACCGGCATCACGGAGATACTGGAACGCGCGCTGACGGAGTACGACGCAATGCGCCTGCGCGAAGGCGAAAAGCTCCGCGACGACGTGCTTGCGCGCCTGGAGACGATCTCCCGCCTGACCGGCGTGGTAGAGGAAAACGCGCCCAAGACAGTGGCCGAATACCGCGCGCGCCTCGAGCAGAAGCTGCAGGAGGTCCTGGCGACTGCGAATATTGACGAAAGCCGGGTGCTGACGGAGGCGGCTATCTTTGCGGACAAGATCGCCGTGGACGAGGAGACGGTCCGCCTGCGCAGCCACATATCCCAGCTCCGTGGCCTGACGAACGGCGAGTCCCCCGCTGGCCGGAAAATGGACTTCCTCATCCAGGAACTCAACCGCGAGGCCAACACGATAGGCTCCAAATGCCAGAACGCGGACATAGCGCACGTGGTGGTGGAGCTCAAGGCCGAGATAGAGAAGATACGCGAGCAGATACAGAACGTGGAGTGAGCGTATGAAGCTGATAAACATAGGCTTTGGCAGTCTGGTCGCCGCGGAGCGGCTCATTTCGGTGCTCTCGCCAGACTCGGCGCCGATAAAACGCATGGTCCAGGATTCGCGCGAGCGCGGCATGCTCGTGGACGCGAGCTATGGCCGCAAGACCAAATCCGTCCTGGTGACGGATGGTGGTTACCTCTTCCTCTCGGCGCTGACGCCGGAGGTCGTGGCCGCTAGGGCCGGGAGCGTTGTCGAACAGGGGGACGAAGAGTATGCACAGGCATGACAAGGGCAAGCTCGTTGTGATATCCGGCCCGAGCGGCGCCGGAAAGAGCACGGTCATAGGCAAGCTCATGGAGCTGCGCGGGGACGTGTGCTTTTCCGTTTCGGTGACGACGCGGCCGCCGAGACCGGGCGAGGAGGACGGGAAGGATTACTTTTTCGTCACGCCACAGCGCTTCCAGGAGCTGGCCGACGGCGGCTTCCTGCTTGAGAACGCGGAGTACGTCGGCAACCGCTACGGTACGCCGAGAGGCTACGTCGAGAGCCGGTTGCTGGAGGGGACGAACGTCGTGCTTGACATAGAGGTCCAGGGCGCGGCTCAGGTACAGAAAAGCTGCCCGGACGCCGTGACGGTGTTCATCCTGCCGCCCTCGGGCGAGGAGTTGGAGCGCAGGCTGCGCCACCGCAATACAGACTCAGACGAGAAGATCCGCGAACGGCTTCTCCAGGCAAAACGCGAGTGTGCCGAGGCCGGGAAATACGGCTACATCGTAGTGAACGACGACCCGGACACCGCCGCAAAAGAACTTGACGCCATAATCACCGCCGAAAAATGCAAGATGGCGGACAGAATAAAACTAGTTACAGAGGTGCTTATATCATGATGCTCTATCCCCCGATGGCCGAGCTTGTTGATAAGGTCGGCAGCCGTTATCTGCTTGTGAACCTGGTCGCGCGCCGCGCGCGGGACATCTCGCAGAAGGCCGAAGAGGAGGGCGAGGTCCTGGACCGCAAGCCCATTTCTACGGCCATAGATGAAGTCTATACCGGCAAGCTGACCATCCGTGAGAAGGCGGAGGAGACCGAAGAAGAGGCGACTGAGGAGTGAGGCGGGGCTTAGGCCCCGCTAAAGCTCTTTGTTAGGGAGACGGACATGGCCCAGATGACGATAGCCAGAATAGCCGTGTCGGGCGTGCCGTACAGGCTGGACAGGCCCTATGACTACAATATCCCGGTGGAGCTGGCGGCATCCGTGCTTCCCGGAGTGCGAGTGGAGGTCCCGTTCACGAACGCCAACAGGCGGACGGAAGGCGTGGTCCTGGCGCTGACGGAGGTCAGCCCGTTTGAGAAGCTCAAGCCGGTCCTGCGCGTCCTGGACGCTGAGCCTCTGCTGACCGGGGACCAGATAAAGCTGGCCCTCTGGATGCACGAGAGGTTTTTCTGCACTGTTTACGAGGCAGTAAAGGCCATGCTGCCTGCCGGGCTCTGGTACAAGGGCGGCAAACGCCGGGTAAACGAGAAATTCCAGACTATGGCCGCGCTCGCTGTGCCGACGGAGGAAGCGGCGGAGGCTGCGGAAAAAAGAGGCCGCAGAGCGCCCCAGCAGGCAGAAGTGCTGAGAACCCTGTGCGCCATAGGCAGAGCTTCTCTGCAGGACCTGAAGGAATTTACGGGCGCCTCGTCGCAGACTGTCAAAACACTGTGCAGCGCGGGCTATATAGAGCTTCAGGAGGTGCCGGTATACAGGCGGCCGGAGCTGGCAACGGGCGTGGAGCGTGCAGCGCTGCCGGAGCTCAGTCCCGCTCAGGACAAGGTCTGCCGCGGCATCCTCAAACTCTGCGGGGATAGGGCCGCAGCTGCGCTTCTCTTCGGTGTAACGGGAAGCGGCAAGACAACGGTGTATATCCGGCTCATCGCGGAGCTGCGCCGCCGGGGCAGGACGGCCTTGCTGCTTGTCCCGGAGATCGCGCTGACGCCTCAGATGCTCAGGACTTTTTCCTCGCACTTCGGGGACGACATCGCCGTGCTGCACAGCAGCCTTTCGGCGGGCGAGCGCCTTGACGAGTGGCGGCGGATAAAAGAGGGCAAGGCCGGAGTCGTCATCGGGACCAGGAGCGCCGTGTTCGCGCCGCTGGAAAAGCTGGGCGCCATCATCATAGACGAAGAGCAGGAGGACACATATAAGTCCGAGAATGCGCCGAGATACCACGCGCGCGACGTGGCCAAGTTCCGCTGTGCCAAGGACGGAGCGCTGCTGCTGCTCGGCTCCGCAACTCCGGATGTCGAGAGCCGCTGGATGGCAGAGCAGGGGAGATACGCATACTTCTCTCTGCCCGGGCGATATAACGAGCGCGAGCTGCCGACGGTCCGGGTGGTGGACATGAAAGAAGAGCTCCGCCGCGGCAACGGGGGCAGCATAAGCCTTTTTCTGCGCGACGAGCTGGAAAAGAACCTGGAATCCGGTGAGCAGAGCATCCTGTTCCTGAACAGGCGCGGCGCAAACAGGCTCATCGCCTGCGGCAACTGCGGCTTTGTGTACAGATGCCCTAATTGCAGCGTCAGCCTGACCTATCACAGCTTCAACAGGCGGTTAATGTGTCACCACTGCGGCTATTCAAGGCCGCTGGACGAGTCCTGTCCGGAGTGCGGGGGCATCCTGCACAGGGTCGGGACGGGTACGCAGAAGGTGGAGGAGGAGCTGGGCGAGCTCTTCCCGGGCGTGGGCGTCCTGCGCATGGATACGGACACGGTGGCGCCCGCCGGAGGCCACGACGTGCTGCTCGAGCGCTTCCGCGAGGAGAGGATACCGATAATGGTCGGCACTCAGATGGTGACGAAGGGCCTCAACTTTGAGAACGTCACGCTCGTGGGCGTCATCTCGGCGGACCAAAGCCTGTACGCTGCGGACTACAGGGCTGCGGAGCGTACGTTTTCGCTCATAACTCAGGTGGTGGGCCGTTCCGGCCGCTTTGAGAAGCCGGGCCGCGCCGTTATCCAGACCTTTACCCCGTCGAACGAGGTCATCTGCCAGGCCGCTGCCCAGGACTATGAGAGTTTCTACGGCTCGGAGATCGAGCTGCGGCGTTTGGAGGACCTGCCTCCATTTACGGAGCTCTTGTGCGTAACGATGTCGGGGCTGGTGGAAGAAGAAGTCCATGCCTGCGGAGCGCGGGTGCGGGACGAGCTGACGCTGGCTACGCGCGGAGTCGAGGGCGCGAGGGTGCTGGGTCCTGCGCCGCTGCCCGTTCTGAAGGTCAATAACAAATACCGCTACCGCGTCACGCTCTGCGCCCCGCCGGGAAAGGGCATGAGACGCATCGTGGCTGACCTTGTCATAAGGTTCTCAACAGATAAAAAGTACCGGGGCGTGTCCCTGTATGCGGACACCAATCCCTCGGATTAGGAGGATACCAATGGCTCTGAGAAAGATAGTCACCAGCGAGGACCCCTCGCTGTATAAGCGCTGCCGGGAGGTCACGAAGTTCGACGACAGGTTCCACCAGCTCTTGGACGACATGCGCGATACGCTGGAGTCCGCGGACGGGGTGGGGCTCGCCGCGCCGCAGGTGGGCGTGCTCCGCCGCGCGGTACTGGTGCTGGAGACGAACGTGCCGGAGAACGAGCGGCCATATGTCATCGAGCTCGTGAACCCAGAGATAGTCGAGCGCTCCGGCGAACAGTACGGCCCGGAGGGCTGCCTCTCCGTCCCCGGCCGCTTCGGCCTGGTCACAAGGCCGATGGAGGTCACCGTGCGCGCGCAGGACAGATACGGCAAGAGCTTCGAGGTCAAGGGCGAGGGCCTGACCGCCCGCTGCCTCTGCCATGAGATAGACCACCTCGAGGGTGTGGTGTTCACCTCCGTAGCGGAGCGGATGCTCACGGATGAGGAGCTTGAGACCGGCAGCTGGATGGAGGACGAGGACGGGGAGGAAGAGAGCGAATGAGCCTCCGCGTCGTGTTTATGGGAACGCCGGACTTTGCCTCGGCCTCGCTCAAAGCGCTGCTGGATGCGGATTTCGAGGTCGCGGCGGTGTTCACTCAGCCTGATAAGCCGCGCGACAGGGGCATGAAGCCCGCCTGGTCGCCGGTCAAGGAGCTTGCAGTCGAGCGCGGCATAGACGTATACCAGCCCGCCAGTATGCGCACGCAGGAGGCGTCGGAGACGCTCAGAACCCTGGAGCCAGACGTGCTGGCTGTGGTGGCCTACGGCAAGATCCTGCCCGATGAGGTTCTGGCCATTCCCAGGCTGGGCAGTGTGAACGTACACGGCTCGCTGCTGCCCAAATACCGCGGCGCCGCGCCCATACAGTGGGCTGTCCTGAACGGGGATGAGAAGTCCGGCGTCACGACGATGTACCTTGCCCACGACATGGACGCGGGCGACATCATATACACGGAGGAGACGCCCATAGGCGAGTACGAGACGGCGGGCGAGCTCTTCGACCGCCTGGCGGACATGGGCGCAAAGCTGCTTGTCCGCACCCTGCACGATATCGAGGCCGGGACCGCACCCAGGACGCCTCAGCCGCACGAGCAGGCCAGCTACGTAAAACAGCTGGATAAGAGCATCTGCCCCATAGACTGGGCAAAGACACCGCGCGAGATAATAAAGCACATCTGTGGCCTGGACCCCTGGCCCGTCGCCACGATGCGCCTGGGCAAGGACACGCTCAAGGTCTACAAGGCGGAGTATACGCAGACCGTGACGGACAAGGCGCCGGGCAGTGTGGTGGCCGCGGGCAAGACGGGGCTGGAGATAGCCTGCGGCGGAGGAAAGACCGTCCTCGTGACGGAGCTGCAGGCCCCGGGCAAACGCAGGATGGCGGCCTCGGCCTGGCTGCTGGGCCACCCTGTCAAGGTAGAATGAGGGCCGGAAACGGGCGCGAGGCCGCGCTGGAGGCTCTGCGCAGGATGCGGAAGTCGGGAGCGTTCTCCGGCGAGGCTGTGGACGCGGTCGCAAGCGCCTCGGGCCTGGAACCAAGGGAGGCCGCATTCTGCACACGCATAGTGCGCGAGACACTTCAAAACCTGTATTTTATAGACCATTACCTGGACGTTTGGTCAAATACGCCCACAAGGCGGCTGGAGCCCGCGGTGCTGGATGTCCTGCGCATATCGGCGGCGCAGCTGCTGTTCATGGACAGGGTGCCGCCCTCCGCGGCAGTGAACGAGGGCGTGAAGCTCTGCGGCAAGGCGGGCTGCAAACGTGCCTCCGGGCTTGTAAACTCGGTGCTCAGGCGAATAGCGGAAAACCGGGACATGCTGCCCGAGATACCCGGCGCTGGGACGGCGGAGTACCTTTCGGTGAGATACAGCCACGCGCTCTGGCAGGTGCGCGAGCTCATCGAACTGCGAGGCTACGAGGGCGCGGAGGCGGCGCTTGCGAGCGCCAACCGCGAACCGCCGCTGTCGCTGCAGGCGAATACACTAAGGTGCAGCCGCGAGCGCCTATCCCGGCTGCTGCTTGAGCAGGGCCTGGAGCCGGAAAACGGCAGGTCGGAGGGCGAGATACTTTTGCATGCCGCCGGCCGGGCGGACCTGCTGCCTGGATATGCGGAGGGATATTTCTACGTGCAGGACCCGGCGGCGAAGCTGGCCGTGCTCGCGGCCGGCGCACAGCCGGATATGACGGTCCTGGACGCCTGCGCCGCACCGGGCGGCAAGAGCTTCGGCTCTGCGCTGCTGATGCAGGACCGCGGCAGGCTCATATCCTGCGACGTGCAGGAGAAGAAACTGCGCCGGATCGAAGAGGGCGCGCGGCGCCTGGGCCTCGGCTGTATAGAGACGCGGCTCATGGACGCGCGGCGGCCCGCTGAGGAACTTATCGGAAACATGGACGTCGTAATAGCGGACGCTCCCTGTTCCGGCCTCGGCGTAATAAGAAAAAAACCGGAGATACGCTTCAAGCGCGAGGAAGAGCTGGCGGCGCTGCCGGGCATACAGCTGGACATTTTGAGAGGAGTTTCCGGCTGCGTGAAGCCGGGCGGCACGCTGCTGTATTCGACATGTACAACGCGGAAATGTGAGAACGAGGGCGTAGTGACCGCCTTCTTGGAGGAGAACAGGGCCTACAGCGTGGCGGAGATGCGCACGCTCTGGCCGGACTTGGACGGGACGGACGGGTTTTTCATATGCAGACTGGTAAAATCGATATAAAATCACTGCTTCCGGAGGAGCTTGCGGCGCAGCTTAAGGAGTTGGGCGAGCCCCAGTACAGAGCGAAGCAGGTGTTCGCTTGGCTGAGCCGTGGCGCGGAGAGCTTTGAGGAGATGACAGACCTCTCGAAGCAGCTCCGGGCGAAGCTGGACTCGCGCTATTTCCTTGCGCCGCCGCGGGTAGAGCGCAAGCAGGTGTCCCGTGAGGACGGGACGATAAAGTACCTCTGGGGCCTTGCGGACGGCAACGCCATAGAGACCGTTGTCATGCGCTACCATCATGGGAACACGGTCTGCATTTCCACTCAGGTTGGTTGCCGCCAGGGCTGTGCCTTCTGCGCCTCGACGATAGGCGGACTGGTGCGCGGGCTGGAGCCCTCCGAGATGCTGGACGAGGTCATGTTCTCGCAGAAGGAGTCCGGGCTTGAAATATCCAACATCGTGCTCATGGGCATAGGTGAGCCGCTGGACAATTTTGACAACGTGATGAAGTTCCTCAAACTGGTCAATCACCCGCAGGGGATGAACATCGGGATGCGTCATATCTCGCTTTCCACCTGCGGATTGACAGAAACGTTTGACAAACTGGCGGAGAATAATTTACAATTAACTTTGTCTGTTTCTCTGCACGCGCCGGATGATGAGACCCGGTCGAAGCTGATGCCGGCGAACAGGGGCAGGGGAGTCGAGGAGCTGATGGATGCCTGCGAGCGGTATTTTAGAAAGACCGGCAGGCGGATATCATTTGAGTATGCCATGATAGACGGGGTGAACGACTCGCTGGAGCAGGCGAAGCTGCTGGCGAAGCACGCGCGGCGCGTTGCGGCGCACGTGAACCTCATCCCGCTGAATCATGTGGACGAGCGTTCGCTCATGCCCTCGAGCCCGGAGCGCATAGCCGGGTTCAAGGCGGAGCTGGAGCGCGAGGGAGTTAACGTGACCGTGCGGCGCAGGCTCGGCGGCGACATAGACGCCTCCTGCGGCCAGCTCCGGAAAAAGAGCCTCAGGTTGGGGGACAGGTCTTAGATGAACAGCTTCGGCATCACAGACAGGGGCAAGGTAAGGCGTGATAATCAGGACAGCTTTCTCATCGAGCGCATCGACGAGAGAGACTGTCTCATTGCCGTGCTCTGCGACGGAATGGGCGGAGAGAAAGCAGGGAACATCGCCAGCGACCTCGCCGCCAAGACATATGTGGGAGAGGTAACGCAGAAGATGAAGCTCTCGCGTCAGAAAAAGCCAGACGCCAGGGCGATGATGGCAACAGCCTGCCACCTTGCAAACCACATGGTGTACGCATATTCCTGCTTCGATACGAACTATACGGGCATGGGGACGACGCTGGTCTCCGCTGTCATCTGCGGCGACGATACGTTTGTTTTGAATGTTGGCGACAGCCGCGCATATAAGCTGACGCGGAGGCGGATAACACAGATAACGAAGGACCACTCGCTGGTTCAGGACATGGTGGACAGGGGCGAGATAACCGCTGAGGAGGCCAGATATCACCCCAGGCGCAATGTCATAACGAGGGCCCTGGGCGTGGACGAAAACGTACCCAGTGACATCTTCAAGGTGCGGCTGGCCAAGGGCGACCTGCTCCTGCTCTGCTCCGACGGACTCACAAATATGCTCGAGGACAGGGAGATATTCGCGCTTTCCAGGGAGAATACGGACCCGCTTTCGCTGGGCCGTGCGCTCATGGCGCAGGCTCTGGACAGGGGCGCAAGCGACAATGTCACGATAGTCATCTTATCCAAATAAATCCCGCGATTTGGAGGCAGCCATGGATACCAATATGGACAAATATCTGGGGACTTACCTGGACGACAGATACGAGATACTGGAAGTCATCGGTACGGGCGGAATGGCGGTCGTATACAAAGCCATGTGTCACCGGCTGAACAGGTATGTCGCCGTCAAGATACTTCGCGATGAGCTGGCCAATGACGCCGAGTTCCGCCAGCGTTTCCAAACAGAGGCGCAGGCCGTCGCGATGCTCTCTCACCCAAATATCGTCTCGGTCTACGACGTGAGCCACAGCGAAGGCGTGGAGTACATCGTCATGGAGCTTATCGAGGGCGTGACCCTCATGCAGTACATGAAGAAAAAGGGCGCGCTCGGCTGGAAGGAGGCGCTGCACTTTGCAGTACAGATCTCCAAGGCGCTGGAGCACGCGCATGAAAAGGGCATCGTCCACCGCGACATAAAGCCCCAGAACATCATGATCCTTAAGGACGGCACCATCAAGGTCGCGGACTTCGGTATAGCCGCGCTCGAATCGGCTCAGGAGAAAAAGAGCGACCAGACAGTCGGCTCCGTCCACTACATCGCGCCGGAACAGGCGAGGGGCGAGCAGCCGGATCCGCGCAGCGATATCTATTCACTCGGCGTTGTGCTATATGAGATGCTGACGGGGAAGATGCCCTATGACGGCGATACGGCGGAGCAGGTCGCAAGAAAGCACATAGTAGGCAATGCCATCCCCCCGCAGGAGCTCAACCCGGACATACCGGATGAGCTGGCGGAGATAACGCTCAAGGCCATGAGCGCGGACATAGATGCGCGTTATCAGTCGGCCTCAGAGCTGTTGAGCGACCTGGAGGACTTCCGCAAGCAGCAGGCCGCGGCCAACCTGGCGAATGGCGGCGGTGAGGATGAGGACCTCGAGCTGCTGGGCGAGATCCCGCCCGATGTGCGTCCGCTTGGCAAGGGCGGCGAGCTGTCCAAGGAAAAATACGCGCGGCGGCGCAGAAGGTCGAAGAAGGTCAGTATCCTCTCCGGCGCCTGCGGCGTGCTCGTGTTCATGATAGCGGTGTTCGTGTTCCTATGGAACTACTGGCTGCGGGATATTTTCAGCGTTGCGGAGCGCATAAACATCCCGAACTTCGTCGGCAACAGCTATGAGGAGATCGTGAACAGCTCCGAATTCAAAAAGCTGTTCCAGTTCGAGGTGAATTACACCGTAGCGCCCGACGTGCCTGCCGGGCAGATCATCAGCCAGGACCCGGAGGCGGACCGGAACATGATGGTAGTCCCGGAGGGTATCCGCGTTGTGCTCACGGTGAGCACCGTCGTCAAGCAGACGACTGTCCCGGACGTTACGAACAAGCAGTACCAGGAAGCTACGATCGAGCTGCAAAACGCCGGCTTCCTCGTGGAGATAGCCAAAACGGAAGCCTCGGACAGTGTGACGACGGACTACGTTATCTCAACTGACCCTGCGCCGGGCGAGGAACTTGCGGAGGGCTCCACCGTGTTCCTGACCGTCAGCGCAGGCCCCTCCATCAAGGTCGCGACCATGCCCAACCTCGTCGGTCTGGAGGAGAAGGATGCGATCTCGCGCATTGAGAGCTCCAACCTCAGCTACGGCGATACGACCTATGTCCACAGCGATTACGACGAGGGTACGGTCATCCGCCAGAGCATAGAGGCCTATAGCGACGTTGAGGAGCACACGCGCATCTTCATCTGGGTCTCGCTTGGCCCGGAGACCACGCCGACTCCTGAGCCCACGCCCAGTCCGACCCCGCCCCAGGAGAGCGGAGACCCGGGCTACGTATTCATGAATTGATGCAGGGCGTCATCATAAAGGCCCTCAGCGGCTTCTACTATGTCAAAACTGAAAGCGGAACGGTCGAGTGCAGAGCACGCGGCCGTTTCCGGCTGGACGGCTCGTCCCCGCTCGTCGGGGACAGGGTGGAGATATCGCTCGACGCTAACGGAAAGGGCCGGGTTGATAAGCTGCTGCCGAGGAAGAACTTCTTCATACGTCCCGCCGTCGCAAATATCGACCTGCTGATCGCAGTTGCCTCCGAGGTGAATCCGGTGACGGACCCCTTCCTCATTGACAGGGTCACGGCCTTCGCGGAGCACATGGGCTGCGAGGTGCTCATCTGCATCAACAAGTCCGACGCAGCCAGGGTGAGCCGCCTGCGCGATATCTACGCCACCAGCGGCTACCAGGTCATAGAGACGAGCGCCGTCACGGGGGAGGGCGTGGAGGAGTTGCGCGGCTGCATAGCCGGCAAGGTCTGCGCCTTTTCCGGCAACTCCGGCGTGGGCAAATCCAGCCTGCTGAACGCTCTGGAGCCCGGCCTGGGGCTTGAGACCGGCGTAGTCAGCGAAAAGCTGGGCCGAGGCCGCCATACGACTCGGCACGTTGAGATCTTCCCGGCGGGCGGAGCCTTCGTGGCAGACACGCCGGGCTTTGCCTCCTTCGATATGGAGCAGCTGCCGCCCATACCAAAGGAAGAATTGCAGTTCTGCTTCCCGGAGTTCGGGCCATACATAGGCAAGTGCCGCTTTGACGACTGCGCTCACCTGAAGGAGCCAGGCTGCGCAGTCCGCGAGGCCATGGACGAGGGGAAGATAAACGCCAGCCGTCACCTGAGCTACGCGCGGCTCTATGAGATATCCGCAAAGTACAAGGAATGGGAAAAGTAACGTTACAGGCGCCTCCCGCATATAATGCAGTGTGATGCTGCATTGTGCGCGGGGGGTGTTTTTATGTGCCGGAGGCGGGGGAACGGTAATAAGCTGGGCTGCCTGGTCATTGTGGCCGGGGTGCTGATCATCCTTGCGTTGGTGCTGCCGCCGGGATTTTGGTGGTTTGCGCTGGCGATAGCGCTCATATGCGGCGGGATATGGCTTCTGCGCTGTCGTTAGGAGGTTGTGAAATGAGGATAATAGTCATAAAACTGCCCGCATTCATATCCAGGCTCATCATGCGCCTGCGTTCCGGGTACGAGCCGGAGTAATAGACAGCTCCCCCGCCGCATAAGTTTTACAGAAACTACGGCAGGGGGAATAGCAATGGAAGTGTCAATGAAGCGCAGCGGCATAGCCTGCTGTGAGAAGGTGTTCGAGTACGCAATGCCCGTTGAACAGGCGGCGGAGACCGTCGTACCCGACACTATGCCGGACGTGGAGCGCGTTCTCTGCGCCGAAGGCACGGTGATAATAAAGGGCAAAGAGGTGCAGGACGGCAGGGTGAGCGTCACGGCGGGAGTGGCTGCAACGGTGCTGTATGCTCCGGAGGGCGGCGGCAAGACCTGCGTGCTCGGCGCGGCGCTGCCCATCGAGCTGAGTCTGGACGCTCCCGGCGTCACGCAGGAGAGCATACCGGTGGCCATGCTGAGCGTTACCGCCGTGGAGGCGCGTATGCTCAACCCGAGAAAGCTGCTGGTCCGCGCAGTTGTTGCGGCGAACGTGGAGTGCTATGTACATACCGAACTCAAATTCTGCGACGGGATCGAGGGCGAGGGCGCGGAGAGCGTGGAGGCGCAAACGGACGGCTGCACAATAAGTCCTGTGGTCTGTGTGCGCGAAAAGACCTTCGTCGTCTCGGACGAGTACCGCCTGCAGCCGGGCCAGCCCGCTCTGGGCGAGATACTCTGGCACGGCGTGGACATCGTGGCGGGCTCCACACGTTCCGTGGGCTCCAAGCTGGTGTTCACGGGGACGGTGAGACTGGCGCTGCTCTATGAGTCCGCCGAGACTGGCGAGCCGGTACCCGCAGGCTTCGAGACAGAGTTTTCGCAGATGCTGGAGACGGACGGGGAGCTCTCCAGCCCGGATTGCAGCATCTACAGCCTGTTGACGGCGGAGTACGTGGAGCCCGGCACTCTCTCGGGCGGAGAGCGGGGCATAACGGCAGAGTTCCACCTCGTTTCCCAGGCAGTGTGCACGGACAGCATACGCATCAGCTGCGTAACCGACTGCTATAGCAACAGCCGCGAGCTCGAGGTTGAGAGGTCCGAGAGCGAGATGGGCTGTGTCCAGCGCCGGAGCACCGTGCGCTCCGCCGTACACGAGAGCCTGCCCGCCTCGCCCGCGGCGCAGACCGTATGCCGTGTCATCTGCCGGACGGGTACGGCGAGCTGCGAGGGCGGCACGCTCAAATGCCCCGTGTTTGTGACGGTGATATACATGGGTGCGGACGGGGCCGTTTACTCCGTTTCGCGCAGGCTGAACGCTGAAGCGCCTGCGGAGCTGGGCGAGAACGAATATGCCGCGCTGGTGCGTGCAAGCTGTGCGGAGTGTGGAGCGGCGCCGTCGGCGGGCGGCTTGGACGTGCGGCTGCTGATAGACTTTGAGCTGCTGGCCGTGCGCAAGCTGTGTATAAGCCAGATCGAGTCCATAATCTGCGGTGAGCCGCTGGACGCCGCGGAGCTGCCCTCCGTGACGGTGATACGGGCGGCAAAGGGGCAGAGCCTCTGGGCGCTCGGGAAAAAGTACCACTCCACGGCAAAGCTTATCGCAGCCCAGAACGGGCTGGAGGACGCGGAGTGCGTAGAAGGGCGGATGCTGATAATACCCACGGCCCGGACTTGAGGGCTGTGACCAGGACCGGGCGGACGGAGACGTCGGCCCGGTCCGTCTTTTGCGAACGGATGATATTTGGACTTGCCTAAACGCCGCGTAAGTGCTAAAATAACAGGGAAATTTATACGCTAGGGGTTTGATAGCAATGTCCGGACATTCCAAGTGGCATAATATACAGAAAACCAAGGGCGCGCAGGACGCCAAAAGAGCCCAGGCCTTCACCAAGATCGCGCGTGAGATGATCGTCGCGGTCAAGGAAGGCGGCAGCGGAGACCCGGCAAACAACTCCCGCCTTGCTGCTGTCATCACCAAGGCCAAGGCTGCGAACATGCCGAACGACAACATCAAGAGGACCATCGAAAAGGCCCTCGGCAGCGGCAATACCGATAACTACGAGTCCATCACCTACGAGGGCTACGGCCCCAGCGGCGTGGCAGTCATAGTCGAGGCCATGACGGATAACCGTAACAGAACGGCGTCAGAAGTCCGTCATGCCTTCGATAAGAACAACGGCAACATGGGCGCCGCGGGCTGCGTCTCCTGGAGCTTCGACCGCAAGGGCGTCATCGTCGTGAACAACGAGGACGGCGAGCTCGAAGAGGACAAGGTCATGGAGGACGCGCTGGAGGCCGGCGCCGAGGATATCGAGGAGGACGGCGACGTGTTCTCCGTTTCCACCGGCACGGACGACGTCACCGCAGTCGCGGAGTATCTCACCGGCCACGGCTATGAGCTGCTCTCGGCCCAGGTCGAGATGGTCCCGCAGACCTATATCAAGCTCACGGACGAGACGGATATCAAGAATATGCAGAAGATGCTCGATATGTTCGAGGATAACGACGACGTCCAGAACGTCTGGCACAACTGGGATCAGGACTAAAAAGCATCGGGCGCCCCGCCGCGCATAACGGCGGGGCGTCTTTTTATAATTCGCTTGCATAATTGGAGAAATTAACATATAATTAATTTCATGAAGCGCCGTGATAATGCGTGAAATTTTTGTCTTTCGAGGTACAAATGGCAGAGGAATTCATTGGCAAAGCAAAAAATATCGTATTTATAGGCGAGGCGGGTTCCGGCAAGACGGAAACCGCCGTGAACCTTGCGCTCAGACTGGCACGCGTGGGCGGAAGAGCGGTCCACTTTTTCGATATGGACCAGACCAAGCCGCTTTTTCGCGCGCGGGACTGCGAGGTGGAGCTTGAGCGTCAGGGAGTGACATTCCACTTCCAGGCCCAGTACCTGGACGCGCCGACGGTGGCTCCGGGCGTTGCTGAGGCGCTCAGGGACGAGGGCTCGGCAGTGCTGCTGGACGTCGGCGGCGGAGCGCACGGCTCGCACATGATAGGGCAGTTCTCGCAGCTGTTGAGGGGCGAAGAGACACTGGTTTTGTATATCGTTAATCCGTACAGACCCTGGTCCGGCAGTCGGGAGGACATAGAAATAACAATGCGCAGGGTCCTGGGCGCTGCGCGGCTGGGCGAGTTCAGTCTGGTTGCAAATCCGAATTTGGGTCCCGGGACAACGGCGGAGGATGTGACCGAGGGCCTGCGGCGTTTCGGGGCGCTGTTCCCGGACGAGCACCCGAGGTTCGTCTGCGCGCTGGAGGAACTTTGCAGCGAATTGGCAGGGCGGGTGAGGGAGCCCCTGCTCCCGATCCGGCTCAATACCGTCCCTGAGTGGTTGGAAGGTTCGGGGATGCGTGGCGAATAATCAGTGAAGGAGTGGTAAACGAAATGGCCAAAGGCAGAGTGGAGATATACACCGAAGCCTGCAAAAGCTGCCTGTACTGTGTCAATACCTGCCCGCAGAAAGTGCTGGCAACAACTGACGCCGTCAACTCAAAGGGCTACCAGTACGTGGTGCCTGTGAATCCGGAGGCCTGCATCGGCTGTGCCACGTGCGCCACCATCTGTCCGGACGCTGCGATAAGCGTCTACAGGGAGGTGAAGTGAGATGTCGGAGAAGATCTTTATGAAGGGCTGCGAAGCCGTGGCGGAGACCGCCGTCAGGGCAGGCTGCCGGTTCTTTGCCGGCTATCCCATCACGCCCCAGAACGATGTGCCGGAGTATTTTGCCAGGCGTATGCCCCAGGTGGGCGGCGTGTTCATCCAGGGCGAGAGCGAGGTCGCCTCGGCAAATATGGCCTACGGCGCGGCTGCGGCCGGAGTGCGGAGCATGACCAGCTCTTCCAGCTGCGGCATCTCGCTCAAGAGCGAGGCGATAAGCTGGATGGCCGGCGCACGGCTGCCTGTCGTTGTGGCAAACTTTCAGCGCGGCGGACCCGGCATCGGGACCATACAGCCAGCGCAGCAGGACTATACCCAGGCCACCAAAGCCAGCGGCAACGGCGGCTTCAAGATGCTGGTGCTGTCCCCGTCCACGCTCCAGGAGGCAGTGGACATGACCTGGCAGGCCTTTGAGCTGGCCGATAAGTACTCGAACCCCGTGCTGCTGCTCATGGACGGCTTCACCGGCACGATGATGGAGCCCGTGGTGCTGCCCGAGCCGCTGAGTGCCGAGGAGGTCGCCGCCATACGTGCGACCAAGACCTGGGCCGCCACGGGCAAGAAGGGCGGACCTCAGCACAAGGTCATGTGCGGCCCCGGCCTGGACACCCGCATCAGCCAGGAGGACATGAACCGGCGCGACGCCGCGCTCTACGAGAGCTGGAAGTCCACCGAGGTGGAGTACGAGGACTACATGACCGGGGACGCCGAGGTCATCCTGACGGCCTACGGCATTTCCGGCCGCATAGCCAAGTCCGCCGTGGGCATTCTGCGCGCTGAAGGCATTAAGGCGGGTCTCATAAGGCCCAAAAAGGTCTATCCCTTCCCGGACGAGGCCTATGACAAGCTGAACTTTGCCGCGCTCAAGGGCATCGTCAGCGCGGAGATGGCGATACCCGCCCAGTTTACCGTGGACGTTGAGAACGTCGTCCGCGGCCGGACCAGGATAGAAACGGCGCTGTCCTCCGGCGGCCAGATCCTGGACCGCAGCACAATAGTCGAGACCGCACGCGCGCTCTGCGGCAGATAAGGAGGCTGAGAAGAATGATGGAAAAAGTATATTCCCGGCCTTCCGGGATCTTTGAGGGCGCGGTGACGGGCTTCTGCCCCGGCTGCATGCACTCGAGCGTGTGCAAGGTCATAACGGAAGTGCTGGACGAGCTGGGCATGGTGGACAACGCCTGCTATGTGCAGGGCGTCGGCTGCTGCGGCCTGGCGGTCACCTATTTCGATATGGACACCGTCGCCGCCCCGCACGGCAGGGCCTGCGCGATAGCGAGCTCCTTCAAGCGCTGCAGCCCCGAAACGCTGGTGTTCACCTACCAGGGCGACGGAGACCTCGCTGCCATCGGCCTTGCGGAGACGATGTCCGCGGCCAACAGGGGCGAGAACTTCACTGTCATCTTTGTCAATAACGGCATCTACGGCATGACCGGCGGCCAGATGGCGCCTACGACGATGGTCGGCGTCAAGACCACGACGACGCCCTACGGCCGCGACGAGCGCGAACACGGCGCGCCCCTGCACATGTGCGAGATACTCAGCCAGCTCGAAGCCCCGGCATATATCGCGCGCGTAACGCTGGCCGACGTGCCGAACGCCAGAAAGGCAAAGGCCGCTGTCAAGAAGGCGTTCCAGTACCAGCTGGATGGCAAGGGATTTTCCTTCGTGGAGTTCGTGTCCAACTGCCCGACGAACTGGGGCATGAGCCCGCTGGAGTCGCTAGACCATGTGCACAACGTCATACTTAAGGAGTTCCCGCTCGGGGAATTCCGCGCGAAGTAAGGGGGGAGCGGCATGGAAAGATCTTTTATCATAGCCGGCTTCGGCGGCCAGGGCGTCATGGTCATCGGCCAGCTCCTGAGCTATACGGCCTGCGAGACGACGGATAAGTACGTGACCTACTTCCCCAGCTACGGCGCGGAGATGCGCGGCGGCACGGCCAACTGCTATGTCGTCATCTCCGACGAGCCCGTCGGCGCGCCGAAGGTCTCCCAGGCGGACTACGTCGTCGTCCTGAACGACCCGTCCATGCAGCGGTTCAAGGACGCCGTAGCGCCGGGCGGTACGATGTTTGTGAACAGCTCCGTCGTGACGCAGGACCCCGGCAGGGACGACATCAAGGTCGTCAAAGTGGACGCAGGCACGATAGCCTACGAGCTGGGCAACCTCAAGGTCCTGAACCTGGTGATAGCGGGCGCTATAATCGGCTACACCGAAGTCCTGCCCGCACAGAACGTATTGCAGACGGCCTTCAAAAAGCTGGGCGCCAAGCGCCCCGAGCTCAACCCGGTGAACGAAGCGGCCTTCAACCGCGGCTTCGAGATCGGCAAGGCCGCAAGAGAAGCGGAATAAACCCGGACGCCGGCCCGAAAGGGCCGGCGTTTTTCTGTACGAAAGTGTGAATGTTTTGTAAACTCTCTCCCTTCACCGCGCAAAGCGCCGCCAAATGATACAAAGCGGATACAAGCCTGGTGTAGCCTGTAGAAAAAGCGGAGGGAGCGATGGAATATGGCGAAACGATACTGCGCCCTGGCGCTGTGCCTGGCGCTGCTGCTCACAGCCGCGGGATGCGGAGCGGCGGAGCCTGGCGACGTGCGGACCGGGGATAACGCCTCGGAGGGCGTGACCTACACCTTTCGCGAGCTGGAGCTGCCGGAGGGCCTGACTCCCGTCCGGGCCGCGGCCGGGGGCGAGGGCGTGCTCCTGGCGGCGAGCAGCTTCGAGATAGTAGAAGAAGACGGTGCGGAGAGAGCGAAGTTCGGCGCCTGGCTGCTGGGCTATGACGCGGAGACGGGCGCGTACCGGAGCCTGTGTACCCTGGAGACGGGCGGCAGTCCGGATGTGCTCGTGAGCGGCATGGCCGCCGACGGGGACATTTGGCTGCTGCTTTCTAGGCGCGGCGAGGCATCGGGCGAAGTCCTGCAGCGCCTGAGCGCGGAGGGCGCACTCCTGGGCGAGTGGCCGCTTGAGCTGTTGAGTGGGGACGGATATGTCTCTGGTCTTGCGGCGGCATCGGGGCGGCTCTGCCTGCTCTGCCAGGTAGAGCGCGGCGCGCAGCTGCGCGTTTTCAGCTTCGAGAGCGGGGAGCCTGAGTTGATCGGAACAGAGGAGCTGCCGCGCGACGCCCTCATCTCCGCCGGCGGGGGCAGCGTTGTCCTCGGCTGGCAGGGAGAAAATGGCTACACTCTCGCGGACTACGACCCCGCCGCTCTCAGCCTGGGCGAGGAACGCGGGACAGGTCTGCGCATGGACGGACATCTGGTCTCGCCCTCCGGCGAGGTATATCTCTACAGCTCCAGCTCGCTATACAGCGCGGACGGGACCGCGCTCGCGGGCTTTGCGGACTGCGGCCTGAGCTCGCCTCCGCTCTGCGCACTGGCAGGCGGGGCCTTCTTCGTGCCGGAGCCCTGCGGCCTGATGGAGCCGGGCAAGGGCGTGGACAGCCGCGTGCGCCTTGTCCTGGCCGTCACCAGCCGGGACGAGGCGGAATCGGCCTACCTCCAGGAGCTTGCGGCGCGGTATAACCGCTCCGGCGGCGCAGCGGTTGTGGAGCTGAGGGACTACACGATCTACGGCGAGGCCGGGAACGAGCTGGAGGCCCGGACCCGGCTGGCGGCGGATATGCTGGAGGGCCGCTGCCCGGACCTGCTGATGCTCGAGGGCCAGGCAGCGCGGGACTGGGCCGGACGCGGCCTGCTGCTGGACATAGGGCCGTACATGGACGCGGAGGGGGCCTGGACGGAGCTCCTGCGCGGACTGGGCCAGGGCGGCGGACTCTACTGGCTGCCGGTCTCCTGGCGGCTGCACATGGCTGCGGCGTCGTCTGAATATGCCGCGGGGCTGGAGGGCCTCAGCTTTGCTGAGCTGGACGGCATCATGGCCTCGTACCCGGATTTGGAGCGCGCTTTCAGCGCGGGAATATCCAGGGGCGAGTTCCTTGAGACGGCCTTGGGCTTCAATGCCGCCGCTCTGGCGGACTGGCAGGAGGGGAACTGCAGCTTTGACTCCGGTCTCTTCGAGGACATTCTGAGATACGCGTCTGGGCAGCCTGAGACGGCGGTGACGGGCGAGGCAGACAGCTTTGGCTTCACCTGGGACTACAACGAGGCGGAGATGCTGAGTACGGGGCGCCAGCTCCTTTACGTCTGTTCGGGTGAGGACCCGGCTGGCCTCATAGAAAGGCAGCTGGGTCCGGACTATGTGCTCTGCGGCTTTCCCGGCCCGGGCCGGGGCTTGGCGGCGGAGCCGCTCTGCCCCGTTGGCATAAGCGCGGGTACCGAGTACCCGGAGGAGTGCTGGGACTTCCTGCGGACCCTGCTGCAGGCGGGAGCAGGGTCGGAGATTCCAGATGCCGGTGACTATGCCATATACGGTCTGGAGCCCGCGCTGCTCGAGATAGCGGCGGAGGCCGCCGCTCCCTACTTCGCGGGGGAGCGGACGGCAGCGGAGGCGGCGCGCGAGGCCCAGGACCGCGCCTCGACCTACATGGCGGAGCGCTCCTGAGAACGCAAAAAGGCCGCGGACTCATTCGGGTCCGCGGCCTTTATTATGCGTCTGCCTACCAGACCTGTAGGCCGATGGTGAAAGCCAGAAGATATGCAGCGGCGAGCGGGATGGATATGGCAAGGGCCGTCAGCTCCTTTTTGCGGCTGTCCGCGGTCAGCGCCAGCGCGAGGGGGATGACCGGCATGGCGACAAGGTATCTCGGCGCGCTGAGAAGCCAGGTCGCGCCTATGGCGACGGCGTAGTAGGCGATGAACCAGGCGGTGTAGCCCGGCCTGAGCCGCCTTGCCGCGGGTATCGTTATGGCCAGGGCGAAGAAGCTCCAAAGCAGATTCGGTATCCAGAGTCCCCAGACCGTTGCGCGGCCTTCTGAGAGGTATTTGATGGCATTTTCAAGCTGGTATGCCGCCGTGCCGAAGAAAAAGCCGAAGTTCTGTCCCCAGTGCTCGCTCTGGTACTCCATGTACTTGAACGGGTCTCCGGAGACGCGGTAGTTTATATAGCAGTACGCGCCAAAACCTGCGGGGATGAGCAGCAGCCAGAAAAAGCATGCAAGAGTGCCTCGGCGCTTTCCGCCGCGCAGATATGCGTTCACGAGCTCGAAGAACACAGGGACGAAGAGCATGAGGCCCAGCGAGCGCGTGAATGCCGCATAGGCGCCCAGCAGACAGCCAAGACCGTATTTCCCGCGCCGCACGAGGTATACGCAGCCGGCGCTGCAGAGGAGAAACAGGCCCTCGCTCATGGGCGCAGCGAAGAAGAAAGAGCCGGGCAGAGCACAGAGAAATACGATCGCACGCCGCGCCGTCTCGCGCCCGAAGTCGAGGCGGAACAGCTTGTACAGCAGGCAGCCCGCGCCGGAAAAGCTCAGCGCAGACACCAGGAACGCGGCTGCGACGTAGTCGCGCACTAGCAGGTACATGAGCCCTATCGCCGCGGGATAGCCGGGCAGAAACACAAGCTGGACCAGCCTGTCCATCGCCGCGGACTCGTCCGCAAAGACGCCGGTCTCGATTAGCCCGGGAACATCTGCGGCGCTGATGTAGCCGTCGCGCGCGATATCAATATAGTGGTGGCTGTCCGTATACGTCCAGTAAAAGAGCGACTCATAGTAGCTCTCTGAGTGGCCCTGCAGAAGGCGTATGAGCCAGACGAGCAGAGTCATGCCCAGGCAGAAGAGCAGGAGCAGGGCAAAGATCTTTAGGAGCTCCGCGGCGCTCTCGCGCTCCGCATCTGCCTGCACTTCAAGTCCGTTGCCGTGCCAGGCGGAGACCCAGACCGGCACAAAGCGCAGACACATCCAGATAAAGAGCGCAAGGCTGAGGAGTGCGGCCAGCCTTCCGACAGGCCCGGCGTCCTCCGCGACGAGCCAGTATAGGTATGCCGCCGCCAATACAAGTATGCCACAGCCAGAGATCGCGCACTCGACCCCGCCGTAAGCTTTCAGCCTACCGTGAATATCACGGAACACTTCAGTCACCCCAAACCCAGAATAAAACTATGACGAAGTATCCCCGGAAATGTTTCCGCGCAGCCTGCGGAATATCCGCCCCACGAGCCTGACGGCGCGGCGCGGTATGGGCGCTGACGGCGCGTTCTCCACGGCCTCGCGCATGAGCAGTTCCTGGCAGTCCAGCGGCTCGCCCGGGCGGGGCAGGGCGGTGTAGCTTCCGTCCGGGAGCAGGAGCCTGGCCTTGACGTTGTCCGAAAGGCAGGCATCAAGTATGCGGTGCAGCTTGCGGCGCGCATCGGCGTCCGTGACCGGGCAGGCGACTTCGACGCGGCGCCGGGTGTTGCGGGTCATGAAGTCCGCGGAGGAAATATACATCACTTCGTCTGCGCCCTCGCCGAAGCAGTAGATGCGCGAGTGCTCCAGGTAGCGCCCGACTATGCTGACAACGCGGATGTTTTCCGTCTCGCCCGGAACGCCGGGGAGGATGCAGCAGATGCCGCGTACTATGAGGTCCACGCGCACCCCAGCTCGTGAGGCCTCGCGCAGCTTGCGGATGAGGCCAATGTCTGTGAGCGAGTTTATCTTTATTAGCATCCTGCCGGACTCGCCCTTGGCGATTTCCCGGTCGATGAGCGCTTCAACGCCGCTCTTAAGTCCGGACGGGGCCACGAGCAGGCGCTCATAGCGGCCGTCAAGGTTGGCTATGCACATGTTTTTGAAAAACTCCGCGGCGTCGCGGCCAATAGCCGGGTCGGCAGTGAGCAGGGCGAGGTCCGTGTACTGCCGGGCGGTCTTTTCGTTGAAGTTGCCCGTGCCGACATAGCTGATGCAGCGTATTTCGCCGTGCTCGCGCCTGGTTATGAGGCAGAGTTTGGAGTGTATCTTGTAGTCCTCGAAGCCGTAGAGCACCGTGCAGCCGGCCTCCTCCAGCCGCTCGGACCAGTCGATGTTGTTGAGCTCATCGAAGCGGGCGCGCAGCTCGATGATGACGGTTACATCTTTGCCGCGCTCCGCCGCCTCGCAGAGGTAGTCCACGAGCTTTGCCTTGCTGGCCAGGCGGTAAATGGTAATCTTGATGGAGATGACCGACGGGTCGTTCGCGGACTCGCGCAGCAGGCGCAGAAAGGGAGACATGCTCTCGTAGGGGTATGAGAGCAGCCGGTCGGCGCGCTGGATCTGGCGGATCATGCTCTCAGAGGGGGAAATGCCCTCGGGCTCCTGGGGCTCAAAAGACGGGTAGCTGAGCGCCGCGCGCTTTTCTGCGTCCAAACGCAGGGGAAGGGAGTAGGCGTAGTCCAGGCAGAGCGGCGCGGAGGTGACGAAAATCTGCTTTTTTGAGACGGGCAGGCGCTCAGTCAGGTAGGCCAGAAAGGCCGGACAGGGCTTGCGTGAGAGCTCCAGCCTCACCGGAGCCAGGCGCATACGCTTGCGTATAGCCCGGCGCATGGTCTTGCGGAAGTCGTCGTTGTCCAGTTCAAAGGCCTCGTCGTCGGGGCTTATGTCTGCGTTGCGCGTGATGCGAAAGACGGCCTTTTCGAGCACGCGGTAGTTTTTGAAGATGTCCTCGACGCGCTCGAGCAGGAGGTCCTCGGTGTGGATGTATCTCAGCTCCGGCCCTGGAAGGTAGAGCAGGGGGGAGAGCGCCTCGGGCATCGGTATCACGGCCAGCATCTCGCGGCCCTTGCGCTCGACCCAGGCGCCGACGTGGAGGACGTTGTTTTTCAGGTGCGGGAAGGGGTGGAGGCTGTCCACGATCTGCGGCGAGATGACGGGTTCCATGCAGCTTTCGAAATAGCGAGCGCAGTAGTTGCGTTCTTCGGAGCTGAGCGAGCCCGGTCCTACCCGTCTTATGCCCTCGGCTTCAAGCCGGCGGCTGAGCTGGGTGCAGATGTGTTCGCGCTTTCTGTAGAGCGGGCGAACGGCCTCGTAGATGGCGTCCAGCTGTTCCCTGGGTGTCATGCCGGAGCGGACGTCGCGCGTGTCCGGGTCCAGGTTAGCAAGGTCGAAAAGACTGCCCACGCGTATCATAAAGAATTCGTCCAGGTTGCTGGTGAAGATGGCCGCGAATTTAAGCCGCTCCAGCAATGGCACACTCTCGTCCAACGCCTCGGAGAGCACCCTGTCGTTGAATGCGAGCCAGGAAAGCTCTCTGTCCTGGGTGTAGGGGAGGTCAGACATTCAGAATGCCCTCCTTTTCTAGCTGATATTCCAGATAGCCCTCGCGCACGCCGTAGCTGCTGGTGACTATGGTCTCCGGGCGGCACAGCTCAACGACTGCGCTGAGGATAACTACGCCGGGGACAAGCGTGTGTACGCGCTCCGGAGCGATCTTGAGTATGCGGCGCATGAGCTTTCTCGGGCTCGACTCCGCTTGTGACAGTATCCCGCGCAGGAAAGAGGGAGAATAGCTTTCGCCGCCTCCTGCGGCTTGGCTCAAGGCGTGAGCCGCCCTGGCAGTTCCGCCAACGCCGCAGAGAGGTTCGGCTACATAGCTGCCTTTTTTGGGGATGGCGGGGCCTATCAGGCGAAGAGCCTCCGTACACATTTCGCGCAGCTCCTTGCCCTCGGGTATGACGCCGGAGACAAAGCGCGAGAAGAGGTTGAGCGAGCCGATAGGCAGGCTCTGCGCAGAGATGACCTCGCGTGAGCGGAAGAATACCAGCTCCGTGCTCCCACCGCCTATGTCCACGAGTACGCCGGACTGCTCGTTCATACGCCCGACTGCGCCGCGGTAGTCGAAGATGGCCTCCTCGCGCCCGGTGATGACGTCTATATCAAAGCCCGTTTCACGCCTGACCCGCTCCAGTACCTCAGGAGTGTTGGAGAGCCCGCGCAGGGACGCAGTGGCAAAGGGAAATACCCGGCAGCCCGGCAGAAGCTCCAGTACTCGGCGGAAGCGCAGCAGGACGGAAACCAGCTTTTCCACGCCCTCCTCGGAGAGCGCGCCGTCCTCCACACAGCCGGCCAGCCCGGCGGTGGACTTGCTGCTGAGCGCCTGGCGCAGACGCCCGTCCTCAAGCGTATATACGACGAGCCTTATCGTGTTCGAGCCTATATCTATAACGCTGTACAAATGAATGACCCCCGTTTTGAGCAATATAAGCAATATATAGTATGATAGTCCGCGCATATAATATTTGCTCGAATTTTTCGTAAAATTACTGTAAACAGGCTGGAAAAATGGACGCCCGGCCGTGCCGGACGTCCATGCGGAGATCGTTATTTACCGCTGAGTATGATACCGACAGAACCAGTGACGTTCTGGGGATAACTGCTTGCATTCCGAACGAACAGCTCGTAGTAGCCGGCAGGCACGCCGTCTATAACTCCGCTGCCGCCTCCTCCGCTGGCGGAGACGAAGTACTCCTCGCCGTCCTCGGCTCTCAGCCCGAACTCGACGTCCAGGCCGGAGCTGCCGTAGCTGAGCACATACTGCACCTCGCGCGTGTCCTCCGTGACACTGATAAAGCCGGGAAATGCAGCTTCTGCGCCGGGGCCGAGCTCCGAAAACACAGCGGTATCTGCCCACAGCTCCCGGCCGGGTGTAAAGAACGAAACAGCCGCGACCACAACGACTGCCAGCAGCGCGACAGAGGCTGCAAGGAAGAATATCTTTTTAAAGTTCATGTGTGCCGCCTCCTTCACGTTGCTCTACCCACATTATAACTGCAAATGTAAGTGAATGCAATTAAAAACTGGGAGTTTTGAACTGGAGCTTGCTCTCTATTCCAGCCAGAATACGTCCTCCACCTCGGCACCGAGCGCCGAGCAAATCTTGAGCGCCAGCTTTAGCGAGGGGTTGTAGCGACCGCGCTCGAGGTTCACTATTGTCTCTCTCCGCACGCCGACGGCGTCGGCCAGTGCCTGCTGCGTGAGGCCAAGGCGTTCCCTGTGCTCCGGTATGCGGTTTTTGAGCAGAACGTCGTCTTCCATCATTTCACCCGGTCATGGTACCAAAACATCAGCAGGCGCGCGACAAACACAATGAGCTGCCAAAGGCAAATGAAGGTCAAAAAATACACCCACGCCATTTCGCCCCGTATGGCGGGGATTAACGCAAAGACAAGTGCAATGACCATAATGAAGAACTCCCAGGAACGCAGGAGTTTCGAGTCGATTTTCCCCATCAGGGCCTTGACCATCTCGTCCTCGTTGCGCTTTATGGCCCGGTGATTTTTGATAACCACCACTATGAGCGCAATGGTAAAAAGCAGATAGAGGTACCGCAGCCACGTCGTATCTAGCTTCAAAATGCCATTCAGAAAAAAGATAAGCGTGATATAAAGCGCAACAATAATGTCGCTCACCAAGCCGACATACACAGTTTTCACGCCAAGTCCTCCTTACTCCAAAGTGCGATGTGCGAAATATACCACATCACCTGAGTACAGTATACACTACGCCGACACGGCGCGTCAATTGACGTATGTGCGAAATATACCACACCAAATCCGGCAAAGCGACGAAAAGCAAAAGCAGCCGTCCCGCCGGGCGGCTGCTTTACTTGTTGTGCTGTCAGATCTCGTACCAGCGTATCTCGTTGGCGTCGAGGCTGAGGTCGAAGCTGGATCCGTCGCCGGTGTAGACGGTGGTGCTCTGCGGCTCATAGGTGTTGTTTACGACGCAGTACTTGCCGTTTTTCACGAAGGCGTGGACCTCGACGTTGAAGTTCGTGGAGAACCACTTGTGCAGGTCGGCCTCGTCGTGCGCGGCCCAGAGGATGGCGCGGTAGAGCAGGCGGCTGTTCTCGAAGCTGTAGGGCAGGCCGCTGATGTAGACGCCGCGGCCCTCACCGAAGCCGTTAGCGGCGAGCTGGACTTCCTTCTCGCGCTGGACGAGTATCTCAGTCCCGGGCAGGGCGTACATGCTCTTCTTGCCCTCGCCGAAATCTACTTCCTTGGTGCAGTCGGCCAGGATGAAGTGACCCGGGTGCTCGTCCCAGTTATACTTGTCGTAGCCGAGTGTGAAGCCCGTCTCCTTCTCGACGCCCAGCACCTGGGCCAGCTGGATGAACCTGCCCTGGTACTGGTGGCCGCTGGGCTCGCCGACGCCTATGAGGCCGCCGCCGTTCCAGACAAAGGACTTTATTGCCGAGGAAATCTCAGGGTCCTCCCAGATGGCGCCGCCGGTGTGGGCCGTGTCGCCGTCGCCGACGTTTATGATGACGTCAATGCCCTTGAGCACGTCGGGGTCGGCCTTGATATCGTCGAAGCTGATGAACTTCACGTCAAACGGAGCGCCGGACAGTGCCTCGATGACGCCGGCGTAGCTGTAGTTTTGCTTCTGGTAGAGAGCGTGGTGCACCATGTGGCAGCCCCAGGAACGGGCCTTGCCCCAGGAATTGAGCACCGCCACGGTCTTGACGCAGTAGGGCGTGGTACCCTTGATGTTCTCATAGAGCTCGCGGAACTCGTCGCAGACGGACTGGACGTAATCGAGGAACTCGGGGAACTCACAGGCGAGCTTGAGATACCCGCCGTAGCCGATGCGGTCGATGGGCTTGCGCAGGATGGCGCGGCGGGCCGTGACCCAGTTCTCCTTGGCCTCGCGCACGGGGTCGCCGCCCTCGTGAAAGGTGTCCGGGAAGAAGTAGGGCAGGAAGCGGCCCTCGGTGTACTTCACGCCGGGGATGTCCGAGATGAGCCTGAGAGTCGAGCCGTTGCCCACGCTGCCGACCACGGCGTCGAGGCCGATGGTCTTGAACTCGTCCATGTACGGCTCGGTGCCTATCCAGTGGTCGCCCAGGAACATCATGGCCTCTTTACCCAGCTCGTGGGTGATGTCTACCATTTCCTTGGCGAGCTTGGCGACCTCGCGGCGCTGGAAAGCCATGAAGTCCTTGAACTCCTTCGACGGCACGCGGTACTGGTTGTTGTAGTAGCCCTGGTCGATGATATACTCGGGGCGGAACTTGTAGCCGACTTCCTTCTCGAACTGCTCGAGTATGAAGGGGCTGACGCTGGCCGAATAGCCGTACCAGTCAACGTATTTCTCGCGCTTGAGCTCGTCGAACACCAGCGTGAACTGGTGGAAGAAGGTCGTATAGCGGATGACGTTCACGTAGGGGTGCTCGGCGATGAACTTGCGCAGGCGCTCCATGGTGAACTTGTGGGTCTTGGGCTGCCTGACGTCAAAGGTGATCTGGTGCTCGAAGTTAGTCCAGCCGTTGGTGACGGCGTTGTACATGTGCACCGGGTCCCAGATGAGGTAGGCGAGGAAGCTTACGGAGTAGTCGTGGAACGCGGCCGGCTCGGGGATGACGACGCAGCCGGAAGCCTCGTCGTAGCTCCACTTCTCGGGCGCCACCGGCACGCCGAGCGTGCGGTCCATGACCTCCCACCAACGCTTGATGTCGTCGCGGGTGTTGACCTGCATGAGCTCGCGGCTGACGCCCTGCATCAGCTCTATACGCAGCTCGCCGCCGGAAGCGGTCTTGAAGCCGGTGGAGATATAGCACTGCTGCACCTCGTCGGGGTTGGCCTTGGCCCAGGCGTTGTCCTTACGGGTGGTGTAGTAGGTGGAATAGACCTTTGCGTCTACGGATTTGAGCTCTTCGGGGTAATCGGTGCCGTCACAGTCACGGATGGCGTCGGCGCCCCAGCGCTTGAGCAATTCCATGGTCTCAGGCACGACGTCAACGTCCGTTGGGATCGTTACGCGGCCTCTCTTGAGTTCACTTTCGCTCATTATATTCTCCTTTTATTTACGAGTCTTGGGGTCCTCGAAGGGCTTGTTGTAAACCAGCAGCGCAGTCAGCAGAAGGATGACGCCGACTATCATAATGATGAGCCCGGCCATCTTCCCGGTCATGCTCCAGCCATAGATGACCATGCCGAGACCCACAACGGTGAAGATGAGTATCAGCAGGGACCTGAGCGCCATATGTTCTTTCCAGAATTTCATATCCGCACCTTAACCTTTCAGTCCGCCGACGGTCATGCCCTGGATGAGCTTCTTCTGCACGCAGATATAGAGTATCAACGTCGGCAGCATGACCATGACGAGGCCGGCATACATCGTGCCGTACTGCGCCGCGGACTGCTGCGCCTGCATCAGGTTCAGGAGGCCGACAGGCAGCGTCTTTGCGCCGGTGGCCGAGCTCATGAGGGTCATGGAGATGATGTACTCATTCCAGAAGGAGAGGAAGTTGAAGAGAATGATGGTCACGATGGAGGGCTGGGCCATGGGGAAGATGATGCTCACCATCGTGCGGCCGTAGCCGGCGCCGTCTATGTAAGCGGCCTCCTCGTAGTCGTGCGCCAGCGTTGCGAAATAGCCGGAGAGCAGGTAGATGGTGAAGGGCAGGGCCGTTGCGGCGTAGACTATGGAGAGTACCACGAGGTTATTGAGCAGGAAACCGCTGCCGAACACGCTCTTGAGCCAGGTGTCGCCGTCGCGCAGCATGAGGAAGATGGGCACGACGATATAGTTGACGTTGATGAACAGGCCGGCCATGAACGCGGTGTTTAGGAACTTGCTGCCGACGAACTTGAACCTGGACAGGCAGTAGGACGCGGGAAGCGCAACAACCAGGAGAATGAGCAGCGAGAGCGCAGTGACAAACACGGAGTTGAGCATGTAATCGCCCATCTTCGCGGTTTCCCAGGCGTCCACAAAGTTCTGCCAGTAAAAGCCCAGAGGCAGTGACCAGGGGTTACCGTAGAACTCGCTGTTCTGCTTTATGGAGGCCATAAACACCCAGGCGACGGGGACTACAATGCTGACAGCAAGAAGGATGAGGACGATATAGATAAACGCCTTATAAAGTTTCTCGCCGGAGTTGCCCTTGCGGACTTTTTCAGTCTTTTCCATATCATCGCCTCCCTTCAGAATTCAAGCGGCGTACGCTTCGTGACCTTGTTCACCAGCGCGGAGAGCAGGAAGGAGAAGAGGAAGATCACAACGCCGATGGCCATTGAATAGCCGTAAAGGCCGGCGTCCTTCTGCCCGTACATATAGGACAGCGCAACTTCGGAAGCGCCGTTCGGGCCGCCGCTGGTCATGGCCTTGACGAACAGGAAGGCCATGTTGATGGTCGAAATGATGAAGAAGGTCAGGGTAGTGCGAATGTTGGTCCAGATGAGGGGAATGGTGATCTGGAAGAACTGCTTCACCCTGCCCGCGCCGTCGAGGCCCGCAGACTCGTAGAGGCTCTGCGGAACAGCGGCCATAGAGGCCATGTACATGACCATGTAGTAGCCTATGGCCTGCCAGACCATTGCGATGATAAGGCTGAGCATGACAAGGTCTTCGCCCTTCCAGAGGGTTGAGACCTCATGCCCGCTTATCATGGAAAGCAGGCTGTTGAGCATGCCGTTTTCGGGCTTGTAGATGGCGGAGAAGATACCGGATATGACGACGATGGAGAGAATGTTCGGTATGTAGAAGATAACGCGCAGCAGCTCCTTGCCTTTGATGTTCTCGCGGGTGAGTATACCTGCAAAAACGAGCGCCAACGCGAAGGTAATCATTGTAACTACCACGATCAGCAGAATGGTGTTCTGCATAGCGCGGATGAAATTGGAGTCGTTAACGAGCGCCTTGAAGTTTTCAAAGGCCACAAAGGTCTCGGTGGGCGAATAGGCTCCACGCTCAAACAGAGACATACGGAACACGTTCAGCGTGGGGATAATCATGAAGATGACGAACAAAATCACAGCGGGGGCAACGCAAAGCACAATGAAACGGCTGCGTCCCTTGTTCTTTTCCACGTGCTCAGCTCCTTTCCGAGCGGAATGATGGGGGATAAACTCTCTTTTTGCAAATGCGCATTTGGTAAGGGGGACGATGAGACTTGCGGCTCAACGTCCCCCGAAACCCTAGGGTATTATGTAGATGCTATTGCCTGTCAGGCGAGGTTGGCCCTCATCTGATCGCTGGCGGCCTTCCAGTCGGCGACCCACTGGTCACGGGTCAGAGTGCCGGAGACGAGGCTGTTCACGGGATCGAAGAACTCCTCGCGGTTGGTGCCGAGGCCGGCGACGGACTTGTAAGCGGCGAAGTTGCCCATGGCGGCCTTCGCGCCGTCATCGTAGATGGAGTAGAAGAGCTGGTTGTCGCCCTCGAGGGTGTCGGCTATGCCGAGCACGGGCTGGATGGCGCCGGAAGCGGCGAAGATCTCGCAAGCGGTATCGCTGTACAGGAAGGCGATGAACTGCTTGGCGGCGTCGATGTTCTCAGCGCCGGCCGGGATCCAGGCCTGCTCGAACCAGGTGTAGCTGTAGCGGTCGCCGCCCTCTTCAACGGCAGGCAGAGCGGTCATGCCCCACTTGAAGCCTTCGGCGCGGGGAGCCTCGGCCATCTCGCCGACGATCCAGGTGCCGTTGGGCATGAACAGGGCCTTGTTGTCAAGGACGAGCTGCTGGTTCTGGGTGAAGTCCTGATCGTTGGCCTGAGCCGGGGTGATAGGGTTGGTGTAGGAGGCGAGCTTCTCGACTATGTCGAAGCAGGTGGTGGCAGCCTCGCTGTCCCAGATGCCCTCGGTGTAGACGGTGGCCTCATTGAAGAACTCGGGGCCGCCGGCGGCGTACATCAGAGCGTAGAAGAAAGCGTCAAAGTAACCGGTGGTGGGGTAGGTGAAGAGGTAGATGCCCTCCTCAAGGGCCTTGTCGCCGAGCTCCCACATCTCGTCCCAAGTGGTGGGGACTTCCCAACCCTTTTCCTCAAAGAGGCCGGCGTTGTAGAAGAGGCCGCAGGGAGAGTAGAACATCGGGGCGAGGTAGGTCTTGCCGTCGCCGTAGGGGTTGGTCAGGCTGGTCTCGGTGAAGCCGCCGGCGATCTTCTCGCTGACAGTGACGTCCTCACCAGGGACGGTCATGGACAGAACGTCGGTGATGTCGGCAATGTTCTTGTCCTTGATGAACTGCTCGGTCAGGCCGGCTTCACGGCCGGTGGCCAGGTGGATGACGTCGGGGTACTCGCCGCCCTGCATGGCGGGGCCGATGACGTCCTCAAGGTTCTTGTCGGTGACGAGTTCGACCTCGATGCCGGTGGCCTCGGTGAAGGCCGCGCAGACGTCGGTCCACATCTGAGTGCCGTAGGCGGTCTCGATGGCCGCTACCTTGATGGAGCCGGCGGGCTCGACAACGTCGCCGCCGTCGTCCGGAGTGGTGCTGTCCTCAGCGGGGGGCGTGGAGGTATCAGCGGCGGGCGTGCCGCAGGCGGAAAGGACGCCCAGGGCAAGCATGAAAACGAGTACGAGTGCAAGGAGTTTCTTCATTTTCATTCCTCTTTTCTCAAAATTCGGGGATCGCTAAACACTATGGATGGCGCTTCCATCCCTGTTGGTTTAAGTATAATCTTTCCTGAGAGCGATTCAATCAAATAATTGCTCTATTTTTTATACTTATTGCTTTATGTGTAATTTTTACGTCAATCCTCAAATCGCATATTTAATTTTGTGCAACGTGTTTAAAACGCGAAAGTGCCGTTCTGCCGCACCTCTGCGGAGAATTTGGATTTTGCGTCGTGACCGCGCGGAAAAAATCGGTTAATTTGCACATATTGCACAGAGCGCGGCTATGTATTATAATTGTATGAGCCATACTACGCAAGATTACTAAAGTCCGGAGGTGAGCAGACCTGAGCACAAACAGATACAGCATTGAGGACATCGGCCAGAACCCGATAGACAGGAGCCGTGTAAAACTCCTTTATGTCAGCACGGCAAAATATGGAGGCGATTGGCACAGCACCTTGCATACGCACGGTTGTACCGAGGTGTTCTATGTAGTGGGCGGCTCAGGCAAGTTCAACATAGCCGGCAGGCTCGTCCCTGTGAAAACGGACGATATGGTCATCGTTAACCCAAACGTGGAGCACACCGAGGTCAGCTACAACCGCAGGCCGCTGGAATACATAGTCCTCGGCGTGGAGGGATTGGAGTATTCGGCGGACGAAGATGCGGACGAGCGCTGGTTCATGGTCAACCTTCACAGCGAGCGCGAGCCGCTGCTGCACGCGCTGAGAGAGATGCTGAAGGAGATAGAGCTCAAGGCGCCGGGCTACGAGCTGATCTGCCAGGACCTCCTGGAAGTGCTCATATTGCGGCTCATGCGGCATGCGGGTTTGAGCTTTTTGCCTACGCAGGGCGAGCACCGCAGAAAGGGCAAACAGCAGAATAAGGAATGTGCAGCCGTAAAGAGGTACATAGATAACCACTTCAAAGAAAATATCAGCCTGGATATGCTGAGCGAACTGGTGCACGTGAACAAATATTACATGGTACATTCGTTCACAAAGGAATACGGGATTTCTCCGATAAACTACTTGATATCGCGGCGCATTGAGGAGAGCAAATACCTGCTCGGCGGGACCGACCATTCTCTCAGCCAAATATCGCATATGCTTGGGTTTTCCTCTCCAAGCTATTTTTCGCAGAGTTTCCGGCGCATAGTGGGCATGAGTCCGATGGAATACCGCAAGAGCTCAAGGCTGAAGTCAGGGGCATAGGGAGGGAGAGCACGCCATGCCGTTTTCACCCACGTTGCTTAGGCGGCCCGTCAGGGTAGACAGGGCCGTGACAGTGCATTATTTTGAATACTCCAGCAACTACTATTTTGAAGGAGAGCGACACGATTTCTGGGAGTTTCTGTATGTAGACAAAGGGGAGGTCTACGTTGTTGCAGAAGGCAGGGAGGAGCTTTTGAGCCGGGGAGATATCATATTCCATCCACCCGGAGAGTTCCACGCGCTGAGGGCGACGGGCAACTCCGCGCCGAATCTTGTGGTTGCCAGTTTTTACTGCGAGTGTTCGGAGCTGGAGCGCTTATCCGGACGGACCTACAAGACCAAAGAGGCGGAGCGCGTGCTTATAGGCGGCCTGGTATCGGAGGCGGAACTGGCCTTTTCCTCACCACTGGACGACCCGATGACAACGGCCCTGGAGCGGCGCGAGTGCGCGGCTTACGGCTCGGAGCAGCTCGTTGGCGCGTACATAGAGGAACTGCTGATACGCCTGCTGCGGCGCGGCGCGGGAGAAAGGCAGGGCCGCGGACCTCTGCAGGCGCAGAGCAGGAGCGAGATCTTCACACGTGTGGACGAATACCTTGGCGAACACCTTTCCGAAGCGCTTACGATAGACCGGATCTGCCGGGATAATCTGGTTGGGCGCAGCCGGCTGCAACAGATTTTCCATGCAGAGACAGGCGGGGGAGTAATGGAATATTTCGGCAAACGCAAGATCGAAGCCGCGAAGGAGATGATACGCCGCGGCAGCGGGAACTTCACGGAGATAGGCGAAAAGCTGGGATACCAGTCGATATACTACTTTTCGCGTCAATTCAAAAAAGTGACGGGAATGTCGCCCAGCGAGTATTCCGCGGGCGTGCGCGCATTGGCCGCAAAGACAAAGCCCGGGCAATAAAAGGCGGTCAAATGTGCAAATAATCTGAGCTTCCGTATATTTCATTTTTGTGCGGGGCGTTTTACAATGGTCACAGCCTAAAAAAGATTTATTAAGGAGTGTTCAAGAATGATACTTGTCAGCGGCGGAGCCGGATACATTGGAAGCCACACCTGCGTTGAGCTGATTGAAGCGGGTTATGACATCGTAGTAGCGGACAATCTCATAAATTCTTGCGAGGAAGCCGTGCACCGCGTTGAGAAGATCGTGGGCAAGAAGGTTCCGTTCGTGAAGTGCGAACTCTGCGACCCCGTCGAGGTCAAGGAACTCTTCAGGAACTACCCGAATATTGACTCCGTCATCCACTTCGCAGGTCTCAAGGCCGTGGGCGAGAGCGTCGCCAAGCCCCTGGAGTACTACACCAACAACCTTGTCAACACTCTGATGATACTGAACGCCATGCGCGACTACGGCGTGAAGAACTTCGTGTTCTCCTCCTCCGCCACCGTGTACGGCGACCCGGCCTCCGTGCCTATCCGCGAGGACTTCCCGACCGGCGGCACCACCAACCCCTACGGCACCACCAAGCTCTTCATCGAGCGTATCCTGATGGACTACTGCAAGGCCGAGCCGAGCCTGAACGTCGCCCTGCTGCGCTACTTCAACCCCATCGGCGCACACGAGAGCGGCCTCATCGGCGAGGACCCGAACGATATCCCGAACAACCTCGTTCCCTACATTGCGCAGGTCGCTGTTGGCAAGCTGGAGAAGCTGCACGTGTTCGGCGACGATTACCCGACGCATGACGGCACCGGCGTGCGCGACTACATCCACGTCGTTGACCTCGCTCGCGGCCACATCGCGGCGCTCAAGAAGCTCGAGACCAAGTGCGGGCTCTTCGTCTGCAACCTGGGCACCGGCAAGGGCTACAGTGTGTTCGACGTTCTGCACGCCTACGAGAAGGCCTGCGGCAAGACCCTGCCCTACGTCGTTGACCCGCGCCGCCCCGGCGACATCGCCATCTGCTACGCGGACCCGACCAAGGCCAAGGAGGAGCTGGGCTGGCAGGCTCAGTACGGCATCGAGGAGATGTGCGCCTCTTCCTGGAAGTGGCAGAGCATGAACCCGAACGGCTATAGAGGCTGAAGAGAGGCTGACAGGGGGGACGAATGATGAAGAAACCTGTTCTTGTTGTCATGGCAGCCGGTATGGGCAGCCGCTACGGCGGGCTCAAGCAGATAGACCCGGTGGGCAATCACGGCCAGCTCATAATCGACTACTCCATCTACGACGCCAAGCGCGCCGGCTTCGATACCGTCGTGTTCGTCATCAAGCACGAGATCGAAGAGGCCTTCCACGAGGCCATCGGCGACAGACTGTCCAAGTTCATAAATGTCAAGTACGCCTACCAGCAGCTCGACGACCTGCCGGAGGGCTATGAGGTCCCGGACGGGCGCGTGAAGCCCTGGGGTACCTGCCACGCGGTCCTAGCCGCGCGCAAGGTCGTGGACGGCCCCTTCGCCGTCGTTAACGCGGACGACTACTACGGCCCCGAGGGCTTCCGCGAGATATATCAGTACCTCGAGAGCCATCCCGACAGCGAAAACTGCTACGAGTTCGCCATGGTCGGATATCTGCTGGGCAACACCGTCACCGAGTACGGCCACGTCGCCCGCGGCATCTGCGAGGAGGATGAGAACAACTACCTCGTCAAGGTCACGGAGCATACCCACATCGAGAAGATGGGCGACGACGCCCGCTTCACCGAGGACGACGGCAAGACCTGGACCGAGGTCCCCGGCAGCACGATAGTTTCGATGAACCTCTGGGGCTTCACCGAGAGCTTCCTCAAGGAGGCCGAGGCTCGGTTCCCGAAGTTCCTGGACAACGCTATCAAGACCAACCCGCTCAAGGGCGAGTATTTCCTGCCCAGCGTCGTGACCCAGCTGCTCGAAGAGGGCAAGGCCAGGGTCAAGGTCCTGCGCAGCGCGGACAAGTGGTACGGCGTGACCTACAAGGAGGACAAGCCCTGTGTGGTCGCGGCTATCGCGGAAAAAACAGCTAGCGGGCTGTACCCCGACAAGCTCTGGGAGGTCTGAGTGATGTCAGAGGCTGAAAAACTGCTGGGCGAGGCCCTCGCGGCATATGATTTCGGCGGCCAGCTGGTAGGCGCGGTGCGCTACGGCTCCGGCCACATAAACGACACCTTTGTGGTCCACACCCAGCCGGGAGAGGACCCCTGCAGGCGATTCATACTCCAGCGTATAAGTTCTGCGGCATTCAAGCATCCGGACGAGGTCATGGCCAATATCGTCGGCGTGACTTCCTTCCTGGGCCGCAAAATTAAGGACGCCGGCGGCGATCCGGAGCGCGAAACCATGAGCGTCTGGGCCACTAAGGACGGCAAGAACTTCTATACTGACTCCGAGGGCGGTGCCTGGCGCGTCTACCCCTTCGTCGAGGACACGGTATGCCTCCAGAAGGCAGAGACGCCGGAGCTCTTCCGGGCCTCCGCCGTGGCTTTCGGCAAGTTCCAGAGGATGCTCAAGGACTACCCGGCGGATACGCTCTATGAGACCATCCCCAAGTTCCACGACACCGAGGACAGGCTGGCCAAGCTCAAGGCGGCGGTCGCAGCGGATGTCATGGGCAGGGTGAAGGAGGTTGGACCTGAGCTCAAGTTTGTCGAGGAGCGCGAGGCAGATTGCTCCGTGGCGCTCTCCGCGCTGCGCGAGGGACGCCTGCCGCTGCGCGTCACCCACAACGACACCAAACTCAACAACATCCTCATTGACCGCAAGAGCGGCGAGGGCATTTGCGTCATCGACCTCGATACGGTCATGCCGGGCCTCTCGATAAATGACTTCGGCGATTCCATCCGCTTCGGCGCAAACCACAGCGCGGAGGACGAGCAGGACCTCACCAAGGTCAACTTTGACCTGGAGCTGTTCGACGTCTATGCGGCAGGCTACCTCGAAGGCGCCGGCGGCGCGCTGACCGAGGCCGAGCTGGACTACCTGCCCTGGGGCGCTAAGCTCATGACTCTCGAGTGCGGCATCCGCTTCCTGACGGATTACCTCGAGGGCGACCACTACTTCCGTACCCACAGGGACGGGCAGAACCTCGACCGTTGCCGTACCCAGTTCAAGCTGGTCTCCGACATGGAGGCTGCCTGGGACGACATGAAGGCGGTCGTCAACAAATACAGATGATCTACTCCCTCCAAAGGGCCCTTGGTTCGTCCGGGGCCCACTTTTATTTTGCCTAGACAGGGGGGATAATAGGCGCAGGTTGAGCGATTGTTGAGTTTTGGAGGGTATACTGAGTTTTCGAGGGAGCGGGGAGGCATTGACCAAATCGCTCGTGTGTGATATATTTCCACTCGGAAGTGATTTTTTTGAAGAAGGATTGGCGCAGAGAATATTTTTCCATTCCGAATATCATGAGCTATTTTCGGCTGCTGCTGATACCCATTTACCTGCTGCTGTACTTCAGTGCGGACGACGAAGGCGGCTACGGCTACGCGGCGGCGGTGATAGCCGTGTCCGGGCTGACGGACATGCTGGACGGGAAGATAGCAAGGCACTACAACATGATAACCGAGTGGGGAAAGTTCATAGACCCTGTCGCGGACAAGCTGACCCTTGCGGCGATAGCCTTGAGCATGGCTTTCCGCTACCCACTGATGGGCGTGATGTTCGGGCTCTACGTCGTCAAGGAACTATATATGTTCTGCATGGGCGCGTACATGCTGAAGCGCGGGTTCCGGATGGACGGCGCTCAGTGGTACGGCAAGGTGTGTACTGCGGTGACATATGGCGCGGTGTTCCTGCTCCTTGTGATACCCGGAATGCCCAAGCCCGTGTCTGACGGACTGATCGGCCTCTGCCTGTTCGTGACCCTCGCCGCTTTTGTGGGTTATGCGCTTTTCTACTTCAAAGCCTGGAAGGGCCTGAGCAAATAAAAGCACCCCCTGTCCCGTGACGGGACAGGGGATGTTTTTTGCGTATGCGAGGTTTCAGTCGTCCTCCAGGACGCGCAGACCGGCGACGGCGGAGATGGGCAGGGAAAAAGAGATGGCTCCGGAGGGAGTGCCAGGACCGGCCTGTTCGGCGATGGCCTTCATGATGGCGGCCTTCTCTCCGGCCTTGGAGACGATGATTATGAGTTCCTTTTCCTCTGCAATGGAGACGCCCAGGAATCGCTCGGCCTGTTTGGCGCCGGTGCCTTTGGCATGGAGGACAGTGCCTCCTGCGGCTCCGGCGGAGCGAGCGGCGTCCATGACAGTGTCTGTGTGACCCTCATTGAGTATGGCCATGATCAGTTCATAATCAAATTTGAGTTCGGGGACAGCGCCATCCGGCGCGTTGTTGCCAGTCAGAAAAGCCAAGGTTCGTCCTCCTCCCACGCTCTTCACCGGGACGGCCAGCATTATGCCGTTGCCGGGTATGTCGATGAACAGCCTGCGTTTGGCGCTCTTTATGAGTTGCTTTGTCTGGTCTCCGCAAGCTACGGAGGCGACAAGCGCCTTTTCCGTCGCCTCGAGTCCGTATAGGCTCAGGTGCTCGCTCGTTGCGGTGCCGTTGCAGAGCATCGTCAGGACAAGAGGCAGGTCGTGACTGCGGTAGAGCTCGACCATGCTCTCGGCCTTGGACCTGTCCACAATGGCGACGACGAAGTCCATTATCATGACGCCACCTCCCAAAGCTCTATTATCTCGTTGTCTGCGAGCTGGGTCACGTCAAGGACCTCCTGACGCCTGCGCGAGCGGATGAGGTATACCGCGCCCATTACCTGGACGGTGATGAGCGGCATCATGGCGACAAGCGAGACAAGGCCGAAGGCGTCCGTCATCACGTTGCCTCCCGCGGCCTCGCAGGCGCCCATGGCAAAGGGCAGCATAAAGGTGGCGGTCATAGGTCCGGAAGCAACGCCGCCGGAGTCAAAGGCTATAGCCGTGAAGATGGGCGGCACGAAAAAGCTCATTGCCAGCGCCGCCGCATAGCCGGGGACGATGAACCAGAGAATGGATATCCCTGTCAATACCCGCACCATCGCCAGGCCCGTAGCCAGCGCAATGGCCACTGAAAGGCTCAGACCCATGGCCTTTTCGGACACTGCGCCCGCGCTTATCTCCTCGACCTGCTTGTTCAGGACATGCACAGCGGGCTCCGCGGAGATGATGAACCAGCCCATCAGCATCGCCACGGGGACGAGCATCCAGGCCGCCTTTTCCACCAGCCTCGCCCCGAGGATGGTGCCGAGCGAGGAGAAGCCGACGTTCACGCCTACGAGGAAGAGCACGAGTCCCACATAGGTGTAGACCAGGCCAATGACGATTTTCAGAAACGGCAGCTTGCGCAGCCTGAGCGAAAAGATCTGGAACAGCAGAAAAAAGCCAACGATGGGCGCGAGCGCCGTCGCCACTTCTACCATGTAATGCGGGATGGCGCGCACATAGCCGCTGCCGAGTTCGACTGTATCCGCGTAGCTCTGCACGACGGCGGAGGCGACGACACCGTCCTCCATCTTATAGAAGAAGCCGAGCAGCATGACGGCGAGTATCGGTCCAACGGAGCAGAGCGCGACAAGGCCGAAGCTGTCCGCCTCGGCATTTTTGTCGCTGCGTATCGAGGCCACGCCGACGCCGAGCGCCATGATGAATGGGACGGTCATGGGTCCCGTGGTCACGCCGCCGGAGTCGAAGGCGACGCTGAGAAAGTCCGCCTCAGAGAAGGAGGCGAGAGCAAAGACGAGTATGTAGCACGCGAGCAGCACCCAGCGCAGCTGGACACCGAGCAGTATGCGCAGCATACAGATAACGAGAAACAGACCCACGCCCACGGAGACCGTTATTATGAGCACGGTGGTGTTGATGTGCGGGACATTGGAGGCCAGGACCTGGAGGTCCGGCTCCGCAACGGTGATGGCTATGCCCAGAATGAAGCTGAGCGTGAGGATGAGCCAGAGCTTGCGCGACTTTGTCATCCTTGCGCCTGTGTGGTTGCCGATCTGAGTCATCGACGCTTCTGCGCCGAGGGTGAACAGGCCCATACCCACGACCAGCATGATGGTGCCGAGCAGGAAAGCCAGCATCAAGTCCGTCGTGACCGGCACGAAGCTCAGGCACAAAAGTGCGACTATGAGCGCGATGGGGATGACGGATGCGATGGATTCGTTCAGCTTTTCACGTAAAATAGTTTTACCGGGCGTGGGTATCACCTCTTTTCCGCTGTGTTGCGGCGCGGTTTCAGCGCCTGTCCGGGTTTTGCGGAGAGCCTATGCCGAGCTCTCGCCTGGCATATGGAGTTTTGAGCAGGGCGGCAAAAAGAGCCGTAGATGCAGCAGCGCCGAACACGCCCTGCACGATGTTCGTCGGGATGCTGGCTGCGGCACCCCAGCCGTAGCCCAATATCCAGCCCTCATAGCCGAAGTAGCCGAGAATCATCACGCACTCTGCCGCAAGACCGCCGAGCATTGCATAGCGTATTGGATGCTTTGCACCAAACTTTGTAAGAACCGCTCCGGCAATTAGAGCCATGACAGCCTTTATGACAAAAGTGCCGGGAAAATACTGTACATATCCCGCCATGAGATCCGCCAGGCTGGAACCCAGCGCGGCGGCGAGCGAGCCCCAGACAGGGCCGAGCACATAGGCCGCCAGCAGCACGAGAGCATCCCCGGCGTGGATGTAGCCGAAAAGCGTGGGGAACTTGGGGTACATGGTGATGACACAGCACAGTGCCGCAAAAAGCGCGGCGTATATGAGTTTTTTGTTACCGTTCAAAGCTGGGAGCCTCCTTCTCCCTCCGGCACATGCGTATACAGGCAAGGCAGATGCCGAGAAGGATGAAAAATGCGAACAACACCCTGGGATAGAACCAGATATACTCAAAAATCGAGGCTACGGCTATGCCTATAAAAGAGGCGCAGCAGCCCACGAGCGCGCCGCGGGTCTCACGTCCTGCGCAGTGGACCAGACTAAACGCCGCGTCCTTGACGCTCCGGAGCATGAGCCACATGAAGGACACGAAGCCCAAGGCGCCCGTCTCAATAAAGAGCTCCATATAGAGCATCTGCGTGTGATAGACGCCCTTGGTCGCGCCGGTAAGGGCATAGCTGGGGTAGAGGTCGGAGAAGGTAGTGGGCCCCATGCCGATGCCGGTGAAGCCGTGGTCGCGGAGCATGGGCAGGAGACTCTGCCAGGTGCGTATACGGTGGCTGGCAGAGCTGTCATGCGAGTTAAAGATGGTGGAAAGGCGCGTGATAATACTGTCCGGCAGGAAGGGAATGACCAGAGGTATCGCCACAAAGCCGATGGGGATCAGCCGCTTGTCAACGTAATAGACAAACACCACCGCTGCGACGGCGAGTGAGAGCCAGCTCGAGCGCGAGTAGGTCATCACTATGGCCGCGAGCGGGAACACTATGCAGCAGCTTAGCACGAAGCGCAGGGTCGGGTCCTTTCGGCTCATGGCAAAGGAGACGCACAGCGGCGTGAAAAGGACCAAAAACTCCGCGTAGTTGTTGGGGTTGTCCAGCGTGGAATAGACCCGGCCGGGGACGCCGGCGTTGAGGTCGAGGTCGGTGTACGAGGCGCTGACCTCCACGCCCATGAATCTCTGTGCGATGGCGTAGAGCGCCGTCAGTATGACGGCGGCATAGATCCAGGCCATGAGCGATACGAGCCTCCGCTCGTCCGTCGTGTCCGCCATGACGGTGAAGCAGAGCAGGAAGGCGGATATGAAGAAGCTGAGTATCCTCACGCTGTCGCTGAGAGCGCTGGTGAAGATCAGACTGCCCACGCAGGCCATGAAAAACAGCAGGAAAGGCAGACCGAGAGCCTTGGGCCAGACCTTTTTCCGTCGGCCCGCTGCGGACATCAGGAACCACAGCCCGAAGAGCCCCACCGCCGCGAGCACGGCGTAGGAGTTCGACCAATATGAGTGCGGCGTGATGAACATGACGAACACGAAAGCCCCGAGTATAACCTCAAAGCGCAGCAGCACAGAGCCGGAGACGAGCCTGACAATGACGCTCGACCCCGCTGCGGGCTTCAAAAAGCGGAAAACCGCGCCGAACACGCGCAGCAGGAAGTTCCACACGGCGTCGACTATACGGGTGAAGAGGCTGGCGCCGTACCATACCTCGACCTTCGGCGAGCGCCGGAGAAAGCGCACGACTGCGCTGTTCGGGAACGCCCTGGAGAATGGCCGGTAGATGCCGCGCAGAATGCGGTATATGGCGCTGTACAGCCAGTATCCGTACAGCCGCCCGAGTATGCTGTTAGAGAGCAAAGCGGAACACCTCGCTTTCAGGCATTGAGACCATTATCACTCGAGGACCTCGATGCTCTGGACGCGCAGGAAGAGCTTGCAGTCGTTGAAATAAACGCTCATCGACTGGCCAGCGCCATAGAGCGTACCGCCTATGGTGACGCCGTGCGTGCCGACGACGCCCTCGCCCTCGCAGTTGAGGGTCACGGAGCAGTAGTCCTCGCGGGTGATCTCGACCACTTTGCCGGTGACGTCGGTGACGGCGCTCTTGCTGTCACCGGTGCGCCAGTCTTTGAGATAGCCTATGGTGACGTTGTTCTCGCTGTCCCAGACCTCTGCGCCCTCTTCGAGCTGCTCAGCGACGTAGTTGGGCGTCTCCTCGCAATAGAGGGTGACAAGGACCTTCTGCGTATTGGCGACGGTGCTGTCCGGCCCAAGGAGCTTCATGCCGAGGAACGCGCCCGCGGCAAGGATGATTATTACTATGAGCAGGTCAACTATATTGACCTTTCCGAACAGTCTGCCTTTTTCGTCGATCATGATGTGCCTCCAGAATAATTATTGATATGTGCGGTAGACGTCCCAGGCGAGCTTCTCGAGGTCGAATTCCTCTGAGATTTTACGCAGGGCGTCCGCCGAAAACTGCTTATAGAGCGCTTCATCCTCCATGAGCCGCAGGATGGCCCTGGCAAAGCCGGATACGTCGCCGTATTGGACGACAAAACCGCATTGAATGTTCGTCTCCGCAAGGTCGCGGTTGCCGCCGACGTCTGTAACTACCAGGGGCAGCGCGGCGTTCATCGCCTCCAGGACGGCAAAGCTCATGGCCTCATTGCAGGAGCTGGTGTTGAGGTAGAGGTCGGAAGCGCGGAGTATACGGTCCGCATCGTTCCGGTAGCCCGTCTGCACGACTATATCACCGAGCCCGAGCTCGGCCGCCTTCTGTTTCACGGCGCCGAACTGCTCGCCGTCGCCGCATATGACGCAGCGGAAAGGGCGGTCCGTCAGCTTTTTCAGCTCCGCCAGCGAGTCCAGCAGGAAGAAAAGCCCCTTTTCGGGCGCGTACCTCGCCAGGATGGAGAGCATGAACTCGCCTTCGCCTATGCCCAGCTCCGGCCTCACGGAGAGGTCGCGCACCGGGTGCTTTTCCGGCTCGACGCCGTTGTAGATGACCTCAATGCGCTCTGGGCAGACGCCGTTTTCCACCATGATGTCCCGCCCCTCACGGCAGACCGCGATGATCCTGTGGTCCTTCGGTGTGAAGATGCGGTTGAGCAGCCGCCATTTGAACCCGCTGCGGATGGTGAGGTGGTTCGTATATACGACGTGCGGCGCAGAATAGCGCCGGAGTGAGAGCAGGGCGATGATGTTCTCCCGCGGGTACTGGGCGTGGATGACCTCTATCTTGTTGCCGCGGCAGTATTCAGCGAGCCTGCGCGCCGCCGCGAGGGGAGAGCCACCCATGTCGAGCTGCAGGCAGGGGATGCCGCGCTCCGCCATCTTCTCCGAGAGCTCGCCGGCAATGTTGTAGGCGAAATGGCACTCGTTCCCGGCTGAGCTGAAGATACGCACAAGGTTCTCAACGTATTTTTCCGTCCCCGCCTTGCCCGCAAAGTTTATGAGAAAGAGTATCCTCAGTGTGATCCCTCCCGATTTCAATTCTATTCATTATATAATATTTGGGCGTTATCGTCAAGCAAAGGGCTGCTTGCCGAGTCGGCGCAAATGTGTTATCATTTGTGACGCGAGGTGTTGGACTTTGACAGAAAAACTGTACTATTCTGACGGACATCTGGCCAATTTCACCGCCAAGGTACTGTCGTGCACGGAGGAAAACGGGCGATACGCTGTCGTGCTGGACAGGACCGCGTTTTTCCCCGGCGGCGGCGGTCAGGATGCTGACGAGGGCGAGCTGGGGGGTATGCGCCTGCTCGGCCTGCGCGAGGACGGCAAGGAGATCATCCATCTCGTACCGGGCGCGCTGCAGCCCGGCGCAGAGGTCGGGGGCAAGCTGGATTGGCCGTTGAGGTTTGGCAGGATGCAGGGACATTCGGGCGAGCACATCCTTTCCGGAACGGTGCACAGGCTGTTTGGTTGTGACAACGTGGGCTTCCGCATGGGCGCGGAGGGAATGACGATAGACTTCTCCGCCGAACTGAGCCGCGAGGATCTGAGCCGGGCCGAGCTGGAGGCGAACCGGGCGATCTGGCGCAACCTTCCCGTCCGGACGCTGCTGCCCGGGCCGGAGGAACTCCACGCCATGGAGTACCGCAGCAAGAAAGAGCTGAGCGGCGAGGTGCGGATAGTGGAGATAGAGGGCGTTGACCGCTGTGCGTGCTGCGCCCCGCACGTTTCACGGACAGGCGAAGTCGGCGTCCTGAAGATAATCGACAGTATGCGCCACCGCGGCGGGACTAGGCTTACGCTCATATGCGGCGAGGCGGCGCTGCGCGATTACCAGGAACTACACGCGAATAATGCGCGGGTCTCGGCTTCGCTCTCAGCCAAAAGGCTGGAGACGGGCGCGGCAATAGAGCGTCATCTGGCGGAGCAGGAGGAGCGCAAAGCCGAACTGACTCGGCTCAAGCGCGAACTGCTGCAGCTCAAAGCGGCGCGGCTGGAGCGCACAGAGGGCTGCATCTGCATATTTGAAGAGGACATGGACATGATAACCCTGCGCGAGCTGGTAAACGCGGGAGCCGAGCTGGCCGGGATAGCCTGCGCCGGATTCACGGGCAGGGACGGGGATTACAAATACATCATCGGCAGCCGGACGAAAGCTCTGCGGTCAATGACGAAAGAGATAAATGCCGCCATTGAGGGCCGGGGCGGCGGATCGGATGCGATGCTCCAAGGCACGAGCCGTGCCGGGAGAGAGACAATCGAACGGTATTTCGAATCCTTGAAAAATTGAATCAGCCGGGTCACGTTGAAGTGACCCGGCAATTTTATTAAAGAGAAAAGGGGGCTGTGCAGAGAATGGGCAAGGTATACGGCTACATTAGAGTATCAAGTGCCGACCAGAACGAGGATAGACAGCTCATTGCACTGCGCGGCTGCCAGATACCTGAACGCAATCTGTATATCGACAAGCAATCGGGCAAGGATTTTGAAAGACCCCAATACCAGAGTATGGTACGCAGACTCAGGCGCGACGATCTCTTATACATCAAGAGCATAGACCGTCTCGGCCGAAACTACGGGGAGATACAGGACCAGTGGCGCATCCTGACAAAGGAGAAGGGCGTGGACATAGTTGTACTGGACATGCCGCTGCTTGATACGCGCAACGGCAAGGACCTGATGGGTACGTTTATAGCGGATCTGGTGCTGCAAATACTGTCTTTCGTGGCACAGAACGAGCGGGAGAACATCCGCCGCAGACAGGCAGAGGGCATAGCGGCGGCGAAGGCGCGAGGAGTACCCTTTGGCCGTCCAGCGGTTCCGATACCGGAAAATTTTGACCAAATAGTCGGCCAATGGCGCAGGCACGAGATAGATTTCGACTCTGCGTTACAGCGCACCGGCCTCTGCCCCGCAACATTTTACAGAAAGCTAAAGGACGGCAGCGAAATCTAAAAAATAGCTAATGCCGACATATCTTCCCTTGCCAATAGGTGGATTCTGTGCTATTATTGACAAAATCAGGCGAGAGGAGACTCGGTATGAAAAAGATTTCGCTGGCTATATTGTTGGTCATGGCAATGCTTCTAACCCTGCTGCCAACCGCAGCCATGGCGTTGGAGGAAGTGCCAGAAGTAGTTCTCCCGGAGGGAGTAACTGAAAGCAACTTTGGCGACAACATCGTTTTATTCGATAACGCTTATTACAGCAGCATACAGTCGGCTCTTGCCGCGGCAAATGAAGTAACAGTGGGAGAGACAGCTGTCCTTTACTGCAAGCCGGGTGCTGAAATCGCAAGCACGTCCCATATGCATGTGGAGCGCAGTATGACCATATACGGCAACGGTGCTGTCCTTAACGGAGGCGAGCAGGATTTCGAGCTGGATACTTCCAATACCGCGCCGCTGACCTGTGATATTGACCTGAACATATACAATCTTACCGGCGCGGCTGTCTGGGGAGAGAGAAATACTACATATACACTGAACATAAATCTGGTTGATTGCAAAAACGTGGGGAAAGTCTATCTGAGCGGGACTTCTGGCGACAATAATATCACTATCAAAAACTGCACATTTGATCTTGACGAGATGACCCACCAAAGCTGTGCTGTATATTCTAACGCTCCAGGCGAGATCGTTGTAGAAGGCTGTGTTTTCAATGGAGTGCCGGAACCTATAAATTTGAACAACAAGGCCGACCCCGGTGAGATGCAGGATATCACTATCAGCAATACAAAGTTTAATAGCTGCTCTACTACTAAAATATGTAAGGATGACACTACCTGGGCCGCCCCCATACGCATTGTTTCAAGCAATGGTGCTGTAAGCAAAGTAAATGTGGAAAACTGCACTTTCTCCTTGGAAGAGGGTGAGAAGACCTGCAACGGCGACATACTCCTTGGGGACGGGCGCGAAGGTTATAATTCTTATCAGACAATAAGTCTTTCCGTCTCCAGCACTGATGCAGAAATACAAATTCAAAAACCCGGCGACAGAGGCGCTGATTATTGCACTCCGAGCGGGACGATTACGGTTACAAAGGACGAAAGCCTGAATGAGTTGGCTAATGCCGTTGCAAAGATCGGAGATACGCTCTATTCCGATTTCCATGATGCCATGTCTGAGGCGGTCTCCGGGGATGTTGTTGAACTTCTCCTGGACGTCACCGTTGACAGCTGGCAGCAGGTTTGGAATCTCAGCGGCGTCACGGTCAATGGCAACAACCACACTCTCAAAGTAAACGCCATCGAGAGCCTCCAGAACCACGACACAGTGTTCCACTCCGCCGGGAACAACCTTTTCTATGACCTCACCATAGACCTCTCCGGAATCAGCTCCGGCTCGCAGGCTCAGGGCCACAAGGCCATTTGCGCCGCCCCCGGCGACAGCTTCGAGAGAGTTAAGGTCATCAGCGGCGAGCAAGTACCCGTATACGGCATCTTCGTGGGCGGCACGGACGCCGAGGACGAGGTAATATACATCAGGAACTGCTCATTCACAAACTGCTCCTACGCCATCGGCGCAGAGCCCACCAGCGGCATAGCTTCTGACCTTGAGAACCTTGAGGTGACCGGCTGCACCTTCACGAACTGCGACTATGTCGGCATCCTCTATGCTGAGGACGTCACCTTCTATAACAACAGCGTCACAAGCGGCAAACTGAACATAATGCACGAGAACCAAGAGGTCACCAACAACACCTTTGCCGGGGCGAGCCGCATCAAGTTCTATGCTGACCCGGCAAAATTCGAGAAGAACGATATCTCCGCGGAAAGCTGCCTGGAAGTTGTCGATGCGGTTGAGAGCGTTGATATCGCAATGAACTACTGGGGCGGCGGTGCGCCCAGCGCAAGCCAGCTCGGCAATGCAGCGGAGAAATTTGTAGGCGCAGACGAGTACTACACCAGCCCCAATATGGATGAAACGAACCTCTGCACTATTACAATCATTTTCGACAACGGCCAAATGCCGGCTGAGATTGAGGGCTATGAGGTCGGAGAAACATTCTACTTCCAGCCGGCGCCGAGCAAGGCGGGATGCATCTTCATGGGCTGGAGCTGGAATGGCCGGACATATCAGCCGGGCGACAGCATCACGATAACGGGCGACATGGTCATCCGTGCCATTTGGTCCGCCCTGCCCGACATTGAGCCGGGCGAGCCCGATGAGCCCGACGTCCCCGACTTCCCGTTCACCGACGTCTCCGTCAACGCCTGGTATTACGAGGCTGTGAAGTACGTCTACGAGAACGGCATC
>SFKX01000063.1 GCA_004553625.1 Clostridiales bacterium | reverse complement strand
TGGAACAGCGCTGTGACCAACGGCATCTTTGTCCGCTTCGGCGATGTGGAGCTGAGCCATGATGAGATATTGTCTATGGCGGAACAGGAACATTGACACAGTTGATCTGAAAAAGGAGAAGAACATGATGAAACACGTAAATAAATATTTGTCTCTTGCATTGGCTCTGGTGCTGTGCCTGAGCCTTGCCGCCTGCGGCGAGAGCAACGAAGACTACGGCGATGACGGCAGCGACTACAATTTATACGGCGTTCCGGATTCCTTTGAGGGGCTGGTCAAGGACAGCGAACAGATGGCGAACCTGTATATCTACGGCGGCGCATGGACGGGCGAGGACGGCGGCACGCTGATCGTCGCCAACAATGATGAGGGCGACGAGGTGCGCTTTGCGCTGTACGACATCGACGAAGAGCTGACCGCCAGCGGCTTTATTCAGTTCGTACCGGAGTATGACTATGATTATTTCTACAATGAGCACGACGGCGTGGCCTACCGCAGCTGGTTCGACGAGGTCGGCGCCCTGCATGTGGCCGAGTTTGGCACCTTTACGCAGATGACCGGCGACGCGCCGGGCGAGAATACCGGCGACATCGATTTTGAGATGATGGCGGGCACCTGGTACCTGGACGCCGAGGCGGATGCGCCCAGCATCCTTGTGTTTGACGAAAACGGCGGCTGGGAGTTGCTGGAGCGTCCCGGCGGCGACGGCGACCCCACCACGGTGGACAGCGGCACCATCGAGTTGGCCCCCGAAGGCTCCGAGGAGATGTATCTCGCTGTTTCCTCCCAGTTCGACGATGTGGGTTATGAATTTACCCTCCTTGACCACGACACGCTGCGCTGGGGCAGTGAGTTCGAGTTTTATCAAAAAATGGCATAGCGGCTGCGGGAAGGAGAGAGATGAAAAAGCAACTTGTCCTATTCTTGGCGCTGGCATTGTGCCTGGGCTTGACCGCCTGCGGCGACACCGAATCTGACGATACGCAAAGCGGCTATGAGACCGTCATGGATATGGAATTTCTCGACGGGATGTGGAGCATCGACGGCACCGCGAAGTTATACTTTGACAGTACGGAGGGCTTTTACGCCTACCGCACTCGCTGGGGACTCGGCGGGCGCGGAGAATTCGAGCTGTCCGAGGCGAGCGGCCGGCCGATGATCTTCTTCAACGGTCTTCTCTACAACTTCCTCCTGCGCGACGATGGCGTGCTGCTGCCAAACCGGAACGGCGAGGGCAGCGGACTCACCATCCATCGAAACACCTTCCTCCGCGACGATGAGGCGGAGATCGTCGAATGGGACATAAGCAACTGGGACGGCATGTGGCAAAATGCCCTGGGCGAGACCATCGTCATCGACTCGTCCCTCATGCAGTACATCGCCTGCTCGCCGGACTATTCCATGAGTGGCACCATGAACGACGAGGGCGAGGGCATGGGCCTCTATCTTTACGACAACGGGACGCGCGCCTACCTCTGCCCCGGTGACGACGGCAACAGCTTCACCCTCTCCGCCGAACGCTTCGGCCGCTACGGGGACGATCAGCATTTTGATGGCGTCTTTTACCGCAATGCCGACTTCTACGCCTACACGGATATGGAAAACGCGGAGTTTTATGAAGACGAATACTCCACCTTCTATATCTGGTACTACGACGGCGTGAACCGTTACCTTTTGGGCAACGATTACACCATCGGCGAAGACGGCCTTGCCTACCACGACGAAGACGGTCTCGTCTATCCCGCGGGCTGGATCCCCGAAGCGCCGTATGATCCCGCCGACGATTGGGGCGAAAACTGGATGGATAGCTGGGACATCTGAAGCCCCGCGGAAGAAGGAGGAAAATGAAGTGAGACAACGGAGACCCCTTTTGATATTCGCCCTGGCGCTGCTCTGCCTGAGCCTTGCCGCCTGCGGTGCGAAGCAGTATCCCATGCAGATTGCCGTGGTGAATCGCAGCACCTACCCCATCGCGGATATCCGCATCAGCCTTGCCTCGGAGGAGGGCTGGGGCGAAAACCGCCTGGAGACCACGCTGGAGGAAGGCGAAAGCGTTGGGATCGACTTGGGCGAGTACACGGAAGAACAGCTGAGCGCAGGCTTCCACCTTCAGTTCTACGGGGAGGACGGCCAGCCCGTCAACCCGGACTACGATCCCAGTTCCCCTACCTTTTTTGAAAACGGCGACTTCCTCATTTTCTCGCCGCCAGATCTCGGCATCGCCATCTTCATGGACACCGCTTACGACCGGGAGACCTATGACC
>SFKX01000062.1 GCA_004553625.1 Clostridiales bacterium | reverse complement strand
ACTGCCCCGAGTGCGGGGCGCAGCTTCCCAAGGGAACGGCGAGACGGGAGGCGGCGGTATGAGCCTCTTCCGGAGGCGGGAGCCGCCCTTGCCGAAAGCGGCGGTGTGCTTCAGCTCGCCAATCAGAACGCGCCGCGCGGCGGACTGGCTGAGAAATCTGGGCGGCTGTCGGCCAATCGGCGTCCTCTCGGACGACTGCGACGACGTGGTGTGGCAGTGTGCGGCGGAGCAGGCGGACCTTCTGCTGCTGGAAACCGACTTCACCGATGGCGTGGAGGACAAGGACGTATCCTCTCGCTGCGACATCGCCGTCGAGGTGCGGCGGAAGCTGCCGGATTGCCGCGTCTATCTCGTCTGCGAGGACGGACACCCGGAAAAGCTGGCCGCGCTGGAAAAGGCGGTGGAGCTAAAGCTCATCGACGGCTATTGCATCGGCGGGCTGACCGCCCGGCAGGCGGAAATCTGGCTGGCCGAGACGGCGCGCGCCATGAACGAGCGCACAGAACCATGAACCATGAACCGACAACCGAAAGGAGGACAACGCACGGATGCGAAAACGAATCACATCTCTGTTTTTAACGCTGGCGCTGATGCTGACCCTCATCCCCGCGAGCCTGACCACCACAGCGGAGGCCTATCTGCCGACGCCCAACCCGAACACTCCCCACAGCAACAACGGCTGGGTCGAGCTTAACGGCCCGCTTGGCGTTGCCGCATTGAAGGAATACCTCAAGGACGAAAACAACACCTGGTACATGCGGCTGACCGGCAACATTTCACTGGACGATGACAGTTTTAACGGCATCACCGTCAAGGGAACCAAGTACCTTGACCTGAACGGCTATTCCGTCGATGTCAATAGAGACGGGGGAAAAGAGCTGACGCTGTTCGAGGTGCCGGAAGGCTCCACCATCGTGGTCTGCGACTCCCGCGGCGGCGGCAGAATCCACTACGACGGATACCTGGACATGGATCAGAGTTGCAACAGCGAAGGTGGTCAGGTCAAGTTTAGAGCCATTCGCAACCTGTTCCATGTGGAGGGCACGATGATCCTCAACGGCGGCGAGCTGGACGGCGGCCGCTCCAAGCAGGTCTGGGTAACCTATTCCCATGCCGCCGGTAGTGCCGACTACTATACCGGCTATGTGCGCCAGCAGCTCTACGCCACGGGCATTGATGTCGATGGCGGCACGCTGATCATGAACGGCGGCTCGGTCTGCGGCCGCGGCGATTACCGGGACGCTATTTATGCTTGGAACAGCGGCACTGTGGTCATCAACGGCGGCCGCATCCTCGGCCTCGGCGGTGCAAACGCGCTGCGTTGCCGCGACTATCAGCCGCCCAGCGTAAGCATCCGCGGCGGCTACTTTGAGACCCGCAAGATCGACAAGGAGCACTGCGGCAGGTATCCCGGTGCAGCGCATTCTTCGCCGCATTATGTTTATGAAGAAGGAAGATACGGCGATGTGAACGTGAAGGAGGAGCACCTCTATCCGGGCGCGAAGCTGTCCACAGGCTCCCACAGCGCCACGGTCTCCCCGCCCACCAACGTCAAGACGAACTATGTCAAGCTCGCCACCACCAACAGCAACATCTATAACCCCAACATCGAGGGCAGCGGCACGGTCAGGCTGACCGGGTACACCCCCTATTACACCGAGGACAACTCGTGGGGCAAGCTCTTTGAGCAGCAGTACCTCGGCACGACCGGCACGGGCTACACCCCATATTATATCTTCGCCATCTACGACAAGGACGGCAAGCGCGTATCCGACGAGATCGTGGATGTGTTCACGCCGGGCACGCAGCCCGGCCGGACGGTGAAGGTGAGCGACTTTAAGGCCAAGAGCGGCGGCGAGCTCAAGCTCGACTTCCTCAAGCCCTACACGCTGCGCTGCACCGTGGGCGAGACGCTCAGCACCACGCAGGAGTACACCGCCTCGTACTACAACGAGTGGAGCTTCATGAAGGACGTGGTGGACATGAGCGGCATCACGATAGACGGCGAGGTCTGGCAGGCCGACTCCTCGGATGGCGACACGGCAGACTTCATCATGAGGCCCACGGTGACGAACTCCACGAACTTCTCGCACATCACGAGCCTCGACTACGGTAACTTCCGCTTTATCTACTATGTGGACGGGCAGGAGGTCACAGAGGCAGAAAAAGACATCCATATCACCTCTGGAGCGAACGAGAGCACCATCACCGGCTGGGGTCAGAGCTTTTTCGCGTCGCTGCCGGAGGTCGAATGCGCCGAGGGCGC